>NZ_KV787409.1:0-112853 GCF_001807105.1 Corynebacterium sp. HMSC14H10 | reverse complement strand
GAGCGGACACACTTTTTGTCACTTAACCCTAACCCGCAATAGGGCAGTCCCATTGGTCCGACAGACAAAGCAAAAATCCCGAGAGCTGCACTAATTGCAGTTTCTCGGGATTTATCTTGTGTCCGGAGGGGGACTTGAACCCCCACGCCCGTTAATAGGGCACTAGCACCTCAAGCTAGCGCGTCTGCCATTCCGCCACCCGGACCGGGTAGGAAGCACTTCCGTGCTGACCTGTGATACTGTATCCCGACTACATAATGAAACACAAATTGGCAGGTCAGAGGGGCATTAGCGCGCCAAACCTGGGTGTAATTACATCAGCGGTGTTAGCCCCGCATCCGCCTTGGATTCGCACTGAGAATCAGGCCCTGCAGATAGGGAGTCTTGTAAAGTCCCTGCAGCGCGCTCATAAAGTAGGCACACTGGTAGTTATGACTACGAATTCCAACGACACCGCAAACGACACTGCAAATGCTCCGGTTTTCCCGGGACCAGATCCGTACGCACCGCTGAAGGATTTGCCAACCTTCGAGCTGTCCTCGCCAGATATCAAGGACGGCGAGAAGATTGCGGATGAATTCCGCGCTCCGTCGAATGTTTCCCCACAACTGGATTGGGCAAATCTGCCGGAGGGCACTAAGTCCATTGCCGTGACCTGCTTCGATCCGGATGCTCCGACCGCTTCGGGCTTCTGGCACTGGGCTGTCTTCAACATTCCAGCGACCGAAAAGGGTCTGCCACAGGGAGCTGGCTCCGAAGACGGCTCTAAGCTGCCAGAAGGCGCTATCCAGCTTGTCGGCGACTCGGGCATGCGTGGTCACTACGGAGCTAACCCACCGGCGCAGCATGCCCCACACCGTTACATGTATGCGGTGCACGCGGTCGACGTGGAGAAGCTTGAAGTTCCGGAAGATGCGACGCCGACCGTGCTTGGCTTCAATCTGTACTTCCACTCGATTGCGCGTGCCATCATCACGCCGTGGTGGGAGAACGTCGGGGAGTAGGGATACGCCGCCCACACGGGCAACTCAACCGACCGGGCACGCTACTCATACAGAAAACCCCGGGGCCAGCGCCTTCATGGCAGCTGGCCCCGGGGTCACGTGTTTATTGGGTTAGGAAGCCTCAACGGCTTTCAGCAATTAACCACGCCACGGCAGACCACAGCCGACTGCCTCCGAAATGGAGTAGAATCCCTGAGCTCGAATCTGGCGAGCCAACCCTTGGTGAATGTCACGAATCCAGTCCGGACCGCCATAAATCAACGGTGTGTAGCCCTGCAGTAGGGAAGCGCCGTTGGCAATCCGCTCCCACGCTTGCTCAGCCGTTTCTATGCCGCCGACGCTGATGAGAACTAGTTTGTCTCCGACGCGCTCGTGCAGCAGCTTCAGCACCTCTAGTGACCGAGCTGCCACAGGAGCACCCGAGACTCCACCGGCCCCCATCTCCGCGACCTCATCCGCGGGCGTACGCAGACCCTCACGAGAAATGGTGGTGTTGGTAGCCACAATGCCTGCCAGCCCCAGGTCAACAGCCAGGTCAGCAACTGCGATGACATCATCGTCGGAGAGATCAGGAGCAATCTTGACCAGCACCGGCGAGTCGGTCTCCTCAGTCACCGCTGCCAGAATCGGGCGCAGTGACTCCACCGCCTGAAGGTCGCGCAGACCCGGCGTGTTCGGTGAGGAGACGTTAACAACAACGTAGTCCGCCAAGCCGCCGAGCTGGCTAGCCGATTCTCGATAGTCATCGACGGCCTCTTCCAGCGGAGTCACCTTGGTCTTACCAATGTTGATACCGATGACGTCGTCACTGCGACGCGCCCGCAAGTTCTCCGCTACAGCAGCGGCGCCGGGGTTGTTGAAACCCATGCGGTTCAAAATGGCGCGATCTTCCTTCAGACGGAACAGACGCGGGCGATCGTTGCCCGGCTGCGGCTTGGCAGTCACGGTTCCCAGTTCCGCGTAGCCAAAACCAATTGGCCCCCAGCAATCCGGGGCAATAGCAGCCTTGTCGAAGCCCGCGGCGAGCCCCAGCGGACGCGGGAAGTCCACACCGAACACGGTTTGACGCAGCACAGCATCGTCAACAACGAGTAGCTTGCTCACCGCCCGCTGTAGACTCTCCGACTTCTGCAGCCCCTTCAGGGTCTTCGAGATGGCCTCGTGAATCTGCTCCGGTGGGACCTGGAACATTGCCTTTAGCGCGAGTTGATAGGACTTGGCGCGAAGTTTCGAAGGCATCTACTTAGTCTCTCCCTCGGAGTCGTCTGCTCCCTTGGTGTCACCTGCACCGGTCGGTAGTTTATCGGCTGGTTCCCGAACCGACATCTCCTCACGGATCTTCTCTGCATCCTGCTTGAAATCAGCAATTGCCTTATCGACGTCCGCGGAGTCAAAAATCTGGGCCCCGTCACCGGTAGCCGAGAAGACGCCAATCTGGCCATCCTCGGTGGCGACAACCGACTGTGGGTCTGCAACCGTGTTGATGTCCGCGACCTTGACTGGGGTACCCGAGCTGATGTCGTAGCCAGTCAGCTTGTTCACCTTCGTCGAAGTCACCCAGACAATTCCGCGCGATTCATCGACCGCTACCGCCCACGGAGCCTCCGGGGCCGGAGCTGCCTGGTGGAGGCGAATGACGTCAGTGGCAGTGTAAATAAGCAGCTGGTTGCCCTTGGTGTCTGCGGCAGCAATGACCTGATCACCGGAAGCTACCTTGCCGACGCCGATGCCCGCACGCAGAGCAGAGCCAGCGCGAGACTCATCGAGCTTGAGCTCATGCACCGAAGTCTCCGGACGGTTGACCTCTAACAGCTTGACGTCCGCGTCATTGTCCGCTCTGGGAATCTCAACGAGCTGCGAACCGTTATTGGCAGCCTTGAAGTCACTGGCCAACTCGCCATCAGCGCCGAACACATCGACGACATTGCTATCCGCATGGTCACCGATGATGCGACCGCCTTCCAGTCCAACTGCGGCGGAGTAGTTGGTGCCACGGCCGACAACGGCCGTTTCCGTAGCCTGGTCAGTAATGACGTGGATGCCATCTTCACACGGCAGCAGAGCGTTAGGGCCGCCCGGCGCGAGCTCACCACACTTCGCGTCCAGCTTCATTGATCGCTCAATTGGGTTATTCAGCGGACCGGCAAAGATCTTGTCCCCGGCCTTCAGGACAACTCGGTCGCCGACAAGCACGGCATCGGTAACGTCCTCATCAATCTTCTTGGTCTTCCCGATAGCAGTATCGGGAGCAGCGGGTGAAGCGGCCGGCACTGGCGTGGCGTTGCCCATTCCGGCATCGATGTCTCCTTCCACATCGGAGGAGCATCCTGCCAGGACCACTGCGCTAGCGGAAAGCCCCGCTAGAAGGGAGGTTATGACACGTCGACGACTGTTTTCACTCACGCTATAGAAACTACCACCCCGGTCTGATTACTTTGTGGACGCCTCCAGCCGTGGGAAGTTCTCGCATTCGTTGTGCCTTATAAGTCTTTATAAGAATGCGGTTACTGATTACAGCGTGACGTCGTCAAGCGCGTTGCAAATCTGCGGTGGCAGCGTGAGTTGTTCGGCGGTGAGGTTTTCGCGTAGCTGAGCGCGGTCTCGAGCGCCAACGAGGATCGAGGTGACGCCCGGCCGATCGCGTGCCCAGGAAATCGCTGCGACGGCAGCACTGACGCCGAGCCCCTTGGCTGCGGTGGTCAGCGCGCCTGCAACCGTGACGCCGCGTGTGTCGAGATAGTCCTGTACCTCTGCATCGGCGTGTTCGGAAGCAGCGCGGGAGTCCTCGGGAATGATGTGCTGGTATTTGGCGGTCAAAACGCCTTGGGCCAGTGGGGCGCCACCAATAAAGCCGAGCCCCAAATGCTCACAGGCGGGCAGCAGTTCTGCCTCAGGGCTTCGCTGGAGCAGCGAGTACTCATGCTGTGCGAACACCGGAGCGATTCGATCCGCGGCGGCATGCGTCACCGCTGCCTGCCATCCGCTGTATCCACGCACTCCGGCGTAACGTACTTTCCCCGTGCGCACAGCCCATTCCAGGGTATCGGCGACCTCTTCCGGTGGGGTCAGCCCATCCCAGTAGCCGGGCGACCACAGATCAATGTGTTCGACGCCGAGGCGTGCGAGCGTATCGTCGAGGTCCTTTTGCAGTGTCTTACGCGAGCAGTCCACGCGCCTGCCGACGGGCCGCTCGGGGTGTATGCCAGATGCGACCGAGAGCACCAATTCGTCGGCGACACCGCGCTTTGCGATGACTGCACCCAGCATGTCGGCAACAGTGTCGCCGCCGTGGAGTGGGGAAGCGTCGACAAGGTTGCCTCCGGCGTCGAGGAAGTCCGTCAGGATGCGTCCGGCTTCGTCTTGCCTGGTACCCGCACCCCAGGTGGCCGTACCCAGCCCCAAGGCGGAGACGCGTAAACCGCTGTTGCCCAGAATTCGTTGTTGCACGATTTTTACTTTAGGACACCCGTGTGCGGTCGCGGGAAAAGTTCCGCGGGAGAGGTCTCGCTATCGCCGCACCGAAACCTCGCTATAGCCACAACACAAACCGGACGAGTAGCCTATACACCCGTGACTATCATGACGACACTAAGCGCCTCAGCAGATACCGCTGCCGATACCGCCGGCACCGGTATGACCTGGGCGCAGACGATCATCCTGTCCGTAGTGCAAGGTCTGACGGAATTTCTCCCGGTGAGTTCCTCGGGGCACCTTCGGATTGTCTCCGAGCTGCTGTGGGGCCAGGACGCCGGTGCATCCTTCACCGCTGTGGTGCAGCTTGGCACCGAATTGGCTGTGTTGGTGTTCTTCGCCAAGGACATCTGGCAGATCCTCACTGGCTGGTTTGCCGGTCTGTTCAATAAGGAAGCCCGCGGTTTCAACTACCGCATGGGTTGGATGGTGATTGTCGGTACGCTGCCGATTGCCATCATCGGTGTGCTGGGGAAGGACCTCATCCGCGATAACCTGCGCAATCTCTGGATTACAGCCGCTGTGTTGGTGCTTTTCTCCTTTGTCTTTATCGCCGCAGAGAAGTTCGGCCGTCGTGAGCGCAACTATGAAGAGCTGACCATGCGAGATGCCATCGTCATGGGTTTCGCGCAGTGCCTGGCGCTCATTCCGGGTGTGTCGCGCTCGGGCGGTACGGTGTCTGCCGGCCTGTTCTTGCACTTGGACCGAGAGGTTGCAACGCGCTTTTCCTTCCTGCTGGCTATCCCCGCTGTTTTCGCTGCTGGAATTTTTTCGCTTCCAGACGCGTTTGACCCTGCGGCGGGACAGGCCGCTAGTGGTGCGCAATTGGCCATCGGTACGCTGATTGCCTTCGTCGTCGGCTATGCGTCTATCGCATGGCTGCTGAAGTTTGTGTCGAACCACTCCTTCGCTTGGTTCGCCGCGTACCGCATCCCGGTCGGTTTGATTGTTATGGTGTTGCTCGGCTTCGGCACGATCAACGCTGTTTAGTGAGGTAGTGAGTATTTAATGCATTCGTGGCCCCAACCACAGGTTCCCAGTCTCGGCGATGCGCGTTTCGATGTGTTCAACCGCGCCAGCAATACAGGTAAGGCGCATTCGCTTGACGACGAAAACTCAACATCGGTACCCCTACGCCTCTACGACACCGCGGATCAGAAGGTCTCCCAGGTGGAAGCGGGACCGGAGGCGACCATGTACGTGTGTGGCATCACACCCTATGACGCCACGCACCTGGGGCACGCAGCAACCTACCTCACCTTTGATCTGATTTACCGTCAGCTGCTGGACAATGGACACTCGGTGCATTACGTGCAGAACATCACCGATGTCGATGACCCGTTGTTCGAACGTGCGGAGCGCGATGGGGTGGACTGGCGCGAGCTGGGCACCTCGCAGATTGATTTGTTTCGCTCGGATATGGAAAACCTGTCGGTGATTCCACCGCGCGACTATATCGGCGCCATTGAGTCCGTGGGCGAGGTCGTGGAAATGGTCGAGAAGCTGCTGGAGAATGGCTCGGCCTACCAGCTCACCGATGACGAGTACCCGGATGTGTACTTCCGCAAGAGTGCCACTGAGAACTTTGGTTACGAGTCCAATTACTCGGCAGAGCAGATGGCGGAGTTCTTTGCGGAGCGCGGTGGCGACCCGGATCGCCCGGGCAAGGAGGACCCACTGGACGCGCTGGTGTGGCGTGCCGCTCGCCCCGGGGAGCCAAGCTGGGAGGCTCCTTTTGGTGCGGGCCGGCCGGGTTGGCACATTGAGTGCTCGGCGATTGCCACCAACCGCTTGGGTAAGAGCTTCGACATTCAGGGCGGTGGCTCGGATCTCGCGTTCCCGCACCATGAGTTTTCGGCGGCTCACGCTGAAGCCGCTACTGGCTGTGCACGTATGGCGCGCCATTATGTTCACGCTGGCATGATTGCGCTCGATGGCGTGAAGATGTCCAAGTCGCTGGGTAACCTGGTGTTTGTCTCCAAGCTGGTGGCCGCCGGCGTCGACCCGAGTGCTATTCGTATTGGCGTGTTCGCCAGCCATTACCGCTCTGATCGCGATTGGTCGGACGAGGTGCTGGAGGCGGCCAAGGCACGTCACGAGGCCTGGCGTGCGGCTTGCACAGCTACAAAGACTGCCACCGATGAGAAGGCTGTGAGCGCAGCAGCGGCACTGGTTGCCGATGTGCGCGCAAGCCTGGCCAATGACCTGGATACGCCGGCTGCTCTGGCCGCTATCGATGCCTGGGCTGCGGAGTGGTCCTCGGATACCAGCAACAAGGCAGATGCTGGCACAGTAACCGGCGCAGCGGGTGCCGGAGAATTCGTTGCCGCCGCGCTGGACGCGCTGCTTGGCGTTAAAATTTGAGCATGAGCAACTCAGATCTGTCTGCTGTCGAAGTAACGCAAGAGAACATCGATAAGCTAGTTGCCGATTTGCGCATGTTTGCCACCGGCAGCTACCTGCAGCCCGAGGAACGCGAGTTCTGGGAGCCACTTTTTGACGAATCGGTAGCCGACCAGGTCGGGGAAGCCCTCCGTGAGGCCGCCGCTGGTATTGATCAGGCGGCGGAACTGGCCGTCGATAAGCGAGAAGAAGCCGCAACGCAGGCGGTAGAGAACTGCCTACAGCGCGTGGCTGCGATTGAGCATGAGCACGGTGGCTCGATTTTTGATGAGGAGCTCGACGAGATTCTCGCGATTATCAATTCCGCAACGAAGGCTGTCGGTTTGGACCTGCCTGCGGTGAAGGCGGAAAGCTACTTTGAGATCGAATAACCAGCCCGATTAACGGCGCGGTTATGAAAGTAGACTAAGGTGTCTATTCATGACTGATCGCCACTCTTCCGAGTTCCTCACCGCACTGCACAGCCGTGTACTCATTGGCGATGGCGCCATGGGTACCCAGCTGCAGTCTTTTGACCTCGACGTTGACGCGGACTTCCTCGGCTACGAGGGCTGTAATGAGATTCTCAATGACACTCGTCCCGACATCATCGAGACGATTCACCGGCGTTATTTCGAGGCCGGCGCCGACCTGGTGGAAACCAATACCTTCGGCTGCAACTTCCCGAACCTCGCGGATTACGACATTGAAGACCGTATCCAGGAGCTAGCGCACAAGGGCACCGCAATCGCCCGCAAGGTCGCTGACGAAATGGGGCCGGGGCGCGAGGGTATGCGACGCTTTGTCCTCGGTTCGCTGGGCCCGGGCACGAAGCTGCCATCGTTGGGGCACGCTCCGTACGCTCAGCTTCGCGACGCATACACGGAGGCCGGACTCGGCATGATTTCCGGTGGCGCGGATGCGTTTTTGATTGAGACCTGTCAGGACTTGCTGCAGGTAAAGGCGGCCGTCAACGGTGTCAAGGCCGCCATGCGACAGGCTGACAAAAAGATTCCGATCGTCGTCCACGTGACCGTCGAGACCACAGGCACCATGCTGATGGGCTCGGAGATTGGTGCAGCCCTGGCAGCGCTGCAGCCGCTGGGGATCGACATGATTGGTCTGAACTGTGCAACGGGTCCGGACGAGATGAGCGAGCACCTGCGCTACCTGTCCAACTTCGCCTCCATTCCTGTATCGGTGATGCCGAATGCGGGCCTGCCAGTGCTGGGTAAGAACGGTGCGACCTACCCGCTGACCGCACCAGAGCTAGCCACAGCGCTGCGCGGCTTTGTTGAAGAGTTTGGCCTGGCGATGGTCGGTGGCTGCTGTGGTACCACACCGGAGCATGTTTCCGCTGTGCGCGATGCTATTACCGGTGCAGGCGCCTACGCCGAGCAGGGCCCTGCTGTTCAGGCAGCACGCCCATCGACGGATCCGAATGCAAAGCCAATCGATGAGGTCGCTTCTCTGTACTCGGCAACCCCGCTGACGCAGACAACCGGCATCACCATGATTGGTGAGCGCACCAACGCCAACGGTTCCAAGGCTTTCCGCGAGGCCATGCTGGCCGGCGACTGGGAGAAGTGCCTAAACACCGCCCGCGGTCAGGTCACCGATGGCGCACACATGATCGACCTGTGTGTGGACTACGTGGGGCGCGACGGTCGCGATGACATGGCAACCCTGGCATCGCAGATCGCCACCTCGGTGACGTTGCCGGTCATGCTGGACTCCACGGAACCGGAAGTTTTGAAGACTGGCCTGGAGCACCTCGGTGGTCGCTGCGCGGTCAACTCTGTGAACTTTGAAGACGGCGATGGCCCGGACTCGCGCTACCAGCGCATTATGCGCCAGGTTGTTGAGCACGGTGCTGCCGTGGTCGCTTTGACTATCGACGAAGAAGGTCAGGCGCGTACAAAGGACAAGAAGATTGAGATTGCCGAGCGTCTCATCGCCGACATCACCGGCACGTGGGGACTGCGCGAGCAGGACATTATTGTCGACTGTCTGACTTTCCCGATTTCCACTGGCCAGGAGGAAACTCGCCGCGACGGCATCGAAACCATCGAAGCCATCCGCGAACTTAAGCGTCGCCACCCGAACGTGCACACCACGCTCGGTCTGTCCAACATTTCCTTCGGTCTGAACCCGGCGGCTCGCCAGGTACTCAACTCGGTGTTCCTCAACGAGTGCATCGAGGCCGGTCTGGACTCCGCCATTGCCCACAGCTCCAAGATCTTGCCGATGAACAAGATCGACGACAAGCAGCGCGAAGTCGCTCTCGATATGGTGTACGACCGCCGTCGTGAAGCGGGGCACCCCGACGGGGAGTATGACCCACTGCAGGTATTCATGGAGCTCTTCGAAGGAGTCTCCGCCGCTGACGCGAAGGACGCCCGGGCCGAAAAGCTCGCCGCCATGCCGCTGTTCGACCGCCTGGCGCAGCGCATCATCGACGGTGAGCGCACGGGTATCGAGGCTGACCTCGATGAGGGCATGAAGGAAAAGGAACCGCTGGCGATTGTCAACGAGGACCTGCTGCGTGGCATGCAGACCGTTGGTGACCTGTTCGGTTCTGGCCAGATGCAGCTGCCATTCGTGCTGCAGTCGGCCGAGACGATGAAGGCCGCGGTGGGCTACCTCGAGGGCTTTATGGATGCCGAGGATGCCACGGGCTCCAAGGGCTCGATTGTGCTGGCCACGGTGAAGGGCGATGTCCACGACATCGGCAAGAACCTGGTGGAGATTATTCTCTCCAACAACGGCTACACCGTGCATAACCTGGGCATTAAGCAGCCAATCGCTACGATTCTGTCCGCCGCCAAGGAACTGGATGTCGACGCCATCGGCATGTCCGGCCTGCTGGTGAAGTCCACTGTGGTGATGAAGGACAACCTGCTGGAGATCAACTCCGCCGGCGATGCCACCCGCTTCCCAGTACTGCTCGGCGGCGCCGCGCTGACGCGTAGCTACGTGGAAGACGACCTGTCCGAGCTCTACCACGGCGATGTCTACTACGGCAGGGATGCCTTCGAAGGACTGCGCATCATGGACGAGCTGATGGCAGCTAAGAAGGGCCTCGGCCCAGACGAGAATTCGCCAGAGGCCATTGCTGCCCGCGAGAAGAAGGAAGCTCGCCGCGCCCGCCGTGAGCGCTCCAAGCGCATCGCCGCGCAGCGCGCCGCCAAGGCTGCTGCTGAAGCCCCCGAGGTGCCGGAGCGTTCCGATGTCGCCGCTGATGTCCCCGTTGCGACACCGCCGTTCTGGGGAACCCGCATTGTCAAGGGCCTGCCCCTCGACGACTACCTGACCACCCTCGACGAACGCGCTCTGTTCATGGGGCAGTGGGGACTGCGCGGCACCCGCGGCGACGAGGGGCCGAGTTACGAGGAACTGGTCGAATCCGATGGTCGTCCACGCCTGCGCGCATGGCTGCAGCGCCTGCGCGCCGAGAACATCCTCCAGCATGCGGCTGTCGTCTATGGCTACTTCCCAGCAGTTTCTGAGGGCGATACCGTACACGTACTGCCGCTACCTGCGGAAGGGGAGCAGCCCGACCCCGCGGCAGAGCCAGTGGTGTCCTGGACCTTCCCGCGCCAGCAGCGTGGTCGCTTCCTATGCATTGCTGACTTCATTCGCTCGCGCGAAGATACCATCGCCGCAGGACAGACCGACGTCATGCCGTTCCAGCTGGTGACCATGGGACAGCCCATCGCTGACTTCGCCAACGATATTTACGCCAAGAACGAATACCGCGACTACCTGGAGGTTCACGGTATCGGCGTGCAGCTCACCGAGGCGCTGGCCGAGTACTGGCACCAGCGCATTCGCTCCGAGCTCGCGTTCTCCGACGGCACAAGTGTTGGCGCGGAAGACTCCGACGATACCCAGGACTTCTTTGACCTGAAGTACCGTGGCGCTCGTTACTCCTTCGGCTATGGTTCCTGCCCGGATCTGACCTTCCGTCAGGGCATGATTGACCTGCTGCAGCCGGAGCGCATCGGCGTGGAGCTCTCTGAGGAGCTCCAGCTGCACCCAGAGCAGTCCACCGATGCGTTCGTGCTCTACCACCCGGAAGCGAAGTACTTTAACGTGTAGCTTCGCGCTATCCCTGCGGTCGCACCAGCAAGGTCTGCATGCTGCGGCCGATGGGGCCGTGCACATCGTAGAGCTCGCCCGCGGTCATGCCGATTCCGTCCGGCCCAATGGAACCGCGGGCGGCGATGCCCACCCAGCCGCCGTCTTCCGACTGCAACTCCGATTCCGCCGACTTCTCCGAGGCGCCGAGCTGGGGGAGTCGGTGCAGGTGAACCACTAAGTCGGTATTCATAAACGCCCACTGGTGCGGGCTCAGCGTGGCCCCGATACCGTTGGCGGTATCAGCTACCTGCATGACTCGCTCCACCGCAGTCGGCTCCTCCCCGAGCACGATTGGGTACTGCGCGCGAACCCAGTGAATTTGCGTCTCGGCCAGCTCTTCCGTCGCGCCGGCGCGGGCTTCAATTGATTCGATGTAGCCGCCACTCCAATCGTCGGTAAGCGGAATGTACTCGGCGCTGCATTCCTCGGGCCCGGGCACCTGCTTGTCGAATGCACGCTCAATATCCCGCGTATCCGCAGTGGCCATCATCCATGCGGACGCCGTGGCAACTGGCCGCCAGGCACCCTTGACGTCGGCAAGCAATTCGGCTTCGACCTTGGCGATCTGCCGCCCCGGGCGCGAGACCCATGAGCGCGCGCGGAGCTCCGTGTACGGTACAGCCGACAACAGATCCACGGCGATGCGAGTAATACGCATCCCCTCGCTTTCCAGACGGCGGCGCTCCAACATGCGCGTCAGCAGCGCCGACGGCGGCGCACCGTGCTGAAACGGCCCCCACGCCCCATAAGTGAAGCTGGTGGGCATGAAGCGCTCGTAGCTGAGCTCGCCTTCGGTGACCGTCCCTAGCGGAATGAAATATGCCTCGGGTTGGTCGATAGCCTGGGCGAGCGAATCTTCAGTGGTTGTCATAGCGAGTCGATGCCTTTCATTCACGCGGGACACGTTCATGCGGTGGTTTCATGCAGCACCGCAACATACTTTCCTTCCTGAAACTCTAAACCTTCATCCGACGGTTTTGCTGACATAATCGCTAAATGCTTGATTGCCTGGCATAGTCGCATGGTGTGAAAGCAATTTTGTGGGACATGGACGGCAGCCTCATCAACACGGAACCTCTGTGGGAGATTGCCACGTACGACCTCTCGGAATTCGTAGGCCGCCGCCTGACTCCGGAGTTGCGCATGCAGTGCGTCGGCAACACGCTCTGGGACACGCTGTCGATTTGTGCTGATCATGCGGGACGCACGCTTGACGACGAGCTGTTTGCCTCGGGCTCCCAATTCGTCGAAGGTCGCTTCACTGAATTGGTTCTAGAACATGGGGTGGAGTGGCGCCCGGGTGTGCCGGCGATTTTGGACCAGGCCCGGGCTGCTGACATTCCGGTGGTGTTGGTGACCAATACCCGTCGGCACGTGGCGCAACCCTGCATTGATGTCATGGGGGAGCAGCACTTCGCCGCAACAGTGTGTAGCGATGAGGTGGCCAACGGCAAACCGGCACCGGATCCGTACTTGCGTGGCGCAGAGCTAGCCGGATTTGCGCCAGAGGACTGCCTGGCTATCGAAGATTCCTCAACGGGGGTGCGCTCTGCACTCGCTGCGGGATGCACGGTGGTGTGGAATCCAATGCCGGATGTGAGCGTTTCGCAGGCTGATGTGGGGACGTTAGTACCCCCGGCGCGCTTCATTTCGGGCAATTTGGATACCTCGAATTTGGGCTTTTTGCGGGCTGCTTTCGCGGGCGAGTAGACGACATGGAACAATAGACCGGGTGAAGAACTTTGATGACCTGTTTGCAGAGCTGAAGGAAAAAGCACAGTCGCGCCCCGAGGGATCGGGCACAGTCAAGGCGCTGGACGCTGGTGTGCATTTCCAGGGCAAGAAAATTGTCGAAGAGGCCGGTGAGGTCTGGCTTGCAGCTGAGCACGAATCTGACGAAGCCCTCGCAGAGGAGATTTCGCAGCTGTTGTACTGGCTGCAGGTGGTCATGGTCGGTCTCGGGCTGAGCCCCGAGGATGTTTACAAGTACCTGTAGGAGAAATCAACACCATGCTGCGTATTGCCGTGCCCAACAAGGGATCGCTGTCCGAGGCGGCAGTCGAAATCCTGAAGGAAGCTGGCTACCCGGGTCGAGGCGACTCCAAGAGCCTGACCATCCACGACGAAGCCAACGACATTGAGTTTTTCTTCCTCCGCCCGAAGGATATTCCCATCTACGTTGGCAACGGCCATCTGGATTTGGGCATCACCGGCCGCGACCTGGCCGCTGACTCGCTGGCTCCGGTCGATGAGGTTCTGAATCTGGGCTTCGGCGCCTCGACCTTCCGCTACGCCGCTCCGGCCGATGAGGAGTGGACCGTAGAAGCTCTGGAGGGCAAGCGCATTGCCACCTCGTACCCGAACCTGGTGCGCGAGGATCTGAAGGCTCGTGGCATTAACGCCACCGTCATTCGCCTTGATGGTGCAGTGGAGATTTCCATCCGCTTGGGAGTTGCCGACGTAATCGCCGATGTTGTCTCCACCGGTCGTACCCTGCGCAAGCAGGGATTGAAGCCATTCGGCGATGTTTTGGTCAGCTCTGAGGCAGTTGTTGTCGGACGCAAGGGCGTAGAGGTCACCGAGGAGCAGCAGGTGTTCCTACGTCGCATGACCGGCATTCTGCATGCCAAGACGTACTTGATGATTGACTACAACATCCGTGCGTCCGCGCTGGAAGAGGCATCCAAGCTCACCCCGGGCCTGTCTGGTCCGACCGTGTCGCCGCTGGCTAACGAGGATTGGGTAGCAGTTCGCGCGCTAGTTCCGAAGGCAGAGGCCAACCCGCTCATGGATGCCCTGGCGAAGATTGGTGCCGAGGCGATCTTGGCTTCGAATATCCGTATCGCGCGTATTTAGTGGAGACGTGACCTGCTCGAGGGGTGAGGGGGCGTGCCGTCTCAAGTAGGGGCCCATTTCGAGATGGATCCCCATCTCGAGCGGGGAACTGACCAATGCATTTTCACTCCCACCTACGTCGACGTAAGTAGTAGGCTTGGCACTGAGCATGCGCACGGCGTTAGCCGTACTGACATAGTCCCCTTATGCCGGAAAAGCGGCAGTTGCGCCAGCGCTGTAGTTTTGACGGTGTAACCGCAGCGCCACGAATTGTGGTTCATAAGACTGCGCCTACGAGAAGGGATTGCTTCCACATGTCCGCAACACGTACCGAGGTCGACCTGCTTGGCTCTATGGAGGTTCCGGCAGAGGCTTACTACGGCATCCACACCCTGCGCGCAATCGACAACTACCAAATCTCAGCCAAGACCATCAACGACGTGCCCGAATTCATTCGTGGCATGGTGATGGTAAAGAAGGCCACGGCCATTGCCAACCAGCGCGTCCACACGCTGCCCAGCGATGTTGCAGACATCATTGTCGCCGCATGTGATGAAATCCTGGAAAAGGGACGCTGCATGGATCAGTTTCCAATCGATGTCTTCCAGGGTGGCGCTGGCACCAGTCTCAACATGAACACCAACGAGGTCATCGCTAACCTCGCTCTGGAACTGCTCGGTCTGGAAAAGGGCCGATACGACGTCATTCACCCCAACGATGATGTCAACCAGTGCCAGTCAACCAACGACGCCTACCCAACAGGTTTCCGTCTTGCTATCCACATGTCGCTACTGAGCTTGCAGAAGCACGTCGACTCCCTGGTTGAGGCCCTACACGCCAAGGGTGATGAATTCAACGACATCATCACAATGGGCCGCACGCAGCTGCAGGATGCCGTTCCAATGACCCTGGGACAGGCTTTCCACGCATTTGCCCACAACCTTGAGGAAGAGCAGGAGTCCATCGCAACTGCGTCGGCACGCCTGCTGCAAATCAACCTGGGAGCAACCGCTATCGGTACCGGCGTGAATGCGCCGGCAGGCTACCGCGAGGCCGTGACCCAGGCACTACGTGAGGTCAGTGGCTTTAAGGTGACCTCTGCGAAGGACCTGATCGAAGCCACCAGCGATACCGGCGCCTACGTCAGCGTGCATGCATCCCTGAAGCGTGCGGCCATGAAGATTTCCAAGATGTGCAACGACCTGCGCCTGCTGGCATCGGGTCCACGAGCAGGACTGAATGAAATCAACCTGCCGGAGCGCGCCGCTGGGTCTTCGATTATGCCGGCAAAAGTTAACCCGGTAATCCCGGAGGTCGCGAACCAGGCCTGCTTCAAGGTCTTCGGCAACGACGTGACCCTGACCTGGGCAGCCGAGGCCGGTCAGTTGCAGCTAAACGTGATGGAGCCTGTCATCGGCGCATGCCTCTTCGAATCGATTGAACTGCTGCGCAACGCTACCGATACTCTGCGCGACAAGTGCATTACCGGCATCACCGCTAACCCGGAAGTCTGCCGCGGCTATGTGGAAAACTCCATCGGTATCGTGACCTACCTGAATCCGGTCATTGGCCACCACGAGGGCGATATGGTCGGCAAGGAAGCCGCTCGCACCGGCCGCTCCGTCCGGGACATTGTCCTCGAACGCAGGCTGATGGACGAGAAGGAGCTCAACCAGGTCCTGAGCACCGAGAACCTCATGCACCCGGAATATCGGGGTAAGCGCTATGTGGCAGGGGAGTCTCGCCTCGACGATTTGTCCTAAGCGGCAACAAGTCTAACGAGTGACTTTTCGGAGATACACATGTTAGTTGCCGTCCAAATCTCTATCGTTCTAGCAGCGATCCTCCTTGGCGCGCGTCTTGGTTCAATTGCTATCGGGTTCGCCGGTGGGCTGGGCGTTTTGGCGCTGGGCATCACCGGGGTTCCGGTCACCAAAGACGACATTCCGTTCGATGTCATCGGCATCATTATGTCGGTAATCGCGGCAATTGCCGCTATGCAGAAGGCCGGAGGCATGGACTATCTCGTCCACATTGCCGAACGGTTGCTGCGCAAGAATCCGCGACACATCACCTACTGGGCCCCGGTTGTCACCTACCTGATGACACTGCTCGCCGGCACCGGCCACACCGCATTTTCCACCCTCCCAGTTATCGCCGAAGTATCCAAGGAGGGAGGCGTTCGCCCGTCCCGCCCGCTGTCCGTGGCGGTCATCGCATCTCAGTTGGCGATTACGGCATCACCCATTTCAGCGGCTGTGGTGCTGATGGCTTCGCTCATGGAACCCCGCGGCGTTGGTTATCTCACACTCCTGGCGATTGTCATTCCTTCGACGTTCCTCGCCATCCTTCCGACCGCCTTTGTCACGAATCACCTAGGCAAAGAGCTTGACGACGATCCGGAGTATCAAAGCCGCTTGGAAAAGGGGTTAGTCTCCAAGCCACGTGGCCAGATGAGCGAATACGTGCCAACCAAGTCGGCCAAGTGGTCCGTGGCGGTTTTCCTACTCTCGATTCTCGCGGTGATGGTCTATGCGACCATCAGCACTGAACAGGTCGGCCTCATCGCTGATCCCACGCTCCCACGAAACGAGGCAATCATGTCAATCATGTTGACCGCCGCCACCGTTATCGTGCTGGCCTGCAAGTTGGACGCGGCAACCATTTTGAACACACCGGTGTTCAAATCGGGCATGTCCGCCAGCGTCTGCGTTCTCGGTGTGGCGTGGCTGGGAACCACAATTATCAACCACTACATCGACGACATTAAGGCCGCGTCCGGCAGCCTACTGACCACAATGCCGTGGATGCTGGCAATCGTGCTCTTCTTCGCGGCCGCATTGCTGTACTCGCAGGCGGCCACGGCAAAGGCCATCATGCCCGCTGCACTCGCGGTGGGAGTTTCTCCCATCACTGCGATTGCTTCCTTCGCAGCGACTTCCGCGCTATTCGTACTGCCTACTTACCCGACGCTCCTTGCCGCGGTGGAGATGGACGACACTGGCACAACCCGAATTGGCAAATACGTGTTTAACCACTCGTTCATCATCCCAGGAACCTTATGTATTGCCCTGTCCGTCGCGTTCGGATTCGCCTTCGGCAGCGCACTGCTGTAGTGGGGGACTACCTAGAACACCGCATAGAGAAACTGACTAGGTTTATGACAAAATCGAAGCGGTTAAGTCCATTCACCTGTCATAAACCTAGTCAGTAACTTGTACTGACACCGTTACCGCCGACGGTGGCACCCCGCGAAAGCTAAGTTCGCCGCGAGAGCCACCCCATCCGCAGCTTTTACTCAGTGCCGCCATCGCCGACAGCACCCGGCCAACCGGGGTACTCCGGTGTGACCCCGCCATAGGCAGGGCACATCTCCTGGAAAGAACACCACCCGCAGAGCTTGGACTTCTTCGGTACAAAGTCACCGTTTTCACCGTCGCGCACGATCGCCGACCACAAGTCGGCAATCTCCGCTTGGAAGGCCTCTAATTCTGTCGCGTTGGGACTCAGCACCAGGTCATCGGCAACCTTCAGGTACATCAACCGCAGCTGTTCCGGGATACGACCGGTGAGCCGCCACCACACCAGCGCGTAAAACCGCATCTGGAAGAGCGCCTCATCCTGGAAGCGAGGAGAGGGCTTCTTGCCCGTCTTGTAGTCGACAATCCGGACCTCACCGGTCGGGGCAATATCGACGCGGTCGATAAAACCACGAAGTGGCACTGACAATGGCACAGTCTGATCCGCATCCGGATCGATAACCAGCTGAACGAACTTTTCCATCTCGGCCGCATCGAAGCCCATGGGGTTTTCCATCATGAAATACCCCTTGAGCAGGCCGCGGCATTCGACCAGGAAGTCGTAGTAATCATCCTCCGGAACTAGCTCAATCAGTTCCTCGTCCTTTGCACGCATGTCCTCCCAGGTCGGCTTCAGCCGTTTCACCGCTGCGGGGTAAGTGCGTTCTTCACGGGGCCAGGCATGCATCTGTTCGAGCACAGCATGCACCAACGTGCCCTTGACCTGCGCGACAGTCGACGGCTCCGGAATCTTGTCAATCGCACGGAACCGGTACTTCAGCGGGCACTGGCGGTAGTCATTAGCTCTCGACGGCGACAGCGCCAACTTAGAGCGGCGGGAAGGTTGAACTGCTGACTTAGAACTTTGGGCATTGTCGGGCATACTAGCCAGGTTAGAGTACCGCCCGGATTTGGCTGCACCCGACATGACCCGACCCAACCAAACCGAACCAGACCCAACCCGACATGACCCGACCCAACCAAACCCCAAAAGGAGCCCACACACCTATGGCATTGAGCGGACCATTCCAAGTCGGCGACCGAGTCCAGCTGACTGACTCGAAGAATCGCCACTTCACCGTCATCCTCGAGGAGGGTGGCAAGTTCTTCACTCACCGCGGCACCATCCTCCACGACGACCTCATCGGCGCCAAGGAAGGCACCACCGTCACCTCCAGCGAAGGCACCGTCTACCTGGCCATGCGTCACTTGCTGGTCGATTACGTCCTGTCCATGCCGCGCGGTGCTGCGGTGATTTACCCGAAGGATGCTGCACAGATCATCGTCGAGGGCGACATCTTCCCAGGTGCGCGCGTGTTGGAGGCCGGCGCTGGCTCCGGCGCGCTCAGCCTCAACCTGCTCCGCGCCATCGGCGCTGACGGGCAGCTTATTTCCTACGAGGTCCGCGAGGATCACATCGAGCACGCGGAACGCAACGTTGTCGACTTCATGGGTCACAAGCCCGACAACTGGGACTTGCGCCTGGGCGATCTCAACGAGGCCTCCGTCGAGTCGCTCGGCGGCCCGGTCGACCGAGTCATTCTGGACATGCTCGCTCCGTGGGAATGCCTGGACACCGTTTCGAAGGTGCTCCAACCGGGCGGCGTGCTCATGGTCTATGTCGCCACCGTTCCGCAGCTAATGAAGGTCATGGAAGGCATCCGCGCGCAGAAGTGCTTCACCGAACCACGCGCCTGGGAATCCCTGGTCCGCGACTGGAATGTTCAGGATCTCTCCGTCCGCCCGGCGCACCGTATGCAGGCGCATACCGCGTTCCTGGTGTGGGCACGCAGGCTTGCCGACGGCACGGTGCCTCCGCGTCCACAGCGACGAAATCAAAAGAAGCTGTAAGACCGCCGCTTCGCGCTGGGAGGTGTAGCCGTCGTAAAGCGTGATACGACATACGGTCTAAATCGACCAAGCGACAACAGCGGCGGACCCAATGGGTAATCTGGGGTACATGACAACGCCGTCTGACAAAATCCGTGATCTAGAGCAGAAGAACTACAACCTCGGCATTCGAAATAATCGCCTGGTTGAGCTGTTGCGGGACTCCCGTAACAAGCTAGAGCTACTGCGCCAAGACATGGAGGACATGCTGGAGCCGCCTAGCACGTACGGTATTTTCCTTAAGCCGGGACCGGAGAAGAGCACCGCAGAGGTGTTTACCGGAAACCGCCGGATGCGACTGAGGGTGCAGCCGGAGATTAACGAGCGGGCGCTTCGGCCGGGCGCGCAGGTGCGCCTGAATGAGGGCTCGATAATCGTGGAGGACTGCGGTTATCCGGAGAGCGGCGATATCGCCAATGTTCGTGAGGTGCTGCCGGATCGGGAGCGCATTCTGGCCTCGGATACTCACGGTGAGGAATTCGTGGTGTCTCTGGCTGGGGGCTTGTCGCCGAAGCCGGGGGACTCGGTGATGATTGACCGCAAGTCGGGCTATGCGTTTGAGGTCATTCCGAAGTCCGAGGTGGAAAACCTGGTGCTGGAAGAGGTACCGGATGTCACCTACACGGATATCGGTGGTTTGGACAGTCAGATTGAGCAGATTCACGACGCCGTGGAGATGCCGTTCCTGCAGCCAGAACTGTTTGAGCAATACAACCTGCGTCCTCCGAAGGGTGTGCTGCTCTACGGCCCTCCCGGCAATGGTAAGACGCTGATTGCCAAGGCTGTGGCTAATTCGTTGGCTCGCAAGATTGCGCTATCCCGAGGTAAAACCGAGTCGGAGGCGCAGCGGGCGCAGTCGTACTTCTTGAATGTCAAGGGCCCGGAGCTGCTGAACAAGTTCGTGGGTGAGACGGAGCGTCAGATTCGCCTGATTTTTGACCGCGCTCGCGACATTGCTGAGGATGGCAAGCCGGTTATTGTCTTCTTCGATGAGATGGACTCGATTTTCCGCACTCGTGGTTCGGGCATCTCCTCGGATATGGAGAACACTGTGGTTCCGCAGCTGCTCAGTGAACTTGACGGTGTGGAGGGGCTGGAAAACGTCATCGTGATTGGTGCCACCAACCGCGAGGAGATGATTGACCCAGCAATTCTGCGCCCGGGACGCCTGGATGTGAAAATCCGCATTGAGCGCCCGAATGAGGCTGCGGCGAAGGATATCTTCCGCAAGTACTTGCCCCCTGAGCTGCCGTACAACGCAGCCGAGGTGGAAGCGCGCGGTGGGGTGGAGCAGAATGTCGCACACCTCATTGACCAGGTTGTTGAGCGGATGTACGCCAAGACAGTAGAAAACGAGTACGTGCGAATTCGCTATGCAGATGGCACCAGCGAGGTTATGTACTACCGCGATTTCAACTCCGGCGCGATGATTTCCAACATCGTCGACCGTGCGAAGAAGTCCGCCATCAAGTCGGTTATCGCTGGCGGCGAGGCTGGTATTAGCCTGGATCACCTGCTGTCCGCAGTGGCGGAGGAGTTCGCGCAGAACGAGGACCTGCCGAACACCTCGAACCCGGATGAGTGGGCTCGCATCTCCGGTCGTCCAGCGGCGCGCGTTGCCTCGGTTGAGGTGATTCGCCATGGCTAATTCCGCCGCCAGTTCTGCACAGCCGAACCGCTTCTTCGGCACGGAGATTGAGTACGGCATTTCCAGCCCAGACAACCCCGATGTCAGCCCAATTCTCACCTCCACGCAGGCCGTGCTGGCTTTCGCGCATGAGCAGGAGGAGAGCCTGTCGGGGCGCATCCGCTGGGATTACGCACCAGAGTCGCCACTGCGCGACAGTCGTGGCTTCGACCTGCGGCGTTACCACCAGCCACCGATCGTGGACCCGAACGCCGTCGGCGCTGCAAACCTGCTGGTGCAAAATGGTGCTCGCTTCTACGTCGATCACGCGCACCCGGAGTACTCCTCACCGGAAACGGCAACTGCCCGCGAAGCGGTTATCGCTGACCGCGCAGGTGACAAGATTATGCTGCGGGCAGCTCAGCTTGCCGCAGAAGCCACCGATGCCGAAGGCAACCCCGGCCCGGTGCTCAAGCTCTACCGCAACAATGTCGATGGCAAGGGTGCCTCGTATGGCGCCCACGAGAACTACCTTTTCTCCCGGGAAACCGAGTTCGATGACATTGTCGCCGGTCTGACGCCATTTTTCGTCACCCGCCAGGTATTCACGGGCGCTGGTCGCGTAGGTCTGGGGCAGACGGGGCAGGAGTCGGGTTTCCAGATTTCGCAGCGCGCGGACTACATCGAGACTGAGGTCTCGCTGGAGACCACTTTGAACCGCGGCATCATCAACACCCGCGATGAACCACACGCCGACTCCGATCGCTTCCGCCGCCTGCACGTCATCATCGGGGATGCCAACATGAGCGAGGTCGCCACCTTCCTCAAGCTGGGCACCACAGGTTTGGTCATCGACGCCATCGAGGACGGCGTGCGTTTCGACGACCTGCAGCTCCGCAACCCCGTCGAGGCCGTCCATAAGGTCTCCCGAGACTTGACTTGCACCGAGAAGCTGCAGCTGGCAGACCATGTCACGTGGATGTCCGCAGTGGAAATGCAGTACGAGTACCTGCGTCGCGTGGAGAGCTACGACCAGCAGGGCGACGTCGTCAAGCTCTGGCGTGAAGTGCTCGACGTGCTTTCCGACGACCCCCGCAAGGCAGCCCATCTGCTGGATTGGGTGGCGAAATACAACCTCATGGAGGGCCTGCGTACCCGCCTGGGCGCGGGCTGGGACCACCCGAAGTTGGCGTTGATTGATATTCAGTACTCGGATATTGACCCTGCTCGTGGGCTGTACCATGCGCTGGTGCGCCGCGGTTCGATGCGCACACTCGTGACCGAGGAAGAAGTCGACCGAGCGGTTGAATACGCACCGGAGTCTACGCGTGCGTATGTACGCGGTGGCATTCTGCGCCGCTTTGGCAAGGATGTCGTCGCGGGCAGTTGGACCAGCTTGGTGGTGGACACCGCGGGGGTGTATCGGAGCACTCGTGACGTGGAGTCGCCTGGAATTACGCTGGCCTACATTACGCTGGATGAAGTTGACCGTTTCACTGCCGCAGAATGCGGTGACGTGTTGGAGTCTGCGGAGACAGTGGCCAAGGTGGTTGAGCATCTGCGTACTCTCGGGGCTATCCGCGAACAATAGGCACACATAGTGCAGTAATAGAGCAGTAATACTCAAAAGTTCATTTTTAAGGAGCAATATCATGGCTGGTAACACTCAGGTTTTCGGCGGCGGTTCCGGCGGAGGCGACGAGGAAGAGTTCGGCGAGGTCGCTGGCGGCGGTCAGGCTCAGGAGCACGTTGCAGCTGCTGACGACCTGCTGGATGAAATTGATGGTCTGCTGGAGAACAACGCCGAGGAGTTCGTGCGTTCGTATGTCCAGAAGGGTGGCCAGTAAAAAGTGACTGACCAGCAGGTAGGGCAGCAGGAGCCGGAAGCAACGCCGACACCGGTACCGGCACAGGCGTTGACCCGACGCATCACCGGTATTGAGACCGAGTTCGGCATCACTCTGACGCTGGATGGCTCGCGCCGTCTGGGACCGGATGAGATTGCCCGCTACATGTTCCGCCCGGTGATCGCTAAGTACGGGGCAACCAACATTTTCACCCCCAATGCTGGTCGTATGTACCTCGATGTCGGAAGCCACCCGGAGTACGCTACCGCTGAGTGCGATTCGGTCTCGCAGCTGGTAGCGTACGACCGCTCGGGCGAGGTCATCTTGAATGAACTCGCTGAAAAGGCTGAAGCAGAGCTTGCCGACGAGGGCATCGGTGGCAAGGTCTACCTGCTGAAGAACAACGTTGATACCGTCGGTAACTCCTACGGTTGTCACGAAAACTACCTGGTTGGACGTGAACTGGGACTGAAGTCCCTGTCCAAGCTGCTGCTACCTTTCTTGGTTACGCGACAGCTCATCTGTGGCGCGGGGAAGATTTTCCTGCCGTACCCAACCTCGCCGTATCACAACGATCCGATTCAGTACTGCTTCTCGCAGCGCGCGGATCATGTGTGGGAGGGCGTCTCCAGTGCAACGACGCGCTCCCGGCCGATTATTAACACTCGCGATGAGCCACACGCGGACTCCAACCGATTCCGCCGCTTGCACGTCATCGTGGGCGACTCCAACATGAGTGAGACGACGACTGCGCTCAAAATTGGCTCCACTCAGCTGGTACTGGAGATGATTGAAGCCGGCGTGAAGTTGCCGGACTTCGAAGTCGCCAACGAAATCAAGTCCATCCGTGCGGTGAGCCGCGATATGACCGGCAAGGCCGAGATTCCACTGCGCAGTGGCGAAACTGCCACCGCACTGCAGATTCAACGCGAGTTCCTGGACGCTGCGACGGAGTGGCTGAAGGTCCGCGAAGAAAACATGGTCAACGAGGACAAGGGCATTGCCGGTGCCGGCACGTCCAACGAAGAAATGAGCCGCATTGTCGAGCTGTGGGGTCGCGCGCTCGATGCCGTGGAAACCGGTGACTGGTCTCTCATTGAGCACGACATTGACTGGGCCATTAAGTACTCGCTCATGAAGCGCTACCTGGACCGCGGTCTAACGCTGGAGGACCCCAAGCTTCATCAAATCGACTTGGCCTACCACGACATCCGTCCCGGCCGAGGCATCTTCCGCGCGCTGGAAGCCCGTGGTATTGCCTCGCGGTGGATTACCGATGAGCAGGTCGCTGAGGCGGTCCGCATCGCACCGCCAACTACTCGTGCGAAGCTGCGCGGTGATTTCCTCGTTGCAGCCGAAGACTCCAGTTTGAAGACCGTAGTGGACTGGACACACCTGAAAATCTCCGGCGACGATCCCATCTCCACTATGCTCGGCGACCCCTTTGCCACGGAAAACGATGAGGTCAATGAGATGATCGAGATTCTGACGGCCGCGAAGAAGACCTCGGATACGGATTCGAATAACTAGTTCCGTCCCCGGAAACTGCCCCAGGAAAAGGAGCCCCACAGTCGTGTCTGTCTCACCGGTATCGGAAAACCCCGGATCCGCTGCGATCAGTGAGAACCAACGTCAGGTTCAGCTGCTGTTGGCGCTTGCCGACGACACCGGGTGGGTCAGCGAGTCGTGGATCTCCAAACATGTCGAGGGTTACTCCCGTGTTTCCGAGGATTCCCGGGCTCGTTATTTACGTGCGGACACCGCGGCACTCCTGGCAGCCGGGGTCCCGGTGGAGGTTTCGTCGTCAAGCGCGGGCGATAAGGTCAAACGTCTGCGCCTGAACAGACTACGGTGGCCCCAGCACGACCCCGAGTTCACTGAAGCGGAGGCTTCGGTGGTTTTCCAGGCGGCGAATGCGGCGTTTGGTTCGGAGGAGCTGAGCTCGACGGCTGTGGCGGCGTGGCGGAAGCTCGCATCGTTTGCGCAGCGCAGCGCCATTGCGAAGCCGGATGAGTCGGTGGTGGTGGCCGATGCGGTGGATATGAGTCGAGTGGATTTCAGCACACTGCTGACCGCGATGACCTCGCCGCGCCGGACAGTGGAGATGTGGTACTCCCGCCAGTACGGCGTGGATGATGAACTGCGCATGCTGGAGCCGTGGGGTCTGATTAACCTGCGCGGGCGCTTTTATGTGTTGGGCTTTGATCCGCAGCGTGAGGCCGCGCGTATGTTCCGGCTCAGCCGTATCCGCGATGTGTCGGATACAGGGACGTCGGCGACCCAGCCAATGCCCGATGGTGACTTGCAACAGATTGCGGAAAACATGTTGCACCGCGGTGGCAAGACCTATCAGGCGGTTGTTCGTATCGCTCCGAATACCTGCGCTGATGTGGTGATGAAAGCGACCGCGTTGGGGGATGGGCGCTACGAGCTGCCAGCGGCACCTGTGAGTGAGATTGTGTCCACAGGTTTGAGTTACGCACCGGATTTGATTGTGGAATCACCTGAAGAGGCACGGTCGGAGATTATTGCTCGGTTGGAGCAGGTACTCGCTCGCCATGGCGGATCGAATGGTGCGAAGAACGCTTTGGAGGGCAACTAATGACAGTGCATGCAGCCCGGGAACTTGACGCGAATGTCAGTGTCGACGAGTTGTTGGCGGTCGTACCGTACTTTTCGCAGCACCGTTCAATGACAGAGGCCGCTACCGAGCTGGCCATACCTTTTGCCCGAATTCGGGCAATCGTGGAGCAGATTGCCGACATCGACCAGCCGGGACTCCTCGGAGTGCGGGCTTTTGAAGTTGATTACCGCAACAGCTTTGATGTCCGCATTCGGCCTCAGGCAACGGTGCTCAGCCAGCCACGTGCGCTCACAGCCGAAGAAACCGCGACCTTGCTGCTCATCCTGGAAACCATCGAGGACTCCGCAGCCACCACTTCCTCCGAGGCCGCGCAGACGGCCGCGACAAAACTACGCAGTGCTCTGGGAATAAACGTCCCCATCATTGACTCGACCGCTGCGGAAAATGGCAAGGCCTTTTCCTTTTCTGAGCAGATTTATTCCGCGCTGCATCAGCGCAAGGTGTTGAAGGTGCGCTACCGGAATGCCTCAGGGCAGATTACAGTCCGTGAGCTTGACTGTGTCAACGTTTATACAGTTGAATCCACGACGTACCTCCGCGCTGTGGACCGTGCGCAGGAAGACCGTCGCCAGAAGAGCTTCCGCGTC
This sequence comes from Corynebacterium sp. HMSC14H10, assembly GCF_001807105.1. Lineage (NCBI taxonomy): Bacteria > Bacillati > Actinomycetota > Actinomycetes > Mycobacteriales > Corynebacteriaceae > Corynebacterium > Corynebacterium sp. HMSC14H10. Next base: position 87,124 of record NZ_KV787409.1, on the reverse strand, counting down.
GACCGCCTGGAGGCCGCCGAGGTCCTCGACACTCCCGCCGGTTTCCACCGCCCCGAGCCTTTCGATATCCGTGATCCCCACGCCTTTGGTGCGGAAACGGGAACGTCCGAATGGGCAAGTGTGCTTATCGACGCCGACGCCACCTGGATCGCAGACTATGAACCGGTCTTCTTTACCGAAGATGAGGGAGAAGAAGAGGATACCGAACTGGTCTCTGACCAAGGCTTAGGGCAGTCGGAATATGTCGCTGACGTGCCGATGTCCGACTTGGCCGCAACAGTCTCCTTTGTGCTCCGCCGTTCACCGAGCGTAACGGTCGCTGAGCCCTTAAAATTGAAAAACGCCGTTGTTGCGCGAGCCCGCGAAGCTTTGGCAGAGTATGGTCGAAACGACAAGGCTTAAATCAAAGCTTTAATCGCGCACGATGTGGCAACTTGCCACTTGTATTTGTATTCATTCGAAAGGTCTCTAAGCGGATGCCGAACCTAGGTCCCTGGGAAATCATCATTATCCTGGTCGTTCTTGTCTTGCTCTTTGGTGCAAAGAAGTTGCCGGATGCCGCACGTTCGCTCGGCCGCTCCATGCGTATCTTCAAGTCCGAAGTCAAGGAAATGCGCAACGATGACGAGCACCAGGAGCAGGCTGCAATTCAGCAGGCTCCGCAAGCCCAGCCACAGCAGCCGTACCAGCCGCAGCAGCAGTACCAGCAGCCGGCACCGCAGGCTCAGCCGCAGCAGCCGTACCAGCCGCAGCCTGGCCAGAACAACCCTGGCCAGCCGCAGCAGTAGTAGAAGGCCGGTTGAAGCGTGACTTCAGCTACATCCACATCACGTCCTCGGAAGCGCCAGCGTAGGCGCAATCCCGAGGGCGTGATGACTATTGTCGAGCACATTCAAGAGCTCCGGCGTCGCCTCGTTCTCGCCCTCGCTGGTATTGCCGTTGGCACTGTTGTGGGCTTTATCTGGTATCAGACAGCCTTTACCATTGGTCAGTTCCGCATACCGCTTACCTCGGTCAATGTTGGCCCTGTGCACTTTAAGTCCCTGGGTGAGTTGCTCAAGGATCCGTACTGTCAGCTTCCACCCGAGATGCGTCTCGGCGGCGGTGAGGGCGCGGAGTGTCGTCTGCTGGCGACCAGTCCGTTTGAAATGTTCATGCTGCGTCTGAAGGTCGGTGCGCTGGCCGGTCTGGTGATGTCGTCGCCATGGTGGCTCTACCAGATTTGGGCCTACATCACTCCCGGCTTGGTTCGGAAGGAACGCCGCACCACGCGCAGAGTTGTGACTGCCGCCGCGCTGCTGTTTGTCATGGGTTCCGTCCTGGCCTACTACGTTGTCGCCATCGGTCTGGAGTTCTTGCTCCAGATTGGTGAAGAGACGCAAATTTCTGCACTCACCGGTTCGCAATACTTCGGTTTCCTCTTGGCGCTCATCGTCTGCTTTGGCGTGAGCTTTGAGGTTCCGCTTTTCCTGGTCATGCTGAACATGGCCGGTGTCGTTACCTACGAGAGCATCAAGGACAAGCGCAGCATCATCATTATGTCGCTGTTCATCTTTGCGGCCTTCATGACTCCGGGGCAGGAACCAATATCCATGGTCGCAATGGCAACGGCACTGACGTTGCTGGTGGAAATCGCAATCCAGATTTGTCGTCTCCATGACCGTCGTAAAGCAAATGAGCGACCTGATTGGTTGGACGTCGATGACGAGCAAGGCTCCGGACCCATTACAGCGTCCGGCCCGATTGGCTCCGCCGGCGGTATCGGTGACGTGGGCGGCATTGACGCCCCGACTTCAGTAAGTGCGCCGACGTCGATTCAGCCGGGCGGCATGCCGACGGCATCAGCGGCCCCGACGACCTCTCCGGTCTCTGGTCCCACGCCAGTGAACGCGCCGACGCCGACGCGGGCATCCCAGATGCGTCCTACTCGCAATTCGCGTCCACCACGGCCACAGGGCATGATTCCGGAGACTCCGATGCCGACGCAGGACTTGCGAAATCGTCCGACGAGCGACTTTGATGATGTTCTCTAGCGCGGTTTATGACACTCTAGAGGCATGACTCTTCTCGGCGATTTCGTCAGCCAACAGGATTTCGATCTTGACGACTTTCAGCTCCGCGCCTGCCAATCAATTGAGGCAGGGCGGGGCGTTGTCGTCTGTGCACCCACCGGCGCGGGCAAGACTATTGTTGGCGAATTCGCTATTTATGCAGCTCTTGAGCGTGGCGGCAAGTGCTTTTACACCACACCTATCAAGGCGTTGAGCAACCAGAAGTACCACGACCTAGTCGAGGACTACGGCGAAGACCGCGTGGGCCTGCTCACTGGCGACACTTCGATTAACGGCGACGCGGACATCGTGGTGATGACCACCGAGGTGCTGCGCAATATGATTTACGCGAACTCGCCGACGCTGAAGAAGCTCACGCATGTGGTGATGGATGAGATTCACTACCTCGCTGACCGCGAGCGCGGCGCTGTGTGGGAAGAGGTTATTTTGAACCTCGACCAATCCGTGGCCGTCATCGGTTTGTCGGCGACGGTGTCCAACTCCGAGGAGTTCGGTCGCTGGCTTTCCACGGTGCGCGGGCACACGGACGTTATTGTCACGGATCTGCGCCCGGTTCCGCTGCATCAGCACATGCTGGTGGGAAACCGGCTCTATCCACTCTTCGAGGCGAAGTCGGACAAGGTCAATCAGGACCTGTTGGAGGCGTGCCGTCGTGCCGAGTTCGGCTACGGCGACGCTGGGGCCAGGGAGCGCTACCAGTACAAAAAGCACAAGGGCGGTGGGCGCTCGTATAGCTGGGGCGATAAGGGGCAGCGCAAGTTCCGTCCGCCGAAGCGCGGCGATGTTATCCGCATGCTCGGCTCCATGAACATGCTGCCCGCGATCGTTTTCATCTTCTCCCGCGCGGGCTGCGAAGGCGCGCTGGCGCAGGTCGGTGCTACGCGCGCAGAGCTCACTGACCGGGATGAGCAGGAGCGCATCGCCAAGATTATCGATGACGGTGTTGCACACATTCCGAAGGAAGATCTGCAGGTTCTCGGTTTCCTGCGCTGGCGCCGCATTCTCATCCGTGGTTTTGCGGCGCACCATGCGGGCATGCTGCCTGCGTTCCGGCACATTGTGGAAGAGCTCTTTAACGAAGGCCTGGTCAAGGTTGTCTTCGCCACCGAGACGCTTGCGCTGGGCATCAACATGCCTGCCCGCACGGTCGTGCTGGAGAAGCTGGTCAAGTTCAACGGCGAAGCACATGTGGATCTCACGCCGGGTCAGTACACGCAGATGACCGGTCGCGCTGGCCGCCGCGGTATTGACACTGTCGGCAATGCAGTGGTGCAGTGGGCCCCGGCAATGGATCCGAAGGCTGTCGCAGGGCTGGCATCTACGCGCACATACCCGCTGATTTCCACCTTCGCGCCGAGCTACAACATGAGCGTCAACCTCCTGCAGACGCTCGGTTACGACGGCTCGAAGCGCGTCATGGAGCGCTCATTCGCACAGTTCCAGGCGGATGGCGACATCGTCGGAGTCGCCGCCGAACTGTCCAAGGCAAAGCAAGAAGCCGCGGCCCTGCGTGCGGAACTGCTCGGCAGGGGAGCCGACGCGCACGCTGAAGGGGCGGAGGCTGAGGGGTCGTCGTCAAGCGAGGAAGGCAGTTCGCGTGACGACGAGCGCCTGACCCAGATGCTTGAATATCTGGATCTGCGCGCGAAGCTGACCCAGGAGGAGAAGAACGCCAAGCGCCGCAATATTGAAGACCGCCACACGGAAACAGTGACCGCGCTGCGCAGACTCCGTCGAGGCGAGGTTATTCCTCTGCCGAAGGGTAAGAAGGTGCAGCTGGCGGTCGTGTACCGACAGGACCATTCGAAGTCGAATCCACGTCCCGGTGTCATCAGTGTCGGCGGGTTCGTGGGGCGTGTAGAGCCGCATATCTTCCCAGCGGCGCCGCAGACGGTCGGCGCGATTAAGCTGCCTCGGGATGCGGACCGGCATCCGCGACGTGCACTCGGAATTGTGCGCGCAGAGATTGGCCGCAAGGGGCTAAAGGGACCAAAGAGGCTGAAGCGTCGCACTGGTGGCAACTCGCCGGCGGTGAGGAAGTTGCGCCAGGAGCTGCGCGAGCATCCGCTACATGGCGATCCTGCGGTGGAGACGATGGCTCGTCACGCCGATACGCTGCGGCAGGCCGAGGCGCATGTGGCCAAGCTGCAAAAGCGCGTCGATTCCGCCTCGGATACATTGGCGCGCACATTCGACCGCATGCTGCAGTTGCTAACACAAATGGACTACGTGGAATGGCGGGAGGGCGCGGAGCCGACAATTACCGAGGAAGGCCTGCGGCTGGCGCAGATTCACAACGGCTCGGATTTGCTGGTGGCCACGTGTCTGCGCCGCGGTATTTGGGATGACCTGGACCCCGCGGAACTGGCCGGTGCGGTGTCGAGCTTGGTCTTTGAAAACCGCAAGGCCAGTCAAGGCAGTGACGAGGTGCCTACCGAGCCGCTGGCCAAGGCGCTGGGGAACACCTACCGCATCTGGGAGGAACTGTCGGAGGATGAGCGCCGTTACCGGCTGCCGGTAACGGACTTGCCGGATATGGCTTTTGCTACGGCAATTCATCAGTGGACTGCGGGTGCACCGCTGGGGTACTGCCTGCAAGCCGCCGCCGAGAGTGGCGCGGAGCTGACTCCAGGTGACTTTGTCCGCTGGTGCCGTCAGGTCATTGACCTGCTGCAGCAGATCAAGAAGACGGGCTACTCCACGGACATTCGCGACAAGTCCGCCGAGGCTATTCAGGCAATTCGCAGGGGCGTAGTGGCGCTGAACAATTAGTTGCCGGTTACGTTGGTCAGCCGAAGCCTCGTCGCCCCGAGGCCACTCAACCGGAGACGGGCACAGGCCGACGGGTACAGTTGGCAACTATGAGCAACGGTATCTTTAGCTTTGACATCTATCAGCAGCGTCTGGATCGCACTGCGGAGCTACTCCGCAGCCGCGATGCGGACGCTGCAGTCTTTGGAACCGGCGCTGACCTGCAGTATCTCATTGGTTCTGCGGTCACTTCGCATGAACGCCTGACCGCGCTGGTGGTCACTGCATCCGGCACCACCACGTTGGTACTGCCCGCCGTGGAGCGCGGGGATCTGCCGCTGTGCGCTATCGGTGATCTCAACGCCGATGTGGTGTTGTGGGAAGACGGAGAGAATCCGCACCGCATTGTCGCCGACTTGGTGGGCCACGTGGGCACCCTCGCAGTGGGAGCCTCTTTGACCGCTGACCACTTGATTCCCATTCAGGATCTCACCAGAGCTAAAACTGTGTTGGCCGGAGACCTTCTGAAGGAACTGTTCATGCGCAAGGACGCCGCTGAGATTGAACAGCTGCGCGAGGCCGGCGCCGCTATTGACCGCGTTCACGCTCGTGTGCCGGGCATGCTGCGCGCAGGTCGCACTGAGCGCGAGGTCGCCGACGAGATCTCGGCTGCCATCCTGGAGGAGGGGCACGTCGCCATTGACTTCGTCATTGTCGGCTCCGCTGAAAATGGCGCGAATCCGCACCACGATTTCTCCGACCGCGTCATCGAGGAAGGCGACGTGGTGGTCGTCGATATCGGAGGCACCTTGCCGCTTGGCTACCACTCCGATTGCACGCGCACCTATGTCGTCGGCAAGCCGGGGGAGAAGGAAGCTGCAGCGTGGACGGCTCTGCGCAAGGCGCAGGAAGCTGCCGTGGCGGCGGTGCGCCCCGGTATAACGGCTGCAGAGATCGATGCGATTGCGCGCAATAGCCTCACCGCTGCGGGCTACGGCGAGTACTTCATCCACCGCACTGGTCATGGCATTGGCCTGTCCACGCATGAAGAGCCGTTCATTATGGCTGGCAATGAGCTCAAGCTCGAGCCTGGCATGGCGTTTTCGGTGGAGCCGGGTGTGTACCTGCCGGGTGAGTTCGGTATGCGGCTGGAAGACATCATCGTTGTCACCGAAGACGGCGGAGAATCGGTCAATAATGGTCCGCACGATTTAATTACCGTCTAATCGAGGTTTAGAGGAAAGGTATTTTCTAGCGCATGGGACACGTACTCGTTCTTGGTGCCACCAGCGAGATTGGCGGGGAAGTTGCCGCGCGACTGGCCAACCACAACACCTTCACGCTCGCTGCGCGCCGCACTGAGGCGCTCGACGGCATTGCCGGTCGGCTCATCGACTCCGGTGCCGTCGCGGTGCACCGCATCCACTTTGATGCCGATGACATCGCGGCACACCGCCAGTTCGTCGAGCACGCCTGGCAGCACGGTCCCATCGACACGGTGATTGTCGCGTTCGGTATCCTCGGTGATCAGCGGAAGTGTGAGGAGTCCGGCGAGGCTGCTGCGGCAGTCATTCATACCGACTTCACAGCACAGGCATCGATTCTCACTGAGCTTGTCGCGCGCATGGAGTCCGACATCGCCTCCGGCACGCTGCCTGTGCGCGATAAGGTCGCGGGCCGCATCATGGCCTTTTCCTCTATCGCAGGTGCCCGCGTGCGCCGCGCCAACTACGTCTACGGTTCGGCGAAGGCCGGTCTCGATGGTTTCCTCCAGGGCATGCAGGACCGCCTGCACGGGAGCCATATTCAGCTGACGATTGTCCGGCCGGGCTTCGTCATCGGCCGCATGACCGAAGGCATGAAGCCAGCGCCGATGTCCTCGCGCCCCGCCGAGGTCGCGGAGGCCGCCGTCACTGCTTTCGACGGTCGGAAGCCCCACGTCTGGGTGCCGCGTAAATTGGCATTGCTCGCACGCGCCACACATCTGACTCCGCGCTGGATTTGGCGCAAGATGCCCCGATGAGCCCAAAGCTTCGCGTCGTCGGCATCGGCTGCGACGGGTACCCTGGTCTATCCGCCCGCGCTGTCGAGGCGTTGTCGTCGGCTCGCCGCATCATTGGCTCTCCCCGTCAGCTCCATTTGCTTGCCGACGTCAACCTGGACGCCGACCTCTCACCTTGGCCAGGTGGCTTCTGGAAGGACTGGCAGGCCACCCTGGCAGATATTGACCCCGCAGTCGATGTCATCCTCGCCAGTGGCGACCCCATGTTCCACGGTGTCGGCGCGTCCCTGGTTCGGGAGCTCGGCCGTGGCGCCGTGGAGGTTATTCCAGCGCCATCGTCAGCCTCATTGGCCTGCGCCTACCTCGGCTGGCCCTTGCATGACACTCCGGTGATTTCGCTGGTGACAGGGGAGCCGGGGCTACCTGGAGCCGCGCGTGTGGTACCGGTAGCGGATTCACTACGGCCCTTCCTGGTGCTGTGCCGAAACGCGGACTCAGTGAAAGAGGTCGCTACGGTTTTAGCCGACCGCCCAGACACCAAGCTCACCGCGCTGACCAATCTCGGCGGCACGGAAGCTACAGGGCTGCCGGAGTCCGTTGCCGCAGGCACGGTGGCGAACCCACCAGTTCCAGCTGGCAACCTCACGGTGCTGGCGGTGGAGCCGTCGGGAAGCGCGCGCGGCTGGCTGCGCGACGGTGACTTTGATTCGGATGGTCAGCTGACGAAGGCGCCGATTCGCCAAATGACGGTCGCTGCATTGGATCCGCGGCCGGGAGCTCTGCTGTGGGATGTCGGCGGTGGCACGGGGTCGATTGGCATTGAGTGGGCTCGGCACGGCGGACGTGCGGAAATTTTCGAGCGCGATGCTGTTCGTGCAGAGCGAATTGCTAAGAATGTGGCGGCTCTGTCTGGCAATGTGACCGTCCACCACGGCGCAGCGCCGGGGGTTTTGGCTGACTCGAATCTTCGCCCAGATGCCATTTTCATCGGCGGAGGTCTCACTGCTGACGGAATGATTGAAACCTGTTGGCAACGCCTTGCCCCGGGTGGCATCATCGTCGCAAACACCGTGACGCTGGAGTCGGAGGCTTTGCTGTGGCAGGCGCGTCGCGACTATGGCGGGGATGTCACCCGGCTTTCCGTGGAGCGCGCAGGTGCAGTCGGCAGTTTCACTGCGTGGCGCCCTGCGTTGCCGGTGGTGCAGTGGGTGGCGGAGAAGCCAGTAGCGCCTGCGCTACCATAGACGTAATATCTCTGTCTAGAAAATATTGAGGACTCTGTAACTCACAATGACTGTGTATTTCATCGGTGCAGGCCCGGGGGCAGCGGATTTGCTGACGCTGCGCGCGGACCGGCTTATTCGTTCCTGCCCAGTGTGTCTTTACGCGGGATCGATTGTCCCGCCTGAGGTGCTGGAAAACTGCCCCGAGGGCGCAGAGATTATCAATACCGCGCGTATGCCGCTGGATACCATCATCGAGACCATTCAGGCGGCACATGCGGCGGGCAAGGATGTCGCACGCCTGCAGTCCGGTGACCCGTCGGTGTGGTCGGCGCTGGCAGAGCAGGTTCGTCGTCTCAGCGAGCTCGGCATTGACTACGAAATCGTTCCGGGTGTGCCGGCATTTTCCGCGGCGGCGGCCGCTCTGGGCCACGAGCTCACGGTGCCAACCGTTGGTCAGTCAGTGGTGCTGACTCGTATCTCCGGGCGCGCTTCCAAGATGCCGGAGGGCGAAACCTTGGAGAACTTCGGTCGCACGGGCGCGACCCTGTGCATTCACTTGGCCGCCCACGATATTGACCGTGTGGTTGAGGAGCTCACCCCGCATTATGGTGAGCACGGCCCGGTGGCAGTGGTAGCTTTCGCATCCCGTCCGGAACAGGTTATTCTCCGCGGTACGCTGGCTGATATTGCGCAGCAGGTCAAGGATGCAGGTGTGACTCGTACGGCTGTCATCATTGTCGGCAAGGTGCTCACCGCCGAGGCGTTCCCGGATAGCTACCTCTACAGCGATGATCGCCCACGCGATGAATACGGACGGACCATCCCATGCGTGCACTAATACTGGGTGGAACTGCTGAAGCCCGCGCCCTGGCCAAGCGCCTAGTGGGCGAGGGCTGGTTTGTCACCTCGTCACTGGCCGGTCGCGTTTCCAACCCCAAGCTGCCCGTCGGCAATGTCCGTATCGGCGGTTTTGGCGGTCCCGCAGGACTGACTCGATGGCTAATCTCCGATGCCACTGAAGTCATCATCGATGCCACGCATCCGTATGCAGAACAGATCAGCGAATCTGCTGCTGAAGCTGCCCGAGCCACCGGTATTCCGCTCGTGGCGCTGCATCGCCCTGCGTGGGAGAAGCAGCCAGGCGACAACTGGGTTGAGGTGTCCTCTATGCAGGAGGCCGCGGACGTTGTTGCCGACCGTTTCTACAGCCCGTTTCTCACTATTGGCCGTCAGCAGCTTGCTCCATTTGCCGGTGACTCCAACGGCCGTTACCTCATTCGCTGTGTGGAACAGCCCGCGCCGCCGCTGCCGAAGAATCGGAAGATTATTCTCAGCCGTGGGCCTTACGATGTCGCAGCGGAGCGCAAGCTCATGCGGGATTACGCCGTGGACTGCGTGGTGACCAAAAACTCCGGTGGTGCTGCTACCTACGCAAAGATTGAGGCAGCCCGCGACCTAAAGAAGCCGGTCGTTATCGTGCAGCGCCCGCAGCTGCCCGGCGCGGATATCGCCACCGTCGCCACAACGGTGGATGAGGCGTACAACGCCGTCATCCGCCGGGCGTAGCGGCTAACGCAGCAACTCGCCAGTTCCGCTGGTGCCGCCCTCACCGTAGTGACGTGCGGTGTAGACCCGAGTGGTCTTGCCGGCACGATACGCCTTGGTCGACGACGAACCGATAATCACCATGGTTCGCATATCGACGACATCCGGATCGAACTCCGCCAACGTGGTCACGGTAACGTTTTCCTGCTCCGAGCCAACTGCCCGTGCCACAATCACAGGCGTTGTCGGTTCGCGGTACTCCATGGCCAATGCGCGTAGCTCTCGAATCTGCCATCTCCGCGACTTGGATGCCGGGTTGTAGACAGCAAATGCCATGTCTGCTCCGGCTACGGCACGCACTCGCTTAACGACGACCTCCCAGGGCTTCAACCTGTCGGAGAGACTGAGCATCGCAAAGTCATGGCCAAGGGGAGCGCCCACTCGACTTGCGACAGCCTGAGCCGCAGTCATGCCTGGCACGACTCGAACTGGAATGTCTCGCCACATATCGTCATCAGCGACTTCCAGCACTGCGGCCGCCATAGCGAAGACCCCCGGGTCACCGGAACTGACCACCGCAACTCGACCTCCACGCTTGGCGATATCCAGCGCCATAGTGGCTCGCTCTGCCTCTACGCGGTTGTCTGAGAGGTGGCGGCGTTGCCCGGCGCGCTCAGGAACCCGGTTGATGTAGGTGGAGTAGCCCACCAGATCCGTGGCTCGGGCCAGTTCCTCGGTGACTTCTGGGGTGGTCCAGCGCTCCGCACCCGGGCCTAGGCCGACAACGACGACTTCACCAACTGCTGGGGCAGCCGACTCAGTCGCCGTATCGGTGACTGTATCGCTCGCCGCATCATTAGCTGGCTCAGGCGCCCCAGAAACACTCCGTTCAGTTCCGTAGACAGCGGAAGGCACGACGGCTACTGCGAAGTACGGAACTTTCTCCGGGTCTGCATCGGCCAGCGGGTAGCTGGTGTGCTCATTCATGGTTGCTCGCTCGACAACGTAGGCGCGCTCGAGCATGCCTGCGGACTGCAACGCTGTACGAACCTTCTCAACGTTTTTCCCCAGCTTCATAATGACTACACAGTCTGAGGCGTCAAGAACCGCAGCGATGCGCTCGGAATCAGCGGTGGCGGGAACAACGCTGACGATTTCGGTAGCCTCGCCGAGCGGCTGACCAATCTCTGCTGCCGCCGCAGTAATGCTGGCCACTCCAGGGACAATCTCAGTGGGAAAGTCCTCGCTGAGGGCGTGATGCAGATGCTGGTACGAGCTATAGAGCATCGGGTCACCGAGCGAAAGAACTGCAACACTTCGTCCCTCGGCCAAGTGCTTGTGCAGGCGAGCAGTGGCCTCTGCATAGAAACCGGCGAGCTGCTCGCGGTAGTCGACTGGGCGCCCGGTGGTCACCGGGTATTGCAATTGCTCTTCCACGGCAGCGTCGTCACGCGCGTCAATCAGTTCGGCGGCGATTGAGCGCGCCGTGGAACGTCCGTGAGTTCCTGCATGGTAGGCGATGACATCGGCTGTGCGGATGATGTCGGCACCGCGGAGTGTAATGAGACCTGCGTCGCCGGGACCGAGTCCGACGCCGTAGAGATGACCAGGCTGAGCACTGTAGGAGCCGGACATGGTTTAGATGATCTCCTTTGCGGTCGCAATGGCATTGAGGGCAGCACAGGTGATAGCCGAGCCACCGCGACGGCCGGTGACGGTGATGTACTTCAGCTCTGGGTTTTCGGCACCGGAGTCGATAGTGGCCTGCTTTGATTCCGCGGCACCGACGAAGCCCACTGGCATGGCCAAAATGGCAGCGGGCATGGGGAAGGAGCCCTCATTAATGCGGTTGAGCAGGTGGAAGAGGGCGGTGGGAGCGTTGCCGATGGCGACAACCGCGCCCTCTAGGCGTGGCTTCCACAGCTCCACGGCGGCAGCAGTGCGCGTGGTGCCGAGTTCTTGAGCCAGCTTGGGGACGCGCTCATCACGCAGCAGGCAGATGACCTCGTTGTCAGCAGGTAAGCGCTTGCGGGTAATACCCGAGGCGATCATGTTGACATCGGTGAAGATAGGAGCGCCTTCCTCGAGAGCCTGGCGAGCTGCGCGCACAGCTCCCGTGGAAAAGACGATGTCCTTGGCCAGGTCGGTCTGACCTGCTGCGTGAATCATTCTGACAGCGACGGTTTCCTCATCGGCATCGAAGCGGGAAAGATCGCTTTCTTCGCGAATGATGGCAAACGAGTTACGGTAAATATCCGCACCGTCGGTGTTGTACTCAAAGCGCTTCATAGGCTTAAAGCCTAGTCCACAGCAGTGACTTCGTATTCTCCGTCCCCGGTGGCGAGATAGTCGAAGTAACCGCCCTTGGGCTTGCCGCAGCGACGCTCACAACCGGAGAAGTGCACGCGCCCCTCGGGCAGTCGGCCATCGGCAATTGCGTGAGAAGCATCGCCGCGGGTGTCAGCCAGAGACTTTTTGCAGCCGGGGCGTCCGGTGCAGGCGCTGACGCGCAGCCAGGTGGACTTCCGATCGAAGATCAGACCATTGGGCGCCAATACCTTGACGACCTGTTCGGCAACTTCCTCTTCCAAATCATGCAGGATCAGCGAGTACCACGGAGTGATATGCACCGGCACCTGAGTGTGCGAGATCGCTCGGGCCAGACGCGCCGGGAGGACACCAAAGCGCAGGCCAGCGGCCAGGCTAACCAGGCCATCCGGCTGGTCAATCCAACCGATCTGGCGGGACAGCCCGGCGGTGGCATCGAAGCTCTCAGCCGGAGTCGGCTCCTGGCGACGAACTCGCGCGCCCAATTCCTCGACTACGGCATCAGCAACGCGCTCGGCCGCATTGGCTTCGGCGATGCGCCAGGCTGAACCACGGCTGTCATTCCACACCTTCGCTGTGGTGATGAGAGCCTCCACGACGTCGTCACGCGAGACGACAAGCCCCGAGGTCGCGCCACCAATGATGAGTTCGAACGTGTTCTCATCGTGGGCGACAACACCGAAGTCGGGGCGCTCACCGAGCACGTCACCGCGGCCATCGTCGAAAGCCATGAGTGTGCGACCTGGCAGTGTTGCCAGCGACGGCTCCGCGATGAGGGCCTTGTCGAACTCTTGAACCAGGTCGCGCACATCAGCTTTACCGCCGACGCGACCGGACAGCGGCGACTGAAGAACGTTGCGTACGCGGTCGTGGCTGGTGGAGGGAACCAGCTTCTCTTCTTCCGCGGCATCGGCGAATGCGCCGGTGTTGGTGATGCCACGGATCTGAACATTGCCGCGGGAGGTGAAGTGAATATCACCGTCGCCGAAATTCTCGGCCAAATCGGCGAGTACGGCGAAGCCCGGCGCGGGGAGAAAGCCTCCGGGGAAGCGCAGACGACCAATTGCGCCATCAGCTGCGATATGAACCTTGCGGCTGCCGGGGCAACCGTCCTGACGAGTGCGGGTTCCTTGATCAGATGCAGTCATACTCTCAAGAATACGCAAACACACACAGAGCTGAGCCCCCGAAAACAGGGGCACATTATCCAGCCCCTTTCCAGCCCAACGAAACCATCCTGAAGTGGAGTTTTCATACCCCTCCGCAAAAACATACAAATTCTTCACTGAAAATCCACCGATCTACCTTTTTAAAACCTTATTGTTTTCATAACCTAACTTCCTCTGAATTAAGGGAAGTTTTCATTGGGTTTTCAATCTGGGGTTATTCAGGAGATTTCATGCCACATCACGACGCTGAAGCACTCACGCACGAGGCACACGACACCGTCGGCACCGGCCGTGCCTCGACACAGACACGCTCTGCTTCACGACGAAACCGTCGCACAATCCGAACGGGAATCGGGGTAGCGCTAGCAGGTCTTATGACCATCGGCCTGGCTACACCTGCAAACGCACAGCCACTAAACATCCCGGGCCTATCGGATAGTGGGCTGGCGGATAAGGTGTCGTCGTCAAGCGCAAACCGCGAACTGCCTGGTTTCGGCCATGTACCGAACCCGAATATGGAGAGGCTACTCGGCATCGAGAAAGACGATGAGGAGTCTGGTAGCGAGGGCGCAGGCAGGCAGCTGACCCCGGAACAGGCTCGCGTGGCCGCAGCCTCTCCGCTGAATTCTCTGCCGCTGACCCCGTCGCGCACGGCAAATGCCGGCATGCTGGTCAGCAGTGAGGATGCCGAGATGATGGTGAACGACAAGCTGTGGAATGTGGATGCCAAGCGTATTCACTACAACTCCACGGATTCCCTCGGAAATCCCAGTGTGGACACAGCCCTTGTGGTGACGCCGAAGACGGAGTGGAAGGGCAGCGGTCCGCGTCCGGTCGTCGCAATCGCGCCGGGCACGCAGGGTGGCGCGGAAAAGTGCGACCCCTCGGTATCCTCGCAGACCGGCCTAAAGATTGAGTTCGGTCCGTTGGACATTATTGCTCCATACGAGACGATCCCGATGGTCGCGAACTTGAAGCGAGGCGCGACTGTGGTGATGATCGACCACCACCGCAATTCCCAGGGTAACCAGGACTACGTCGACAACATCGCCTCGGCACAGTCACTGTTTGATGCCGTGTCTGCCTCACACGAGCTCGGCGTGGACAAAAATGCGCCCGTGGGAATTTATGGCTACTCCCAGGGTGGCTCCGCAGCCGCTGCAGCCGCTGAGCGTGCAGGTGTCTACGCTCCAGAGCTCAACGTCGCCGCATCTGCCGCCGGCGGCCCGCCGTCCGATCTCGCAAACGTCCTCGACCAGATTGATGGCACTACGCTGACCGCCGCGATTGCACTGGCAATCAACTCTGTCCTGGATAAGGATCCGGAGCTGCGCCGAGTCCTCAAGGAAGAAATCAGCCCCGAAGGCAAAGAACTGCTGGACAACGTGGGCAACTACTGCGCGGGTGGCTTGGGTTTCCATCACTCGTTTGAAACCACTGACCAGTACACGACTAGCGGTGAGTCACTCAGCGAGATGATTAAGCGCTACGAGCCGGTACAGAAGGAACTCGCACGCCAGCGCGTCGGCAACTTCGTCCCAAATGCGCCGGTGTACCTCTACTCGGGTGAGCATGATGACATCATCCCCATCAACCAGGTTCGCAAGCTGCGCGATTCCTGGCTGAATCTCGGCTTCACCGACCTGGAGTACGTCGAAAACACGACTTCACCGGTGCTACCGAAGACGGGCATTAACCATATCGTTCCGATGCTCGCGGAACTGACTAATGCCACCGACTTCCTCTGGTCCCACTTCCCAGATCAGCCGGCGGAGCAGTCGCTGGAACTCTAGCAATAGCCCCTGCAGTAGAGTGATGGAGAAATCCACTGCCATGCCGCTGACGAGAAGCTCGGTGAAAATCCGCACGGTCGCGCCACTGTCACAGTCAGACCTCGTCATCGGTTAGAAGGCAGACTCCCGCCGACCGGGGACGCGTTGCTCCCCAGGAAGTGAATGACTACACCGTGATTCTGCTGCTGTCGACCTCGGATACCGACCTTCTGTCCGCCCGCGCGGCCGCTCAGGCCAACCCGGAGGTGTCCTACCGTTGGGCAAACCCGGCGCGTCTGCTCGACGATGATTTGCCCACGCTTGCCGACGGCGCCGATGTCGTCATCATCCGACTTCTCGGTGGCCGCCGCGCCTGGGAATCCGGCATCGACTACTTTGTGAACTCCGGTATTCCCACCGTCCTCGTCTCCGGTGAGCAGGCACCCGATGCCGAACTCACCGAGTACTCGACAGTTCCCGCAAACGTCGCCACGCAAACGCACATCTACCTGGCGGAAGGCGGCGCGAAAAACCTCGCACAGCTGCACAATTTCTTGTCGGACACACTGCTTCTGACCGGTCTTGGCTTTGAAGAACCAGCTCGCATGCCGGCCTGGGGTTTCCTGGAGCGCGACTCCAAGGTGGCCACGGAAGATTCCCGCGGCACCGTCGGCATTATTTACTACCGCGCCCAGCACCTGGCGGGAAATACGCACTACATTGAGGCTCTCGCTGACGCTGTCGAGGCTCGCGGCTACGTCGCCAAGCCCATCTTCGCCGCATCCCTGCGCACCGCCAGCGATGAACTGCTGGCAGAGCTGGCGACCTGCGACGCGCTCATCACCACGGTGCTTGCCGCTGGCGGCAACCGCCCGGCACTCGCGCAGGCTGGCCAGGACGATGACGGCTGGGATGTCGCCGCACTCGCCGACTTGAACATCCCAATCATCCAGGGGTTGGCTCTGACCTCTTCCAAGGCGGCATGGGAGGACAACGACGAGGGCCTGTCACCGCTGGACGTCGCAACACAGGTCGCCGTCCCCGAATTCGACGGCCGCATCATCTCGGTCGCGTTCTCCTTTAAGGAAATCGACTCCGACGAGCTCATTTCCTACGTCCCGGATCTCGAGCGCTGCGACCGCCTCGCCGGCATCGCCACCCGTTACGCCGCACTTCGCCATATTGACAACGCCGACAAGCGCGTCGCCGTCATGCTCTCTGCGTACCCGACCAAGCACGCCCGCATCGGCAACGCTGTCGGTCTGGACACGCCGGCATCCACGTTGAAGGTGCTGCACGCGCTTGCCGACGCCGGATACAACCTCGGCGACACCACCAAAATCCCCGGATATGCCACCGCCGAGGATGGTGCCGATGAACCAGATGCGTTCATGCACGCCATCATCGAGGCCGGCGGCCAGGACCCGGACTGGCTGACCGAAGAGGTTATGGAGGCAGCCGAGCTTCGCCTGCCCGCTGCCACCTACGAGAAGTTCTTCGCTACCTTGCCGGAAGAACTTCGCTCCGACATGCAGGACAAGTGGGGTGCCGCGCCGGGAACCCTGTACGTCCACCCGGATACCCAGGACATCTACATTGCGGGCCTGACCTTCGGCAATGTCGTGGTCATGGTGCAGCCACCGCGCGGTTTCGGTGACAACCCGGTGGGTATCTACCACGACCCGGATCTGCCGCCGACGCACCATTACCTGGCCTGCTACCGCTTCCTGTCGCTGCCGCAGGCGCAGGGCGGTTTCGGCGCCGATGCCGTGGTTCACATGGGCAAGCACGGCAACCTGGAGTGGCTGCCGGGCAAGACCGTCGGCCTTTCCGCTTCCTGCGGCCCGGATGCTGCCATCGGCGAGCTGCCAATGATCTACCCCTTCCTGGTCAACGACCCGGGCGAAGGCACACAGGCCAAGCGCCGTGCTCACGCCACGCTTGTCGACCACCTCATTCCGCCAATGGCCCGCGCCGAATCCTACGGTGACATCACCCGTCTGGAACAGCTTCTCGACGAGCACCAGAACATCTCCGCCATGGATCCGGCCAAGCTGCCGGCCATCCGCCAGGAGATTTGGACGCTGCTGACCGCCGCGAAGATGGACCGCGACCTCGGCTGGGACGAGCGCCCGGACGAGGAGGTCTTCGATGACATGCTCATGCATGTCGACGGCTGGCTCTGCGAGATTAAGGACGTCGCCATCCGCGGTGGCCTCCACGTGCTCAGCCAGGCACCGGAAGAGGAATCCCTGATCGGCACTGTGACCACCATGTTGCGCGCCCGCCAGCTGTGGGGCGGCAAGCAGACCCTGCCGGGCCTGCGCGAAGCTCTCGGCCTGGCCGAGGACGGCACCGATGAGCGCCACGCTGTGGACTCTATCGATGCACTGGCTACGGCACTGGTAACCGCCGTGGTGAAGAATTCCGACCAACCGGTGACACAGATCGCGGCTGATGTGCTCGGCTCCGAGGAATTTGCCGATATCGCGGCACCAAACGGCCTTGATCAGGTTGTCGAGCTGCTGCAGTTCACCCGCGACGAAATTCTCCCGCGCCTGGCTGCTACCAGCGAGGAGATCCCGCGTATTCTTTCCGCTCTCGATGGCGAATTTGTTCCAGCTGGCCCCTCCGGCTCACCGTTGCGTGGCCTGGTCAACGTGCTGCCAACAGCCCGCAACTTCTACTCGGTTGACCCCAAGGCGGTGCCGTCGCGCCTGGCTTGGGAAACCGGTGTCAACCTCGCCGATGGCCTGATTGAGCGCTACCGCGCCGACCACGGCGAGTATCCCAAGTCGGTTGGCCTGTCGGTATGGGGCACTTCCGCCATGCGTACTTCTGGCGATGACATCGCCGAGGTGCTCGCGTTGATTGGTGTGCATCCGGTGTGGGATGACGCATCTCGCCGTATTGTCGGCCTCGAGCCGATTCCGCTGGAGGAGCTGGGCCGCCCGCGCATTGACGTGACCGTCCGTATTTCCGGCTTCTTCCGTGATGCGTTTCCGCATGTTATCGACCTTTTGGATGATGCGTTTCAGCTCGTCGTCAAGCTTGATGAATCCGATGAGGACAACTACGTGCGCGCCCATGCGAAGGCCGACCAGCAGGAGCGCCCGCGTCGCATCTTCGGTTCCAAGCCGGGCACCTATGGAGCTGGCCTGCTGCAGCTGATCGATTCCGGTTCCTGGCGCGATGACGCGGACCTGGCAAAGGTCTACACGACCTGGGGTGGCTACGCCTATGGCCGCGGCGTCGATGGGGAAGAGGCAGCTGACGACATGAAGACGGCCTACCGCCGTATTCAGGTTGCCGCGAAGAATGCCGATACCCGCGAGCACGATATCGCCGACTCCGATGACTACTTCCAGTTCCACGGCGGCATGATCGCCACGGTCCGTGCACTGACGGGTTCCACTCCAGAAGCGTATGTGGGAGATTCCACGCGCCCGGACGCCGTGCGCACCCGCACCCTGCACGAGGAGACGCGACGCGTCTTCCGTGCCCGCGTGGTCAACCCACGCTGGATGCAGGCCATGCGTAACCACGGCTACAAGGGTGCCTTCGAAATGGCCGCAACCGTCGACTACCTCTTCGGTTACGACGCGACGGCGCAGGTCATGGATGACTGGATGTACGAAACGCTTACCGACAAGTACGTTGCGAACCCGGAAAACCGCGAGTTCTTTGAACAGTCGAATCCGTGGGCTTTGCACGATATTTCCGAGCGCCTGATGGAGGCCGCCGAGCGCGGTATGTGGGAAAACCCCGACCAGGAACGCATGGATCTGCTGCGCCAGACCTACCTGGATACAGAGGGCGACTTGGAGGAGCGCGCTGACCGGTAGGCGACCGCTAGTCGTCGTCTAACCGGCCGATAGCCGTAACCACTTGCTCATCTAGTGGCGGTTACACTGGGGAACTATGAGCAAGTGGTTCACAATTATTTACCTCATCGCCGAGATTGCGGCCTTTATCGCACTTGGTGAATGGATTGGCTATGGCTGGACCGTCCTGCTGGTTCTGGGTCTATTCATTCTGGGATTGGTTTTCGCCGCCATCGAGTTCAAGCGCATCTACCAGAAGTTGCTGCTGGATACTTCTCGTACTCTTACTGAGTACGGACAGAAGCATCCGGAGGAGGCAATCAAGCGCTCGGCAAAGGGCGCGGGACACTTTGTGGCTGACTCGGCAATCCTGTTGGTTGGCTCTTGGCTGATTGCCCTGCCGGGCGTCGTCTCCACGGTTGTTGGTTTCCTCATGGTGCTACCGCCGACTCGCTGGCTGATTCGTAAGAGCGGATCGGTGGCGCTGCTCAACGGACTCCGCAACTTCAGTGACCGCAGCATGATGGTGGTCTCTCAGTACGGCATGAACCCGGGTGCTCCAGGAGCTGGCGCTGGTGCTGGCGGTTTTTCGGGGTTCCCTGGATTCTCTGGTGGTTTTCCGGGCGCGGATGGCAAGGCCTTCCCACAGGATAAAATCGTCCCACCGGCACCGGACAACGCCTGGGATGATGACCAGGACGACAGCGACAAGCGCTAACTCAAAAACTCGCGAACGTAGAGAGTTCTCTTATACAAGTGCACACTAACCGCCAAGCGCGCTCCAGCGAGCACGGGAACGTCGCTCAGAAAGACGCTTCGAAAGACATTCCGGAGAATCCGAATCGCTGGCAGGCGCGCTTTCGCGCGCTTACCCCACTAAAGCAGCGCCTCGTTCTCGCCTTCATTGCAATCCTCGCTGGTGGATTGCAATTCTTAAGCTATGCGCCCATGAGCTGGTGGTGGACGGCCTGGATCGGCCTCGCCCTGCTCATTTTTGCCTTCTTCTGCGCAGCCGATTGGAAATCCAGCGTAGTGGTGGGCTTCAGCTGGGCAACAGCGACGGCACTTTTCTCACTGCCGTGGATCGGCTCCTTCGTCGGCATTGGCCCCTACGTGGCGCTCTCAATTGTGCTGGGTCTTCTCACAATTCCGGCGGCGTTTGCGATGTGGCTGATTGCGCAATCCAGTTTCCCCCTCGCGCTGAAGCTCCCTGGCATGGCCGCTGCGCTCGTGGCAGGGGAGGCGCTGCTAGCCCGCTGGCCTTTCGGAGGCTTCCCCTGGCTCCGCGTTGCCTGGGGGCAGGTCGACGGCCCGCTGGCCCCAGCAGTGGCAATCGGCAGCACTGCATTGGTCACTTTCCTCGCTGCTTGCGTTGGTGCGGGACTGGTCGCGCTCACGCTACGTTCCTATGCAACCTCCGCTGCGCTTTTGGTGGGAGCGTTATTCGTCGGCTGGGTTCTTCCTGCGTGGACCCAACCGCTGCCTGAGCCTACGGCCGCTGACAACACCCGTGTCGCGGTTATCCAGGGCAATGTTCCGCGCCTCGGTTTAGAGTTCAATGCCCAGCGCCGCGCAGTCCTGCAAAACCACGCCGATGCCACCAATGAGCTGGCCCGACGTGTCCACCAAGGTAAGGAAGAGCAGCCGGACATCGTCATCTGGCCCGAAAACTCCTCCGATGTCAGCCCGTTTACGGATGGGGAAGCGGCACGCATTATCGAAAACGCCGCGATGAATATTGGCGCTCCCATCGTGGTCGGCACCTTTACCTACACCAATGGGGTGCAAAACACCATGGTGGTCTGGGATCCGCAGACCGGCCCCGGCGACCAGCACGAGAAAATCTATCTCCAGCCCTTCGGCGAAACCATGCCATTCCGCGAACTGCTACGTCACTTTTCCGACATGGTCGCTCACGCCGGAGACATGACTCCGGGCAACGGCGATGCCGTGGTCACAACGCCAGGCACCGATGGTTTAAAGAAGGTCAATCTAGGCGTGGCCACCTGTTACGAAGTGGTCTTCGATGGTGCCTTCCGCAACGCAGTCAACCACGGCGCAACCATGCTGGCCACGCCCACAAATAACGCCACCTTCGGTTTCACCGACATGACCTACCAACAGCTGGCCATGAGCCGCATGCGGGCCCTGGAGTTCCAACGCTCCACGGCCGTCGCCGCAACCAGCGGTGTGAGCGCGATTGTGGATGCGCACGGAGACGTCGTAAAGCAGAGCAAAATCTTCGAGCAGAAGGTACTCACTGAAACTCTGCCTCAGTACTCCCACCTGACTTTTGCAGCCCGCTTCGGGACGTGGATTGAAGGTCTACTGACTGCATTCGGTATTCTTTGTGTGGTTGGTGCCGTCCTGCGTCGCCGTGGCGGAGTTGCCAGGGCAGGCGCAGATGAAGTTGATGGCCGGGATACTGAGCAGAACATGCACTAAGGAGAATCACGAGTGACTGCCCTAAATGAGTCGACGCTGGTTGTCATTCCCACTTTCAACGAGCGGGAAAACCTGCCGGGCGTGATTGCACGCCTGCGCGCAGCGGAGCCTCGCGTCGACATTTTGGTTGTCGATGACTCTTCACCAGACGGCACCGGTGAGCTCGCCGATGAAATCGCTGCCGCTGACAAGTCGGACAACGGCGAAGAGCACATCTACGTCCTGCACCGCGAGGGCAAGGGCGGTCTCTGGGGTGCGTACCGCGCGGGCTTCGCTTGGGGTCTCGAGCGCGACTACGAGGTTCTCTGCGAGATGGATGCCGACGGCTCCCACGCACCAGAGCAGTTCCATCTGCTGCTGGAGAAGCTCGAGGACGGTGCCGATGTCGTCATCGGTTCCCGCTACATTCCGGGCGGCAAGACCGTCAACTGGCCAATGAGCCGTCAGGTTCTCTCCCGCGGCGGCAACCTCTACATCTCGCTGGCGCTCGGCGCGGGCATCTCGGATATCACCGCTGGCTACCGTGCTTATCGACGGGAAGTTCTCGAAACCCTTGACCTCGAGAACATTGGCAAGGCTGCGTACCTGTTCCAGACCGAGCTCGCTTTTGAGGCTGTACAGGCGGGCTTCTTGGTGGAGGAGGTTCCG
Organism: Corynebacterium sp. HMSC14H10; assembly: GCF_001807105.1. Taxonomy (NCBI): domain Bacteria; kingdom Bacillati; phylum Actinomycetota; class Actinomycetes; order Mycobacteriales; family Corynebacteriaceae; genus Corynebacterium; species Corynebacterium sp. HMSC14H10. Next base: position 65,342 of record NZ_KV787409.1, on the reverse strand, counting down.
ATCACCTTTACTGAGCGCGAGTACGGCGAGTCCAAGATGGATGGCAGCTTTGTGAAGCAGTCTCTGCTGCAGGTCACCAAGTGGGGATTCAAGCACCGCTCGCAGCAGGTAAAAAACCTGGGGTCGGAGATTGGTCGCCTGGCTGGTCACGAGTTTAAGCAGCGATTCCGCAAGTAGGGCTAGGGCAGCCCCAAAGATTGCGGCCTACCTGTGTGGAGACGGGCTGCCTGTATGACTGCGGGCTGCAAATGTGAATACGGGCTGCCTGTATGAATGGGGGCTGCAAATGTGAAACTGTCTTAGTTTATGACAGTTTCAAGCCATTTTTCAGACCATTTTTGTCATAAACGCAGTCAGTAACTCGGATCGGCCCGCCGCAGCCAGGCACCAACAAAAAACGGGCCCGAATAAGGAGCAAAACCTTATCCGGACCCATTTTGCAGCATGTAATTCACAGCTGCAGCGCCCTAAAGCTCACTAGCGCAAGCCAGCTCAAACCTTAAGCGTTCTTCTCTGCTTCTTCGGCTTCCTTCTGAGCCTTCAGCAGGCGAGCGGCGTTACGACGACGCTTGCGCAGCAAGTCAACACGCTCATCCAGCAGCACGTCGAGCTCCTCGATGGAGCGGCGCTCACGGAGCATGTCCCAGTGAGTCCTCGGCGGCTTCACCGGCTTGGCTTCAGTGCCTTCGCCTTCAACCAGCTCACCAATTTGGCCATTCTTGCACAGCCATTCACCTGGAATTTCCGCGTCATCCGCGAATGGGACCTCGAAGATCTCACCGGATTCAGTGCGGTAGCGGACCATCATTCGCGGCGCGAGGTCATGATCGCGATCGGTCTCATACGAAACGGCGCCCATGCGACTGCCACGAAGAACTCGATCTGCCATGTGGAACGTGCCCCCTTTGGTAGAAATACTAGACCACACATTATAACGCCTTAATCTGTATTCATGCCATAATTGACTTCTGTGTCAGATCAAAAGCCGAGCACAACTACTGCCAATTGCCAGTGGTGTGGCCGCGAAATGGAGGTCGCCATCCGCGGTCGCCGTCGCAAGTTCTGCAGCCAAGCCTGCCGGCAGCGCGCGTACGAAAAACGCACTGGCGTAGCAAAAGGCGCTTCCAGGCCGATTGCCGAGCGAATCAATTCGGATCTCACGCTAAAGACCGCCACCGATGCCACGAGCAGGCCGGCGGGCGATGACGTCGTAAAGCGAATAGGGGACGGGCTCTTCGAAGTACGTTGTCTCGCCGAAGACTTGCGCACCGCGCTTGACGACGGCATGGAGACTGCCGTCCTGCAGGAGATTACGCAGGAATTGATTATGAAAACGCGCGAGGTGGAACGGTTTATCCCATAGCGGATTAAAAGGATAGGATGAGCACTATGAATTCTGGTGTCCGTAAGTCAATTATTACTTTGATAGCCGTTGCAGTTGTTGCGCTCGCAATTGTTATTGTGGGGCCAGTTTTGTATCGCGTTTTCACGCATGAAGGGGTGCGTACCGGGGATTTCGAGGCCACGGAGCTGCCTGCAGCAACAACTGATGCGAATGGCACCTGGAAGATTATCGGTGGCGATAACTCACAGAACACTTCCGTTGGCTTTACTTTTAACGAGGTACTGCCGGGCAGCAGGCGGACGACGTCCGGTTCCACTCACGATGTCACCGGTGAGCTGAAGGTTGCTGACAACAATCTTGAGGACGCATCCGTTGTTGTTGATATGGCAACTCTGACTAGCGATATTGAACGTCGTGACATCAATGTCCGCAACAATATTTTCAGCGTTGAGCAGTACCCAGAAGCTAAGTTTGAGCTTGCAGAACCACTCGATATTTCGAGCATTCCAGATAACGGCCAGTGGGCAAATATCGAGATTCCGGGACGCCTGACCATCCGCGGTGTCACCAATGATGTCACCGTACCAATGAAGGCCGCTCGTACCGAAAACTTGGTTTTGTTGTCGGGCTCTTTGCCAATCAACCGCCTGGATTACAACGTGCGCCTGCCACAGTTTGTAGCTGCATCCATCGAGGAGAACGGCGAACTCAATCTGCGCATTGTCGCAGAGAAGCAGGACGCGTAGGACGCGTAGGTTTCGCGGCTGGCAGACACAGCCATCTAAAGAGAATCGCAGTAGCGCTAATCCAAAGAGGCTTATAGCCAGCGAAAATACACCTCGATTCGTCACTGTGACGCAATAAAGCCATTTAGTCACACACCACAGAAGTCCTGCCAAAAACAATTTTGGTAGGCCAGTTGGGAGTCACAACGATATGAACACCTACGAAGCAATGCTGCTCGCACGAAAGGTGCGAATGGTACTACTGATTATCTTCATTGCATTCGTGGCCTACAAGGGCGCGTGGTGGCTCGTGGCTGTCGGCATACTCCTGATTGGCATGACGCTGTGGCAGAACAAGAGGCTGCGGGAAGAGATTGCCGTCCGCAACGCGGATGAGCTTGCAGCGAACGCCAAGGACAATGAGCAATAATCCCGACGGCATAGATCAAGCGCCAAGATAGAACACGGCAGCAGAAAAAGCGGCGGCGAAAAAGGCGACAGTCCTGGAAATTCAGAAAACCCCAGGGCCAACCACTTTCATTATTTGTCCGATAATATACATTATGACATTTTGGCCTTAGGGGCTTACTCTCCCCTTTACCGCCGATGCGCCATTGTCGTCAGGCCTAACCAGCCAGCCAGTCAGTCAGACTGCCCCGCCAACCCGCACCGCCATGCCCACTCAGCAAAGAATTGATTTTCGCTACACGGCTATTCAGGAATGTTTTGTAAGATTTCTCGCATGCCTGAACTCTCAGACACATCCAGCAGCTCAGACAGACCCAATGCGTCCGACACATCAGATAGATCTGGCTCGTCCGACGACCCAGAGCCTCGCGCCAACGTTGGCGGGCTCTCTGTAGCCGCAGTAAGCGCAATCACCGCAGCAACCGCCGCAGCATCCCCAGCGAACGCAGCGAACACTTCAGGTGATGCCGCGTGATTGTATCCGCACTCATCGTCTTAGCGGTCTTTCTATTCCTCGTTTTCGCCAACGCAATTTTCGTTGCTGTCGAGTTTTCCTACCTCACGGTTAACAGGAACGATGTCAAGAAGGCCGCAAACGCCGGCTCAAAGTCCGCATACTTAGTAGACCGTGCTCTATCACGCACCTCTACAAACCTCTCCGGCGCACAGCTGGGAATTACGGTCACCAGCCTCGTCGCTGGTTTCCTTACCGGGCCTTCCCTCGGCGTGCTCCTCGAAGCCGCATTTGGTGGCACTAGCATCTCTCCCGCCACCGTCACTGCAATCAGCACTACGGGCGCTTTCATTATCGCGACTTTCACTCAAATGGTCTTTGGCGAACTCGTCCCCAAAAACTGGGCCATCGCCGAGCCCGCTAAAGTCGCAAACCTGGTGGTCAGGCCACAAAATGCCTTTATGTTCGCATTCGGCTGGCTGGTCTGGCTACTCAACAGCGCGGCTAATTGGGTGCTAAAACGGCTCGGCTTCTCCCCTGAGGAAGAGGTCGCCAGTGCCAGGACCGCGGAGGAACTCCGTGCCGTCGTCACGCGCTCTAGCGATGAAGGAAAGATTAACCCGCAGACCGCCGAGTTGGTGGCGCGATCGATTGAGTTCGGCGAGCGCACGGCGGCTGATGTGATGACGCCACGCACGCAGATTATCTTTATCGAAAATCAGAGCGTCGCAGAGATGCTGACGGTCGTCGCAGATTCCGGGCACGCCCGCTTCCCCGTCGTCGGCAACAGCGTCGACGACATTCGCGGCGTGGTGCATTACACCGACCTGCTCAGCGTGCCACACGCACAACGCTTGACGACGTCGGCTGCGAGTCTGGCCAAAGATGTACTTGTGGTGAACGACTCGACCACACTTGATCCGCTGATGCGGCAACTGCGTGAGGACGCATACCAGTTCGCGGTGGTTGTCGATGAGTACGGCGGCACGGACGGCATTGTGACGTTGGAGGATCTCGTCGAGGAAATCGTCGGTGAAATTGACGATGAACAGGACGATCGTTCGTTGCTCTACAGCCGGATTAGCCCCAATACGGTGATTGTTTCCGGTCTCATGCGCCCTGATGAGTTGGGAGAGATCCTAAACCTGGTCCTGCCGGAGGGCGAAGAATCCGACACTATTGGTGGATTTATCACCGAACGCTTGGATCGCATGCCTCGCTTCGGCGACACGATTACGGTCGAAGCCACCGACCACGAAAACCTCGATGAGGAGAACTTGCCTACCACCGCTGAAGTTGCTTTTCGAGTCGAGCGCATGGCGCGTCACCGCGTTGGCCGTATTCGCGTCCAGGTGGACCGCGCCGGCAACAGAGTCGCGCACACGAATGAAGGCGCTGACCAGGACGGCACCAGTCACAACCACGTCGAGCACAACAGCGAAAAGGAGGGCTAAAACATGCCACTACTTACTCTTATTTTGCTGTTGGCCCTCAATGCCTGGTTTGTCGCCGCTGAATTTGCGATGGTCTCGGCTCGCCGCGACCAGATTGAACCGGATGCCGTCAGCGGCTCTACCAGCGCAAAGTACGCGCTGCGCGGTATCGAAAACGTGTCGGTCTCCCTGGCGGCAACACAGCTGGGCATTACCGCCTGTTCCCTGCTCATCGGTGCCGTCGGTGAGCCTGCGATTGCGCACTTCTTCGAGCCCTACATGACAGCGCTGGGACTCCCCGCGGGCACCGCCCACGTGGTGGCACTAGTGTTGGCGCTGCTGATTGTCACTTTCTTACACATGGTTGTCGGCGAAATGGTGCCGAAGAACATCGCTATTGCGGCTCCCAGTCCGACGGCGAAGTTCGTGGCTATTCCGCTGTATGTGATTGTGCGGGTACTCAATCCGGTTATCTGGGCGATGAATACGACGGCGAACATCGTGGTTCGCAAGATTCTTCGCGCCACTCCGAAGGACGAGGTCGATTCCTCCTTCACCGCTAGTCAGGTGCAGGATTTCGTCGCCGAGTCCGGGCGTCAGGGCCTTCTCGACAATGACGAGCTCGCGCTCCTCCACAAAGCTCTCGGCTTCGAGCATCTCACCGCCGCGGATGTCACTATGCAACTCGACACCCTCGTCACCATTGGCCCCGACGCCATTGTCGCCGGCATCGAAGAGCTCAGCGCACGCACGCGCTTTTCCCGCTTCCCCATCACCGATGCCGACAGCAGCTTCATCGGCTACCTTCATGTCAAGGATTTGCTCTCGCTTGACGACGGTCACCGCGACCGACCCTTCCCGCGGAATCTAATTCGCACCTTTGCAAGCGTCAGCCCGGATGCCAAGCTCCAGACGGTCATGCGGCTGATGCAGCGCGAGCAGGCTCACTTCGCCTTGGTGACGGAGGAAAACAGTACTTCGGAGAGCTCTGTCAGCGGAATCGTTGCGCTGGAGGACGTACTAGAAGAGCTCGTCGGCGAAGTTCGCCAGGCAACAGCCTAGCGAGTGCGCCGACGAGCCCCGTCGATTCCAGCTGGTTACTTGCTGCTGAAAGCTTGTTAGCTAATTACTTCAGTGCAGCCAGTGCGGAGTCGTAGTCCGGCTCCGTGGTGATCTCATCGACCAGCTGGTTGTAAATGACCTTGCCCTCTTCGTCAGTGACGACTACGGCACGAGCAAGCAGGCCAGCGAGCGGGCCATCCTGCTGAACAACACCGAAGGCTTCGCCGAAACCGTGGCGGAAGTCCGAGGCAACCTCAACGTTGTCCAGGCCTTCTGCAGCACAGAAGCGACCGAGAGCGAACGGCAGGTCACGCGAAACATTAACCACGACGGTGTTGTCCAGCCCAGCAGCGTCCTCGTTGAAGTGACGCACCGAAGCTGCACAAACACCGGTGTCTACCGACGGGAAGATGTTGTAGACGACCTTCTTACCAGCGAAGGTCTCATTGGTGACCTCACCGAGGTCACCACCGGTGAGGGTAAACTCCGGAGCCTTGTTGCCCACCTGGGGCAGGTCTCCGGAAAGCTGGACTGGGTTGGACTGAAATGCGGTTTGTGTCATAGCGCCCTTTTTACCGACTTTCGTCCGGATCCTCCAGGCTGTTTTCTGGAAATCAGTAGAATCGTGACAGAAATGAAATTCCGGGCCGCAGTATCTTGAGCAATCTTGCGTACCTTGCGGTCCGGGCCACGCTATTCAGCGGGCCCCATGTTTAAACTCCGAGGAAAGGCAGCCATGAGTTTGATTACCGCAATTGTGTCCATCGATGTCGAAGCTGACAAGATTCCGGAGGCCGCCGAGACCATCGTCGAGATCGACGGCGTGACTGAGGTCTACTCCGTTACTGGTGACTGGGACTTGGTCGTCGTGGTGCGCGCAACTAATCACGATGATCTGGCGGAAATTATTCCAAACCTCATCAGCAAGGTCGACGGTGTCATTCGCACTCAGACTCAGCTGGCTTTCCGCACCTACTCTCAGCACGACCTGGAAAGTGCATTCTCCATCGGGCTGGAGTAGCCGCGGTTTCTTCTACCGAACTGTGCGGTATGCGGGAGCTACTTAACCACTTCCGCCATCGCACGGCCTGCCTGGCGGCCACTGAAAATACAGCCGCCCAGGAATGTACCTTCCAGCGCGTTGTTGCCGTGGACGCCGCCGCCACCGAAGCCAGAGGCCTCGCCTGCGGCGTAGAGCCCCTCGAAGGGAGTTCCGTCCGGGTGCAAGCACTGGCCGTCGAGGGTGGTCTCGATGCCACCGAGCGTCTTGCGGGTCAGCATGCGCAGACGAATAGCAATCAGTGGGCCGTTCTTCGGATCCAAAATCGGTGATGGCGGCACGGAGCGGATGATCTTGTCCCCGAGGAAGTTCCGGGCCACGTTGACGTAATTGACCTGGTAGTCCTTGGAGAAGGGGTTACCGGTCTGCATATCGCGCTGACGAATCTGCTCCTCGAGCTTCTCCAGGTCAATCTTCGGCGCTGCGGCTCCGGACTCCCCGCCCGAGCTCGCCTCCACAATCTCGTTCATCCCCTCGACCAGCTTTGGCAGATCGTCGGCAACCACCCAGTCTTCGCCGTTATCCATAAACGCCTGAATAGGTGCGGCAACACCAGAGGTCACCTTGCCAATCAGCTTCTTGATCTCCTTGTCGGTCAGATCCGGATTCTGTTCTGAGCCAGAGAAAATAAACTCCTTGCCCACGATGTTCTTATTCAGCACAAACCAGGAATACGAGTGTCCGGTGGCCAGAATGTGCTTCATCGTGCCGACAGTATCCGCGCCCGGAATATATGGCGCTGGCAGGCGGTTTCCTTCTGCGTCGAACCACATGGCCGACGGCCCCGGGATGATACGGATACCGTGATTCGGCCACACGGGATTCCAGTTCTTCATGCCCTCGGTGTAATGCCACATGCGGTCACGGTTGACGAGGTTTGCGCCGGCCTGCTCTGCAATCTCGATACCACGACCGTCAACATGCTCTGGCACACCGCAGACCATATCCTTCGGCATCTCGCCCAGGCGCTCGGTCGGCCAGCACTTACGCACGGCTTCCAGGTTGCCGCCAACACCGCCCGTCGCAATGCACACGGCCGACCCGCGGATCTCAAAGTCCTCCCCTGTTTCCTCGCGTGACGACGCCACTCCTCGCTCTAGCGATTCACAGGGAACCAGAATCTTGCCACGCACGCCGACGGCGCGACCATCTTCGACGATTACCTCGTCAACGCGGTGGCGATGGCAGTATTCCACCAGCCCCTTCTTCGCAGCTTCAGCGACCGGCTCTGCGAATACGCGGACGATTTCGGGGCCTGTGCCCCAGGTGAGGTGGAATCGGGGTACCGAGTTGCCGTGACCGTCGGCACGCCCTTCACCGCGCTCAGCCCACCCGACGACAGGCAGGAACTTCACGCCGAGATTGCGGAGGTAGTCACGCTTCTCCCCTGCCGCGAAGTTCAGGTAGGCCTTGGCCCACTTGCGTCCCCAGTTGTCTTCCTCGCGGTCGAACTGCGCGGAGTTGAACCAGTCAGCTTCAGCGAGCTCGCGGTTGTCCTTGACTCCCAGGCGGCGCTGCTCTGGCGAGTCGACGAGAAAGATTCCTCCCAGCGACCAGAAAGCCTGTCCGCCGAGGTTGTTGGCATTCTCCTGATCGACAAGGATGACCTTCTTGCCGGCCTGCGTGGCCTCATACGTCGCGACCAATCCGGCAAGACCGGCGCCGACGACAACAATGTCTGCAGTACGTGTGGTGCTCTGTGCGTTCATAGTTTCGTTTTTAGACCCTAAACACCGGCTTTGAGGTGGTTTTGCCTAAAAACGTGATTTATTTTTACAGGCTTTATTTATCTGGCGAATTTCCAACGCGCCCGGAGCTGCCCACTGCTAGTGAGGCCTGCGTGGCGCATGCACGAGCTCGACCTGTACGAGCGTGACTTTCTCTGCGCGCACGAGCGCTTCAAACAGCGACAGATAGTAATTCCACATCCTCCGGAACACTCTGTCGTACCCGATACCAGCGGCTTCGCGCGCATGCGCCGCAAAGAAATCTCGCTGGAGCTGCAAGGTCGTCGCGAAGTGCGCCGGAATGTACTCTTCCGCCGCGATGCGCAGGCCGGTTTCCCGGTCCACCATCTTGCGCAGCTCTTCTACAGTGAAAAGCTGCAGCTGCGGCCACACGTAAGCGCGTACGAGGTCCAAGCTGCGCTCGGCGAGCGCATCGAATTTGTCCGTCGCTACCACCATTTGGACGACGATGGTGCCGCGGTCGACAAGCAGACGCTCGGCGCTCTTCAGCCAGCGCAGCGCACCTGCACGACCGAAGGTCTCCAGACGCCCGACGTTGATAACCGCCTCGAAGTCGGACTCGAATTCGCGTGGCGACGGAATGTTGCGATCCATCTGGATCACATCGACCGCGCCGCGCAATCCGGCTTTTTCCACCCGTTCCAGCACCGTTTCGGTGTGGTCATCAGAGACGGTAATAACCTCCGCGCCCGCTCCCCTTTCTGCAGCTCGAAGGGCAATTTCTCCGCCTGCCGACGGCCATTCGGCGACACGGTCGCCGGCCCGGACTCGAGCCAGATCGAGGATGTGCTCAATATTGCGCACTTGAGCATGCAGAAAATCGGCACGCGCGACGGATTTCGGGGCATCGACATAAGTCACGTCAACTGACCAGTGCGAGGGAACCCCACCCTTGCCAGCACCACGGGCATAGTTTTGAATCTGTTCCCGCGACGAGGTTCGCACTCCGGAGGCGAACAGGCCGGAACCGCCCATCAGCAATTCGCCGGAATAGAGCTCCAGCAATGAGGTCGGCAACTCTCCCGCCATATCTGGCCCATCGAGACGCGGACGTGAACGCGCGACTTTCATCAGACCACGTGCCAGCGGCCCCAACGAAGCAATATCAAGCTCGGCGCTGAGCAGTCGGCTGAGAAGCTCTGGCAAATCATCACTGGACCATTCGCCCGCGAGATAGGCCTCCCCCAATCCGAGCCATTCTGAATCAGCTAGTCGAGAATAGAAAACAGGATTAATGACGCTGAAAATGACTGGACGAAACGATTCAGAACTAGTGGGAGATTCACTGCCGCCGCTAGAGTTGGCACCACCGACTCCGTCGATAGCCAAATCGGCGTCACCCGTCGACCGAGTAATGAAGGACTCTCCGACAAACTCACCGGATTCGACCAGTTCAATGCCGTTATCCTGGCAGAGACGCTCAAAAGAGCGTTCCATCATTTCGGCACGTTTCGCTAGGAAACGCCCCTCTGGAATACGCGCAACCCGAGGCCATCGCTCTGCGTCAATTGCCTGCCGGCTTGCCGAATTCACCCTGCCCGAACCTCCTAACAATCGCGCCGCATAAAGGTACGAATAACGAACTGAGTTTGCTCTCGCAAGCCTACCGCGCAGGGACCCAGAATAGGCGGTGGCGCACCGAGAGGATTACTATTGTGGCTTGCCGGCTAAAAGCCGAATCTAAAACTTCGAGAACTTTAAAGTCTGTGAGGAGAAAATACATGACCGAGACTCCGTACCGCCCGCACTCCGGACGCCCGCACGTGGTCGTCATCGGTTCGGGTTTCGGTGGCTTGTTCGCGGCGAAGAAGTTGCAGGGCGCCGAGGTCGACGTCACTCTCATCGACCGCACTAACCACCACCTGTTCCAGCCACTGCTCTACCAGGTAGCAACGGGCATCCTGTCCTCGGGCGAAATCGCTCCGTCCACTCGTACGATCTTCGACGGTGTTCAGAACGTTCGTGTTGTCAAGGGCGATGTCACCGACATCGACGTCGAAAAGCAGGTTGTGACTTCGGAACTGGGTCACCAGACTTCCAAGTGGGAATACGACCACCTCCTGGTTGCCGCTGGCGCTGGCCAGTCCTACTTCGGCAATGATCACTTTGCCGAGTTTGCTCCGGGCATGAAGAACATCGACGACGCACTCGAAATCCGTGCCCGCATCATCGGCGCGTTTGAGCGCGCCGAGCTGACCAACGATCCGGCTGAGCGCGAGCGCCTGCTGACCTTTGTTGTTGTCGGCGCTGGTCCGACTGGTGTTGAGCTTGCTGGCCAGCTGGCCGAGCTGGCTAACCGCACCCTCGCATCGTCCTACCGCAGCTACAACCCGCACGCTGCACGCGTCGTCCTGCTCGACGGCGCACCGCAGGTTCTGCCGCCGTTTGGCAAGCGTCTGGGCCGCAAGGCTCAGAAGTCCCTGGAGAAGATGGGCGTCATCGTCAAGTTGGGCGCGATGGTGACTGACGTCAATGAAGAGGGAGTCACCTACAAGAACATGAAGGATGGAACCGAGGAGTTCATCCCGTCGTTCTGCAAGATTTGGTCCGCCGGCGTGTCCGCTTCCCCGCTGGGCAAGATGATTGCCGAGCAGACTGGCGCCGAGACCGACCGCGCTGGCCGTGTCGTTGTCAACGAGGACATGACAGCTGGTGACTACAAGAACGTCTACGTCGTGGGCGACATGTCCAACCGCGAGAACCTGCCGGGTGTTGCTCAGGTTGCTATTCAGGGTGGCGAGTACGTCGCCGCCAACATTGCAGCTGAGGCCGACGGCCGCGATGTCGCTGAGCGTCAGCCGTTCGAGTACTTCGATAAGGGCTCCATGGCAACCGTCTCCCGCTTCTCCGCAGTGGTGAAGATGGGCAAGGTTGAGGTCACCGGCTTCATCGGCTGGATTCTGTGGCTGGCCGTCCACCTGATGTTCCTGGTGGGCTTCCGCAACCGCCTCGTCTCCTGCGTCAGCTGGGGCCTGAACGTCCTGGACCGCAACCGTTGGCAGATGGTTTCCACCCGCCAGCAGATGTACGCACGCAACGCCATCGACCGCCTGGCCGAGTTCAACAAGGACAAGGCTGAGCAGGATCTGCCGCTGGAGGTTCGCGACACTCGCCGCGAGCACCGCGCAAAAAGGAACAAGTAGTTAACTTGCAGGTGGCCAGATTAGAAAACAGCTAATCACGACAAGCCACCTGCGAGCTTCCTACCAGGCCCGTTACCACCTATAACGATTTGCTACAGCGGCTTGTCGAGTACCGCAATTCGTAGGTTGGTGCGGGCCAGCAGTTTTTCATCTGCCTTGCGGGTGTGCTCAATACGCCACAGTTGCATGGTGCGCCCCAGGTACTCTGGCTCCGCCGTGGTAACGATTACCTCGCCAGCTCGGGCGGAGCGGTAAAAATCGGTGTTGTTGTTCACACCGACGACCGGCTTCTTCGCACCGCAGGCAACGAAACCAGCAATAGAGCCAGCAGTCTCACCTAGCGAGCAATAAACACCGCCATTGGCTAGGCCCCACGGTTGCAGGTGGTCGGGCCCGACCTCGAGCTCCATCTGAATTCGCTCCGGCCCGACATGGACAAACTTCGTGCCCAGCAAGGTATCTAGACCGCCGATTCCGTTATCGCCCAAGGTGCTGTTAAAAACAGCCAGCTCCTCATCGCTCAGCGCTTCCTGGCTCGCCTTCGTCGCCAGTGTCATATAATCGCGCAGCGCCTTCCTCTTCGCCTGCTCGGCGGAAGAAGCTGCAGAGTTCGAGTCCTGTGAACTGCCATTATTCGCAATAGTCTCGTCAGTCATGCCAAACATTGTGCCAGCGCACGCCATCACTCGTGGCAGTTTCAACGTTAAAAGCAGTAACAATTTCTGAGTCCCAGATACAACGAACCCCGGCCAGGCTTTAAGATGGTGGGCATGACCGATAACAATGAACTCGCACAAATTGGTGTCGTCGGGCTCGCCGTCATGGGCTCGAATATCGCACGCAACTTCGCCCACAAGGGACACACCGTTGCCGTGTACAACCGCAGCCCGGAGAAAACTCGCACCCTCATCGCTGAACACGGTGATGAAGGCTCATTCATCCCGTCCGAGACCATTGAAGAGTTCGTCGCTTCGCTGGAGCGCCCGCGTCGCGCTCTGATCATGGTTCAGGCAGGTGCCGCTACTGATGCGGTCATCGATCAGCTTGCCGACGTGATGGAGCCCGGCGACATCATCATTGATGGCGGTAACTCTCTTTACACGGACACCATCCGTCGCGAGAAGGCTATTCGCGCCCGTGGCCTGCACTACGTTGGCACTGGTATTTCCGGTGGTGAAGAAGGTGCTCTGACTGGCCCATCCATTATGCCGGGTGGAACGAAGGAGTCCTACGAGTCCCTCGGCCCGCTGCTGGAGTCCATCTCCGCTCACGTTGATGGCGTTCCGTGCTGTACTCACATTTCCTCCGATGGCGCTGGCCACTTTGTAAAGATGGTCCACAACGGCATCGAGTACGCGGATATGCAGGTCATTGGCGAGGCCTACCACCTGCTGCGTGAGGCCGCTGGCCTCACCCCTGCCGAGATTGCAGATATCTTCCGCGAGTGGAATAAGGGCGACCTGGACTCCTACCTGGTCGAGATTACCGCTGAGGTTCTCTCTCAGGTCGATGAGAAGACAGGCAAGCCGCTGGTGGATGTCATCGTTGATGCTGCTGGTCAGAAGGGCACCGGCCGTTGGACGGTCAAGGCCGCTTTGGACTTGGGCATTCCAGTAACTGGTATTGGCGAGGCCGTGTTCGCTCGCGCCCTGTCGTCTTCCCTTGCTCAGCGTGAGGCTGCCCGCAACCTGCCGTCGGGAAGCCTGGCTAAGGCACCGGAAGATCGCGATGCTTTTGTGGAGCGCGTCCGTAAGGCGCTCTACGCTTCCAAGATCGTTGCCTACTCGCAGGGCTTCGATGAGATTAACGCTGGTGCCAAGGAGTACGGCTGGGAGATTGACCGCGGTGCGCTGGCGACCATCTGGCGTGGTGGCTGCATCATCCGCGCACAGTTCCTGAACCGCATCAAGGAAGCGTACGACCGCAATCCGGAGCTGCCGGCGCTGGTACTCGACGAGTACTTCCGTGACCAGGTCACCGAGTGCCTCGACGCGTGGCGCGACGTTGTCGTCACTGCAGCACAGATGGGTATCCCGGCTCCGGTGTTCTCCTCTTCGCTGGCTTACTACGACGGCCTGCGTGCGGAGCGTCTGCCGGCAGCACTGGTTCAGGGGCAGCGTGACTACTTCGGTGCGCACACTTACCAGCGTGTTGACCGCGAGGGTGCTTTCCACACCCTCTGGTCTGGCGACCGCTCCGAGGTTGAAGCGTAGTCTTGAAGTCTGTCGCTTCACGCTCTTGAAGTTAAAAGGGGTCTGAGATGCCATTTCCCAAGAAGGCAAAGCCTGATTTTGTGCCACGAGTTCTTTCCATCGCCGGCACAGACCCAACAGGTGGCGCTGGGCTCCATGCCGATTTAAAATCAATCGCCGCCGCCGGTGGTTATGGTATGGGCGTGGTCACCGCTTTGGTATCTCAGAACACCGTGGGCGTTCGTGCCGTCCACACCCCACCTGTTGACTTCCTCGTCGAGCAGCTGGCTGCTGTAACTGAGGATGTCACCATCGACGCGGTGAAGATTGGCATGTTGGGTTCACGCGAACTCACGCAGGCCGTCACCAACTGGGTTCGGGAGACCAAGCCAGCCGTGGTTGTTCTCGATCCGGTTATGGTCGCCACCTCTGGCGACCGTCTGCTTGACGAAGATGCCATGGACGCAATGCGTGACTTGGTCGCGGAAGCCACCGTCATCACGCCGAATGTTCCCGAACTGGCATTGCTTGCCGACGCCCCGGAGGCCAGCGACTTCACTGAGCTGATTGAGCAGGCGCTGGAGTTCGCGAGCAAGAACGATGTCATCGTGATTGCAAAGACTGGTCACTTAAGTGATGAGGAAGCCGGCAATGCCGTGGCCTTCCCCGATGGCCAGGTTTTCTTCAGCTCTTCTCCCCGCATTCACACTGAGAACACCCATGGCACGGGTTGTTCGCTGTCCGCAGCTCTTGCCACACGGATTGGTGGGGGCTCTGCGATTAATGATGCCCTGCGCTGGACTACGCGCTGGCTCAGCGAGTCCATTCGTTTCGCGGATAACCTCAACGTCGGCCAGGGGCACGGCCCCATTGACCACGGCCACAGGGCTCGTCGCCTGGAAAAGGTCGCGCTTCGCCGAATGCAACCAGTGCATCTGAACTCTAGTTTTTACCCGGCGGCCATCGAAGGCACTGATACTGAGCAGACGCCGAAGGAGCTGGAATCTTTCTTCGGCCACTCACTCCAGATTGCGCCGGCGGGCCCCTTTACTTCCCAGCTGTGGCGGGACATCGAGGACATCGTTGCCGAGATTGGCGGAATGTTCAGCGTCCCCACGATGCTCCGCGGCGACCTTTCCTCGGACGAAACCAACTTCTTCGTAGCGCAAGAGGCCTGGTACTTGCACCAAGTTTTCCCAGTCCTGTCGCATCTGGCAACCAAAGCACCCTGCGCTAAGGAACAGGTTCTGTGGTCGTCACTCGCACAGGAAGCCCTGGTGCGTGCGTTGGAATTGAGCAATAACGCGCTGGAAGAGACTTCTTCGGCGCTCGAGGACATCGAGCCGACAACCATCACGCAGCTTTTGCTGGACGTGCATTCTTCCTGTAGCGCTTTCAACCCATATCGGGTCGCCGTAACCAGTATCGTCGCCGAAATGTGGATTGCAACCGAGCTGACTCTGCAAGGAAAATCGCTGGTTGATGGGGATTCCGCGATCGCGAACTGGGTGGAGGTGTATTCCGACCCCGAGTATGTTGACAGTGTTCAGCAGGCTCTCGAGGTCCTTGAAGAGAATATGTCCACGGCCAGCGATGCGGAGCTCAAATCCATCCGCAACATCTTCCGTCGAGCCGCCATTCTTGAGCGCGAGGCCTATGCGCAACCGGGTCGCGGTTGGTAAATCTCATGGGACGGTAGTTTTCAAGCTCACCGGACGTGCCTATTGCATGGCAGTCCGGGGATAGCGGTATTCTAACAAGCATGCCCCCTCCTGCTGAGTCCAGTGATTTCAGACAGTTGGGCACGCCGGAAGCGATTGTGAGTATTCTGCGTGCCCAGCACATAACTTCGCCTACTGCCGTGCAGGTGGCGACTTTGCCAGATGCTTTCGCTGGCAAGGACGTTCTTGCGCAGGCCCCTACAGGCTCGGGCAAAACGCTCGCATTCGGCATTCCGCTGGTCGCGTTACTCAATAACGCCTCTCCAGCGCTTCCCGGCTACCCGCGCGCGCTCATTATTTCGCCAACGCGCGAACTCGCAGATCAGATTGCTGATGTCCTCGCTGACATCGGTGCCGCTGCAGGTCTGCGTGTCTTGAGCTTGGTCGGCGGTGATTCCGTGGCCAAGCAGCAGACTCTGCTCGCGGCACCAGTCGATATCGCTGTGGTCACACCGGGTCGCGCACACGATTTGCGCCGCCGCGGTCTACTCAGCCTTGAGCACGTCCTCGCTGTCGTCGTCGACGAAGCGGACATGCTCGCTGACATGGGCTTTCTGCCCGATGTTCTGGGCCTGGTCCGTGCGTGCCCGAAGTCGGCACAGCGCATGGTCTTTTCCGCCACGATTAACGACGACGCCGCGGGGCTTATTCGCGATCGTCGCGCAAGTAGCACTGAAGTTGCGAAGCACAAGGTCACTGCCTCCCGGTTGACCATGCGCAATATGCGGCATCTGTTACTTCGGGTGGAGGACAACAACGAAGCCGACGAAGTGGTCGCCTGGATTGCCTCCCGCAAGGATCAGTGCGTCATCTTCGCCAACTCTAAGGCGCGTGTCGTGCAGCTGGCTAAGTTTCTACAGTTCTACGACATCAAGTTAGGTTTCCTCCACGGCGATCGTGGCCAGGCAACTCGTCGCGCGGTCCTCAAGGCCTTTGCCGAGGGTGAAATCAATGTCCTCGTCACCACGGATGTGGCCGCTCGTGGCATTGATATCGATGCTCTTGACTTGGTTGTGCACGCGGATCCGCCAAGGGATTCCGCGACGTATATTCACCGCTCGGGTCGGACGGCTCGTGCAGGTGCTTCCGGCACGGTAGCGATGATTGTGCGTGACCGCCAGGTTGATCAGGCCCGCGAGCTGCTGGCAGGGGCCGGCGTTGAAGCTGAAGAGCTGCGCGCCGCTCCGGGACTGCCGCGATTTGTCAAGGAACTGGGCGCACGGCGTCCGCGCCGGGCTCGTCAAGATCAGAGCCAATCGGCAGGCGGTGCTGGTGGTGCCGGTTACCGCGGGCGCGGCGGTCCGTCGGCAAGCGGAAAGAATCGTGCTGGCGGTCGCGTACACCGCCCCAAGCGAGGGAAAAAGAAGAAGAGATAATCAGTGGATATTGTTCTCAATATTGTCGCGGTTGTCGGCTTTATCGCGCTAACCGCTGGCACCGGCCTCTTTGTGGCGTTTGAATTCGCGCTGACGGGACTGGAGCGATCTACGATTGACGCCGACCGCGCCCGTTCAGCGGATGCACCTGCTGAGGCCGTTCACAAGGCGCATAATCGACTGTCCTTCCACCTCTCCGGTGCACAGCTGGGCATTACGTTGACGACACTGGCAACTGGTTTCCTCGCGGAACCGGTGCTGGCGCAGTACTTCACGCCGATGTTGCATTGGATGGGGCTCAGCGAGTCTGCAGCGGGACCGACCGCGCTGATTCTTGCGCTCATTGTGGCCACGATGTTGTCGATGGTCTACGGCGAATTGGTGCCAAAGAATGTCGCGATTACAGAGCCGCTGGCAGTAGCGCGAGTTACGGCTCGTCCGGTGATGGCGTTTAACTGGGTGTTCCACTACTTCATCCATTCGCTGAATGCCACGGCGAACTGGCTGGTGCGCAAGCTCGGTATTGAACCGGCGGATGAGCTGGCTTCGGCGCGTTCCCCGCAGGAGCTGGAAGCACTGGTGCGCAATTCTGCGGAGCAGGGTGCATTGGATGAGTCGAAGGCCGCTGTACTCGAGTCGTCGTTACGCTTTGGCGAAACGACGGCGGAGGATCTCATGACGCCGCGGTCGACGATCACCTCCCTCGATGTCGATGACACGGCGCTGGATCTGCTGGCTGTCGCTATCGAATCGGGGCATTCCCGCTTCCCCATTACTGACGGGGACCTCGATGCCACTGTCGGTGTTGTCCACGTCAAGGACGCATTTGCGGTGCCTGCGGCGAAGCGCTCAACCACCACCATGCGGGAGATTGCACGGCCTGTGCCGACGCTGCCGCAGTCGCTGGACGGCGATGCCGTACTGGAGGCCGTGCGTTCGGCTGGTTCGCAGATTGCGCTGGTCGCCGATGAGTACGGCGGCATCGCCGGCATTGTCACCATCGAGGATGTCGTCGAAGAAATTCTTGGCGAGGTCTGGGATGAGTACGACGACAAGGAGTCCGAGCAGGAAGTCAAACGCGCGATCGAAGGCTGGAACTGCTCTGGCCTTGTGCGTACCGACGAGCTGCCGACCAAGGTCGGATACTTCGCCCCAGAAGGTAGCTTCGAAACGCTCGGTGGATTGATTATGTTTGCGCTCGGTCGCATCCCGGAGGTCGGTGACGTCGTCCTGCTGCCAGAGACCGAACGCGACTTCATGGACGAGTTCGAATCGGGTATCGCCGGACGCTGGTATGCCCGCATTCTGGCGATGGATGACCGCCGCGTGGACCGTGCCATTTTGATTCCTGTGACCAACGAGCGCGCTAAGGAAATGTTCAACCTATGAGTGACTGGTTTGGAATCCTCCTGACTTTCTTCTTACTGTTGGTCAACGCGTTTTTCGTGGGCGCGGAGTTCTCACTTATTGCTGCGCGCCGTGACCGTTTGGAAGCGCTGCTGGCTCAGGGAAAGAAGCGCGCACGCACAGTTATCAATGCTTCTGAGCACCTGTCAATGATGCTCGCCGCCGCACAGCTGGGCATCACCATTGCCTCGCTACTGCTGGGTAAGGTCTCTGAGCCGGCGCTGGCACATCTGCTGGAAGCTCCCTTCCAGGCGATGGGTATTCCGGAGTCGCTGCTGCACCCGCTGAGCTTTGCCATCGCATTGATGCTGGTGTCAGTGCTGCACATCATGCTCGGTGAGATGGTGCCGAAGAATATCGCGCTGGCAGGACCGGAAACGATGGCCATGCTGCTTATTCCGGTTCATATGGTCTTCTACCGTCTGACCAAGCCGCTGTTGCTGCTGTTTAACTGGATGGCTCGCCATACGCTTAAGCTGTTCGGCATTGAGCAGCGCGATGAGCTCGACACCACTGTCGATTCCACTGAGTTGGCATCGATGATTGCGGAGTCTCGTCAAGAGGGGCTCCTTGACAGCGAGGAGCACGTCCGCCTTCGTCGCACACTGGCTTCGGCCACGCGCACCATTGAGGAGGTGCTGATTCCGCATGAGCAGATTCGGTGCCTCCCCACCGCACCGACTGTGGGCGATCTAGAGACGGCGGTCACCGAAACTGGTTTCTCCCGGTTCCCCGTCGCTGCGGCCAACAATGAGCCCAACGAGTACCGCGGCTATGTTCACGTGAAAGATGTCCTCGACCGCGTTATGGATCCGGCCTCAGGCCCGGAGACCGTCATTCCCGATGGCGAAATCCGTCCGATGATTGAAATCCCCATCGAGGCCACTTTGGACGAGGCCCTGCGTATCATGCGCCGCTACAGCGCCCACATGGCAGTGGCTGTGCGCGCTCGCACGCCAAAGCCGCATCTGCGCGCAAACGCCCCGGCAAGTATCGCGCCGAAGACCGGTGCTTTCTCCGGCGCGGAGCAGATCGGCATCGTGGCTCTGGAGGACCTCATCGAGGAGCAGGTCGGTGTCGTGCGCGACTGGACCCACGAGGTCTCCCCGCGCCGCAGCAGTGCGCAAAAGCAGCACTCGACCGTGAACCAATCCCGGACCCGACCGAGCAGCACGCAGGGACGACAGCAGTGACACCTACGCCCGATTCGTCTTTCGATTGGCGTGAAGCCAAAGCAAGGCATATCGCCCGCGTCGATGTCCTGACCCGCGATCACCTGTCCCGTCGCAGTCGCGGCCAGCGTCACCCGGTCTGGGACTTCATCTTCGAGTACTACCCCGTTAAGCCCGGCCAGCTCCGCCGCTGGTCACCGGGCATCGGCGTAGATCTTCCCGGTGCGACAGCCAAGGACATCAGTCACCTGAAGTTCTTTACCCTCGACACAGACGACGCTACAGACAGTCCTGCCAGCAAGGACCCCACCGATACCGCCTCGGGGACAGCACGCATGGATGTTTCGGCGTACGTCGATAAGCGAGGTACGACGGTGGCGTACATCGGCAATCTGTTGCGTTCGACGCGCGCGAATCCGGCGCACTTTGACTGCTTTGGTCTGCATGAATGGGCGATGGTATATCGCCAGCCCGAGCATCGTCATCCGGAGCCCCTGCGGCTTGGTCAGGCAGGCACGGACGAGGTCGTCGAGGCCCACACGGTTCGGTGTACGCACTTCGATGCCTTCCGTTTCTTCACGCCCGACGCCGTGCCGCTCAACGAGTTTGCGCCGACGCGCGAGACACAGCCGCACTGTGAGCAGATGGGTTGTCTGCACGCCAACATGGACTTGTATAAATGGGCGACCAAGCTCGGCGAGGCGGTCCCCGGCGACCTGTGGCTGGATACTTTCGAGCTCGCGTGCAGTGCCCGTGAGTTGGATATGCGCGCCGCTCCCTACGATCTGCAGGATTGGGGTTTTGCGCCCATTCGCATCGAAACGCCCGAGGGCAAGGCCGAGTACGTCCGTCGCCAGCGTGAGCTCAGTGCGCGTGCCGATGTTCTGCGCGGCCGTCTTCTCGAAGTGGTAGATGTCGCCTTGTCCACGCAGTAAAGTTGGCAGGAGTTACGTGCGCGTTTGTGCTTTACGACGAGGTCTGCTGCGAGTCGACAGTGCCGAGCACACTCAGCATAGAAAGGGCTAGAACGACATGGGACGACACGCCTCGGGTGAGAACAACTATCGAGTGGCTAAGGGGCCTTTTATTGCCGTCTTGGTCGTCATTGTTCTGGTGGCTGCGGTTTTTGCCTGGGTTAATCTGCGCAAGAGCAACGATTCGTCAATTGATGCTGACCGTGCACGGTGCACGAAGGGTGACCTGACGCTGGTGGTGACCGCTGATCCTGCTGCGGTGGGCTCGGCACAGAAACTCGTGCAGGACTATGGCGAGTCGAATCCCGTGGTGAGGGACTTCTGTGTGCGGCCACAGATTACGGTGGCGGGCTCGCAGGAGGTTGTGAACGCCCTGACTGAGGCTGGCGGTGCTGAAGCTGATGAGGGAGCTCCGGAGGACCCCGCTGCGGATGAAGCCGGTACCGGAATTATGACTCCGGGCGTATGGATTCCCGCCGATATCTCTTTCGTTGACCGGGCGAAGAACTCAGACAAGGTCAAGGTCAACAACCCCAAGACGTGGTTGCCGCCGATTGCCAGCGGCGTGGCCTTCACAACCAATCGTGCTGACCAGCTGAACAACGCCACCTGGGAAGAGCTTGCAGGATTGCGCGTGGCCGCCCCCGGTGGCTCCGATGCGGCGCTGTCGGCCGTGATCAGTGCTCGACTTGGCGGTGGCCCGGATGTCGCTCGCGAACGCGCAGACTTGGGTGAGGTCTACACCTCCAATACCCTGCTGACCATGCTCAGCCAGAATGTCGCTGACTTCGACGGCGTGGCCGCGACCCAGCCCATGCTGCAGATGGCCGGCGAAGGGCTGAAGTTGGTCTCCCCAGCGGATGCACCCCAATTGCACGCGCCAGTTGTCACCTTTGGCTCCGGCGGCAAGATCGACGAGAACACGGCTCGCGCGGCCGAGGACTTCCGGAACTTCGCAGCAGATCATGGCGCCGACGGCGAAGCTGCTGAGAGCACTTTCAGCCCTGAAGTAGCAGAGAACTTTGGAGTGCTCTCGCAGATTCAGACGGATTCTTTTGCGCTGCCGCCAGCACTGGAGCAGCCGGACGCGCAACAGCCCGCAACTGCGATGGGTTCGGCGCTCCTGCTCGCTGATACCTCCGAGGGCGTCGATGTTGGGGCGCTGTCTGCGGCACTGACCGGCGCTATCGATGCGGCACCTGGTGGCCGCTACGGCCTGTGGACATTCGCACCTGAGGTGAACCGCCTCGCGGAACTTCCCGCGCCCGATGACGAGGCCAACAACGGCGCGGACGCCGTAAAGGGTTCGCTGGCCGAACTTCCGGCTGGTGGTGAGGCACAGTTCTGGCCAGCGCTTATCGATGCCTACCAGGCCGCCCGCGACACCTACTCCCCTGACAAGCCGAACCGTCTCGTCGTGCTCACCTCGGGTCGCGATGCCTCGGGCGCCGATGCCGCCGAGTCTGTCGAGAGGATCAAGGAACTCATTAGCCCGGACCGCCCGGTAACGATTGAGGTCATCGTGCTTCCCGACGGGGACAGCTCCAGCCCCGAGCTGCAGGAAGTGGCAAATATGACCACTGGCTCTCTGCGCATTGCGGCTGACTACGGCGATGGCCTGGCCTCTCAGTTGGCTGCGGCTATCGGTACGGAGTAAGTAGAAAAACCGCCTCCATCTGGTCCAACCTCGGGAGAGGTAAGACGGAACCAGTTGTGGAAGGCGGTTTTCGTTTAGTTTGTTTCGGCTATTTGAGCGGCGGCCGTAGCAGCAACGCCGCTATCCAGCCAAATAGTTGGCTGTTAGGAGATGCGACGGCGACGACGCTCAGCCAGCTCGTCGATGCCAGTGCCTGGGTTCTCCTGAGTACCGTCGATACGCTCAGACGGGAAGGAGGCGATGGTGCCAGTCAGTTCCTTCATAATGCCCGGAACAGCAATGCCGAACACTCCCTGGCCACCGTTGAGCAGGTCGATGACCTCTTCATTGGAGCGGCACTGGTAGACGGTGCGACCGTCGGAAACCAGCGTGATGGTAGCCAGGTCATCGACGCCGAGGTCGCGCAGGCGGTCGACAGCCAGACGGATATTCTGCAAGGAAATACCGGTGTCCAGCAGACCGCGGACAATCTTCAAAACGAGGATGTCACGGAAGGAGTACAGACGCTGGGTACCTGAGCCCTTGGCGGTACGAATAGAAGGCTCCACCAGCTTGGTGCGTGCCCAGTAGTCCAGCTGGCGGTAAGAAATGCCCGCTACCTGACATGCGATAGGAACGCGGTAGCCAACCTGCTCGTCCGGCCCCATGTCGAACAGGGATTCCTGGACCGCGCGCGGCTCTTGCGAGTCCGACGCACGGAGCTCATTGTCGCCAAAGAGCGAACCGCTGTTGTCGTCGACCATATAAATTCTCCCGAGGTAGTTTCACTGCCGTTATTTATCTTTCGCCAAGGTTAATCGGCTGTCAATACATCACAGCACGACACGCCGAATCTCTAAACCTAAAGTTAAGGTTTAGAGTTTGGAGCCGCAGTTTCCCCAGCTCAAGCACAACCCGGGAGCAAAACCGCAGGACGGGATGAAACTATAACTTCCGAAAAGTTACCCCTTTTATGGGGTCATTCAGCGACACGCCGGAGGAAATAAGCGTCACAACTACCCCAAAAGTAGCCAGTTATTCACTCCAGTCACACGTTTAACGGTCGCCATCGGAAGCTGAATCGGCGCCACCGTCGGCTTCACCATCAGACTTCTTGTCCTCCGCATCACCATGCGGCTCGGCGAAGTAGTCAGCATCAATACTGTCGAGGAATTCCGCAAACTCCGACACCGATGCCTCGACGGAGCCGGTCTCCGACTCGTCGGCAAGCGAACCGCCATTGGTTGCGACGAGACGCGCTGCTACCGACGTGGCGTCGAGCACATCACGCGCGACATACAGCGGAACCTCAAGCTCGCTAGCGATAAGGATGAGGTCGGAGGGCCGCATATCAATCTCTGCGCCACCTTCGAGCACCAGGCTGGCGATGAAAACGCCCTCATGCACGCCCGTAATCTGGCCACGCAGGGCGCTCTGCCCCACCATGTCCAGCGTATCGACGAAGACCTCATGCATGCCCGGGCGACGCTGCGTAGCGCCGGTCTCACGGGCGGAGTACTCCGTCGCCGTCGCCAAATCAATCCAAATCGGGATAATCCGATTGGTCTCCTCGGCATGCAGGAGTAGCACTGGATCGTCCTCAGGAGGATGCGCCATCCAGTCTAGAAACTTGACTTCTACGAGTTTTTCGTCCATAACAGCGATAATTGTAGCGAGCCGCTATTTACGCGGGACTACCGACTACTTCCCCAGGTCCTTGTTGACCTGGCGCTTGACCAAAGTGCCGTGCAGCGTGACCATCAGCGCAGTCATCTCACGGCCCATCTCCACAGCCTTCTGCTTGCCGCTAGCCGCACGCGACTTACTCAGCGGACTAGCAGCGAGCGACACCAAATCTGCCTCACGGGCCGCAGCGGTACGCACAGTTTTGAGGTGGCGGGCATCCAGACCAAACTCAGCCAGCTTAACTGCCGTCTCAGTGATGAGCAGGTCATCGCCATCGAACATGTTCAGCGTGTCCGGAGTAATCAGACCGACTCGAACCAGTTCAGTGATGAACTTCTCGCTAGCGCCGGTGCGCTCTGCCAGCTCCGCCTGCGTCAGCGAGACCACTGCGGCTTCGCGGAACTGATCCGCCGTCACCAGTGGAGTGACCGATGCCAGCCCGTCGCCGCCAGCGTTGCCCGCATCAATTTCGTCGAGCTGCTCTTTAATAACTTTCAGCGGCAAGTAGTTATCACGCTGAACGGTGAGAATGTAGCGCAGGCGGTCAATGTCCGCCTGGCTGTAGCGACGATAACCCGAGGAGCTACGCGACGGGCACAGCAGCCCCTCCGACTCGAGAAAACGAATCTTGGACAGCGTTACATCAGGGAACTCAACCTTGACTTCCTTCAGCACAGCACCGATGGTCTTCTTCTTGCCCACCGAGCGTGCTTGCTTCGCAGTGCTTTCCGACGAAGTCGGCTGCGAAACTGCTGATTTGCGTACTGCTGCCACTGGTCTTTTCCGAGCCTTTACAAAAATAAGGGGTTAATGCCGACAGGCGTCGACATTAACCGATGTCGAATTAGTTACCGATCAGGAAGACGAGGCGGAACTTACCGACCTGAACCTCGTCACCATTAGCCAGAACCGCGGAGTTCTTCGGCTCGCGGTTAACGTAGGTACCGTTCAGCGATCCCACGTCGACGACCTCGTAGGAGTCACCGTTCTTGCGGAACTCTGCGTGACGACGGGAAACAGTCACATCATCGAGGAAGATGTCGCTGTCCGGGTGACGACCAGCGGTGGTGACTGCCTGATCGAGCAGGAAACGCGAACCTGCGTTTGGCCCCCGCTTGACAACCAAGAGTGCCGAGCCCGCCGGAAGTCCTTCAACACCGGAGACCGTGGAGTCCGTGTTAGAGCCGGACTCCATTTCCTTCAGCAAATCTGCACGGAAGACCGAGGTGGTCTCGACCGATGCCTCTGGCTGGCCGCTATTGCTAGTCATATCTTTCCCTCCGGGATAACCTTGGGCGATTTACTCGTTACTTTTTAGATAATAGCGCCCCAACCGCTTTCGTGTTGTTATCTAATCCCAACCATGTTGTGACGCAGCTCACCAGCAGGGTATGTACAACATGATTGATATGCGTAAATACCGACATCTGAGAGCTTTCTCTGTGGGTGTACCTAGGCCGGTCACCGGAGAAATATTTTCAAATTGTTACCAAACCTGTGGTTACGGCTTACCTAAACATCGCTGCAATTGAGCCGACGACCGAGCCGCCACCATTGCTCAATGGGTTGTCGTTGACCATGTACGTCCACGTCGAGCTCGGGCGAGCAAGACCCGTGTCCTCTAGATGTGCGCCTTCGCTGTCGATTTCGACCTCTTGGAAGGTCTGCACCGACTCGGTAACGGCATTGTTCACCAGGTTCTTAAAGGCGCCGATGGCGGCGCGGTGGAACTCATCAATGGGGCTTTCCTTAGCCAGCGCGCGCAGGTGAATCGACTCCCGCAGGTCATCCAGATCTGCCAGGTGGTCCGACCATCCGCGATCCAGGTGGCTCAGCATAATTTCCCGGGCAGCGTCCTCGGCTACATCGCGCCCGACTGCGGCTTCGACTTCCTTCGCCCGCGCCGATGCCAACTTGGACAGTTCTTCCCAGGCAGCATTAGTAGTCAGCAGTTTCTCCCTGCGCTCATCCAGAATCTCGCGCTGGTCACCGATGAGCTTGTTGTACTTCCACGTCGTCGCATGAATCGACAGCATGGTCGCCTCTGTCACTCGCTGTGCGCGGTCAATGAACTGGTAGGCCCTCTTATCGCGAACGCGGCCATCGTCCTCGGGCAGCACGCTCAGCGTCTCGCCAGCAGCGCCTTCGGAAATTACCGGATCATCCAGGGAGACAAAGAACACCGACGAGCCCGGATCGCCCTGGCGCCCGGCGCGGCCACGCAGCTGATTGTCCAGTCGGTCAGTGCGGTGCTTGCCCAGGCCAATGACGCATAGTCCACCGCGCTCAACGACCGCATCGCGGTTGGATTCATCTACCCCGCCGAGGCGGATGTCGGTTCCTCGTCCGGCCATCTGGGTGGACACCGTAACACGGCCAATATCGCCAGCATTGGCGATGACCTGGGCCTCCAGCTCGTCATTTTTTGCGTTCAGCACCGAGGACTCGATGCCGCGCAGGACCAGCGCATCGGCCAGTCGTTCCGATTCGGCCACGTCACGGGTGCCTACGAGTATTGGTCGACCAGTGCCGTTGAGTTCCACGACCTCGTCGACAAGCGCGGCGAACGCGTCGTCGGTGGTGGCGTAGATGCGGTCGGGATCGTCGTCACGAATGCATGGGACGTTGGGTTCGATGACGGAGACGTGGAGTCCATAGAACTCGCGGAACTGGTCTCCTGCGGAGGTGGCGGTGCCGGTCATGCCACAGGTGATGTCGTAGCGGCCGACGAGTTGCTGGATGGTCATGGAGTCGAGGATGCGGCCGCCCTCAGAGACCTGCAGGCCCTCCTTGGCCTCTACCGCCGCCTGCAGACCGTCCGGCCAGCGCTGCAACTCCGCCACGCGTCCCTTCGAGGCATCGATGAGCTGTACCTTGCCGTCGCGCACGATGTAGTCGACATCGCGCTGCAGCAACTCGTGGGCGTGCAGTGCAACGTTGACCTGAACCAGAGTGGTGCCGACATGTTCGGCGTCGTACAGCGAGCCGATGCCAAGCAGGCGTTCGACGCGTGCGGCGCCGGTATCGGTGAGGAAGACGTTGCGGCGGCCTTCGTCGACGGTGTAGTCGTCGCCGAGCTGCAGGCGGCGCACCACGTCGGTGATCTGACCGGTCGGTGCGGTGCCCGGCTCACTGCCGGCAAGCACAAGCGGGACCAGCGCTTCATCCACCAACACGGAGTCGGCCTCGTCGATGATCGCGACATCAGCGGGCGACTGCACGCGGTCTTCGATGGCCGGCGCGCAGCGGTCGCGCAGAACGTCGAAGCCGAGTTCGTTGACGGCGGCGTAGACGATGTCTGCCGCATATGCTTTACGACGCTCCCCCGGTCCCTCCTGCGGCGAAATAGCCGCCACCGAGAGCCCTAGGAACCCGAACAGCGGTTGCATCCACTGCGCGTCGCGGCCTGCGAGGTAGTCGTTGACGGTCACGGAATGCACGCGGTGGCCACGCAGCGCGAACCCTGCTGCAGCCAGGGCGCCGGAGAGGGTCTTGCCCTCACCGGTGGCCATCTGGACGACGTCTCCCTCCATGAGCGCCAGTGCGCCTTGCAGCTGCACATCGAAGGGACGCATGGACAGGGTGCGCTGGGAGACTTCGCGGAGCGCGGCTAAAAGCTCCGGTGCGTCGGTGGCGTGTTGGCGGGTGAAGTCGGCGAGGTCGGCGTCGGAAAGCGCCTGTACCTGCGGCTCGAGCTCAGCGGCGCGTGCCACCAGCCCTACGCTGCGTTTTTGGTTGCGCCCCTGCTTGCCGCTAAGAGCCTTCCAAAACCAATTAAACCCAGCCATCTTCTACCCTTCCTGCGCGCGTGTGGTTGTCGGCGCGTTCTGACTCACCAGAGTAATCAATCTGGGCCGGCCTTCGGAGTGTCAATCGCCGCCAGCGAATTTGCACCATATGTCTTTAGTCACATCTTGAGTTTGAAACAATGGGTTTAACACTTGATGCGAGAATCTTCGGAAGGACTTGAATCCCCTATGGCAATCGAATTCATCCCCACCGCTGACCTGGTTGACGAGATCGGCCCGGACGTGCGTTCCTGCGATACCCAGATGCGTAACCTCGGCGGTCGCGTGGAGTTCTGCGGCAAGATCTCCACGGTCAAGTGTTTCCAGGACAACGCGCTGCTGAAGAAGGTCCTCTCCGAACCGTCGGAGGGTGGCGTGCTTGTCATCGACGGTGACGCTTCTGTGCACACGGCGCTGGTCGGTGACGTTATTGCGGGGCTCGGCAAGGACAATGGCTGGGCTGGTGTGGTCGTCAACGGCGCGATTCGCGACTCCAAGCTGATTGGCGAGATGGACTTCGGCTGCAAGGCGCTTGGCACCAACCCGCGCAAGTCCACCAAGACCGGCGAGGGCGAGCGCGACGTCGTTGTCTCCTTCGGCGGCATTGACTTCGTTCCGGGCGAGACGCTCTACGCTGACTCCGACGGTATTGTCGTGCGCTAGTGCGCTTGTGCGCTAGACGGCAGACAAAACCGCAAGCAATAGCCGTAAACAAAGCCGCCGCCTCCCGGAATCTTCCAGAAGACGGCGGCTATTTTTGTCGGGCTGACCGGATTTGAACCGACGACCCCCTCACCCCCAGTGAGGTGCGCTACCAAACTGCGCTACAGCCCGCGTGCACGAAAGTGCAACGAGCTATAGGTTACATCATTGGTGTTTGCTGGCGGAAATCGCCCCAGACCCCTGCCCTGCCTACCGCATTACTGCAGGTAGATGGTCACTGGAGTGGATGTCTCCGCCATCTGTCCCTCCGGCGGATCGATCGAGGCGACCTTGCCCATAATCGCAGCCACAGAGTTGGTCGGATTGCCCTCGGCGTCGACGACGGTCACATTCTGGTAGCCGTTGGTACGCAATTCCACCTCGACCGATGCCGGACTCTTGCCCACCACGCCCTGCGGGATGGTGCCCCAACCGCTGCTGCGCTCACCGGGGCCAGGGATAGCTGGCGGCGACTCGCGAAGTTGGTCCAGCTCCTGCTCGAGGCGCTCACGGGTGTCGTTAATCGTGCCCGACGGGTCCAAACGATCGGTTGGGCTTGTCGTGGTTTCTTCCGGCGAGGTTGTCGTCGGCGTCGGGCTTGACGACGTCTCCTGCGTCGGCTCCGCCGTA
Organism: Corynebacterium sp. HMSC14H10; assembly: GCF_001807105.1. Classification (NCBI taxonomy): domain Bacteria; kingdom Bacillati; phylum Actinomycetota; class Actinomycetes; order Mycobacteriales; family Corynebacteriaceae; genus Corynebacterium; species Corynebacterium sp. HMSC14H10. Next base: position 36,620 of record NZ_KV787409.1, on the reverse strand, counting down.
TTGTCGTTTTTGTCCTCGGTTCCGGAAGTAAAGGACAAGACCAGGGCTACCAGCGCGACTACGGCCACCATGGCGGCGATGGCCACAATGGCGACAGGCTTGCCCCAGCCCTTCTTAGAGTCATCATTGCCACTGTTGCCACGGTTATTACCGCGGTTGTTGCCGTTATTCATGTCGCCGTAACCGCCTGCGGAGTACTGCTGGGTTGCACCTGCCTGCTGGCCCGCCTGACCATAGCCGCGTTCTTCTTCAGAAAGCGGAGCCCAGTACTGGCCGCTACCCTGTGCACCTGCTCCTTGCGCCCCGGCGCCGGCCCCGGCACCTCGCGAGTTCTCAAAACGTGTTTCATCGCCGCGCTGCAGGAATTGTGTCTCAGAGGAGTCGCCGCCGAAGTATTCGGTCGGCTGCTCACCCGCGAAGTCGGCATCCGGGTTGTATCCGCGGTATCCCTCGTCCCGCGGAATGTAGCGAGTCGCGGAGTCATCGCCGTACGAGCTTGAGGAATCGCGTCCGTAGCTGTTGTCTCGGCCATCGTGCTGAGAGCCGTCACGGTTATTGCCGCGCCTGACCATTGTCAGTTCTCCTTATCGCTAATTTCCTAAAAAACCAAAATGCCAACGAAAAGCCCAAAATGCAATTGCCTAAATCACATTTTGGGCTTTTCTCAGCTCAATTCGAGCGACTAGCAGGCCTGAACGGAACTACCTGACGGTGCTTAACAGCAGGTCCTAGCGGCGCTTCTTCTTCTCGCGGACACGCACCGCGATGCGCACCGGCGACCCCTCGAAACCGAATTCTTCACGCAGCTTGCGCTCCAGGAAGCGACGGTAGCCATGCTCCAGGAACCCAGTTGTGAACAGTACAATCACCGGCGGGCGCGAGGATGCCTGGGTGGCAAACAGCACGCGCGGCTGGCGGCCACCACGCAGCGGTGGCGGGTTCTGCTGCATAATCGCACGCAACCAAGTGTTCAGGCGACCAGTGGAGATGCGCTTATCCCACGACTCCACGGCCTCCAGCATGGCCGGCTCCAGCTTCTGCACAGCGCGACCAGTCTTGGCGGAGATGTTCACCCGACGAGCCCACGGCACGTGTGCGAGCTGCTCTTCAATTTCGCGCTCGAGCAGATCGCGGCGGTCCTCATCCATGAGGTCCCACTTGTTGTAGGCGACCACAAGTGCGCGACCAGAGTCGAGAATCATGCGCAGCACGCGCTGGTCCTGCTCGGTAATCTGCTCGGAGGCATCGACCAGGAAAATCACGACCTCGGCGTTGTCAATCGTCGAACGAGTACGCAGCGAGGCGTAGAACTCGTGGCCCTTGGCGGTCTTGGTCTTCTTGCGGATACCAGCGGTATCCACAAAACGCCAGAGCGCCTCGTCCATCTGCACCAGGGAGTCCACCGGGTCAACCGTGGTACCGGCCACGTCGCTGACCACTGCGCGATCTTCACCGGAGAGCTTGTTCAGCAGCGAAGACTTGCCCACATTCGGCTTGCCCACCAGCGCCACGCGGCGCGGCCCGGTCGGCAGCGACTTCGCACGCGGCACCTCCGGGAAGGAGGACACCACTTCGTCCATTACGTCGGCATTGCCACGACCGTGAAGGGCCGAGGTTGGGTGCGGCTCGCCGAGCCCGAGGGCCCAGAACTCCGCGACGTCGCCAAGCTGCGAATCCGACTCAAACTTGTTGGCGGCGAGAATAACCGGCTGCTCCGCGCGCTGCAGGCGGCGGGCCATGACCTCTTCCGTGGCGGTGATGCCGACGGTGGTGTCGACGACCATGACAATCACATCGGCGGTCTCCATGGCGGTCTCCGCCTGACGAGCAATCGCCGCATGCATGCCCTTGGCGTCCGGGTCCCAGCCGCCGGTATCCTGCACCCAGAAGCGACGTCCGCCCCATTCCCCCAGGTAGGAGATGCGGTCGCGGGTCACGCCCGGGAAGTCTTCGACAACTGCTTCACGACGGCCAATGAACCTGTTAACCATGGTGGACTTACCAACATTCGGTCGTCCCACAATGGCCACGGTCGGAAGAGCTTCTTCCTCCTCGTCGCTCACGCCAAGCGCTGCGAAGGCGTTTTCCAATTCTTCCCAGTCGGCATCGTCATCGATCTGGCCGGTTTCGGCGCGCTCGATGGCTTCGGAGATGATCGTCTCGTGGTCAGCGATTGTGCGGTCGATGAACTCGTCTGCGCTGGTGTGGCTGCCTGCGGTGCCCGGCGCGTTTTCGCTCTCCACGTTTGCGACCAGGTGTCCGGCGGTGTCGTCCTCGGAGTCGTCGTAAGAGCCCTCGAACTCCTCGTTGTCGACATCGTCCCAGTCCATAGTGGACCCCGGGTAGCCGGCCTCAACGACATCGAGGACGTTTTCCACGACCTCTTCAATGTCCATCTCAGAGGTGTCCAGAATGAACGCGTCCTCGGCTGGCTTCAGCGGAGAGGTCGCACGGTTGCTGTCGAGTTCGTCGCGGCGGATGACGTCGGCAAGCACGGTGTCGAAGTCAGCCTCACGACCAGCAGCGATGTCCTGGTCGTAGCGGCGGCGAGCGCGGACCTCTGCGGAGGCGGTCATGAAGATCTTCGCCGGAACGTCCGGGAGCACGACCGTGCCGATATCGCGGCCTTCCACCACACAGCGCACAGCCGATGCGGCCAGCGAACGCTGGAGTGCGACCAGGTTGGTGCGCACGGCCGGAATCGCGGAGACCGCCGACACGTTGCGGGTGACCTCCGGGCCGCGAATCTCGCCGGAAACATCCTCGCCGTCGAGGAGGACCGCAGTGGAGTTCGGGTCATCGGAGACTTCCAGTGGCAGGGCGGCCGTCGCCTTGGCCACGGCTTCCTCATCAGTCGGGTCGATACCCTGGCGCAGCACCCACAGGGTGGCCACGCGGTACATTGCGCCGGTGTCCAAGTACTTTGCACCCAGCTCGGTTGCGACCATCCGGGAGACAGTCGACTTGCCAGTGCCGGAAGGGCCGTCAATGGCAACCAACAGCATGTCGTCAGTGTTCTGCTCGCTCATGTGGGCTCCTTCAGCTCCTTGGTTCTCTTCGTTCTTTTTCACTAGTGCCATTTACAGCCCCACCGCGTTGTAGAGGGAGGTCAGCTCAGCGCGGTTGAGTGCGCGGAGAGCGCCCGGGGTCTGCTCGCCCAGCTGGACAGTGTGAATCTTAGTGCGCACCAGGCGCTCGACCGGGAAGCCCGCAGTCTTGAGCATCCGGCGGACGATGTGCTTGCGACCCTCGTGCAGCTCGATGCGGACGATAGAGCGGCCCTGCCAGACGTCGATGATCTGCGCCATGTCCGCCTTAGCGATGCCGTCATCGAGCTCAATGCCCTTTTCCAGCTCGCGCATGACCTTGGCATCGACCTCGCCGACAACGGTGGCCATGTAGGTCTTGGTGACCTCGTAGCTCGGGTGCATCAGACGGTTGGCCAGCTCACCATCGTTGGTGAGCAGCAGCAGACCCTCGGTGGGCGCATCCAGTCGTCCCACGTGGAAGAGTCGCTGACCAGCGCTGATCTTCTCACCGATGATGTCGCCCACACACGGGCGGCCCATGTCATCGTGCATGGTGGACTGCACGCCACGCGGCTTGTTCAGGACGAAGTACTGCATGTCCTCATTGACGATGACGCGGGAACCATCAACGCGGATCACAGACGTGTTCGGGTCCACCCGCACGCCCTGTCGCGTCACAATCTTGCCGTCGACCTCGACGCGGCCTTCGTCGATAAGCTTTTCCGCCATACGACGCGACGCCACGCCTGCCTGTGCAAGCACCTTCTGCAGACGTACGCCTTCACCTGCTTCGCTGTGCACGCGCTTGCCCGAACCGCGGCGGTTGTCGTCCACATGCTGGTGGCGCGCCGGGCGGGCGTTGGATACGTAGATGTCCTTCGCGTGGACGTTGGAGGTCTCCACCTTCGCGCCGCTGTCGCGACGGCTGCGGTTGCGCTGGGCGTTAGTGGAGCCGCGGTTGGATTGATTCTTACGGTTCTTGTGTGCCGGTGTGCCTTCTCGGCGAGCGGGTTTAGCCACTTGACCTACATCCTTTTCAAGCGTTGGAGAATGTTCTGTTTGTTAGAACGTCAGCGCCAGGCGACGCTGTTCTCTCCCCCGTGTGCCCAAAATTGGCCGGTGGAAGCAGGTTAATAAAGAGAATTACAGAGAAAGCCTCGCGCCTTGTCGTCTAGCCACCTTAGCACGTTTTTCGCAAAACGCCAGCTTAACGACGTCCCGCGCGGCCTCCACCTACAACGTCTTTTACAGCGCTGCGGCCCACTCTCGCACGCCCGGCAGCCACTGCGTAGCTTTCGCCACAAACTCCTGCCGGTCCAGCGCGCCAGCTCCCGCCTGCACCGACCCCAGCAGCGGCACCCCGGTGATGCGCGGCAGTTCCTCCAGGTTCGTCTCAATGATCGGGTCGACCTCCGCCGGCAACGAACCGCCCACCAGCGCCGTGACATTGACTCCACGGCCCCGCGCCACCTCGACGGTGAGCTCCGCCTCGTTCAGGCAACCCAGGTCCAACCGCGTCACGACCACCATCTGACTACCCGGCAACAACGCCGCCAGCTCCGGCAGCGCCCAGTCCTCGCCGAGTCGCACCAGCAAGCCGCCCGCGCCCTCCACGAGGACAACGCGGTTCGGCCCGTCGATAAGCTTGATCTTCTCCGCGATCTCCGTAGCCTCCGGCAGGCGCATTCCCGCGCGCTGCGCCGCCGCCACCGGCGCCATCGGCTCGGGGTAACGCTCGAAACCATGCAGGTTGTCGATCCCCGTCAGCTCCGCGACAGTGTCCAAATCACCGCCGTCAGGGCCCGGAAAACCGGTCTGAATTGGCTTGACGACGTGCACCTCCTTGCCCTCCTCGCGAAGTGCCGCCGCCAGGGCTGCCGTGCCGATGGTCTTTCCAATATCGGTACCGGTGCCTGTGACAAGGACGATGCTCATGGTGGTTGATGCTCCTTTTGGTTGCGCTACTTGCGTTTTTCCTCGGCGGCGACGATGGCGCCGATGGCTTCACAGATGCGATCGACCTCGTCATTGGTGCTGATGTACGGCGGCATGGTGTAGACCAACTTGCCGAATGGTCGCAGCCACACCCCGGCATCGACAGCGGCTGCAGTGGCCAGGCCCATGTCCACGGGGCGCTGCATCTCCACGACCCCGATTGCGCCGAGGGCACGCACGTCGGCCACTGCATCGCTGCTGGCTAGGGGCTGGAGCTGGTTGCGAAGTCGGGATTCGATGCGCGGGACATCCTCACGCCACTGCCCTTCTGCAATCAGGTCGAGCTGCGCGCAGGCCACTGCACAGGCCAACGGGTTGCCCATGAAGGTCGGGCCGTGCATGATGCCTCCGCCTGCGCCACTGGAAATGGTGCGAGCCACGTCGGCGGTGGTGAGGGTGGCTGCGAAGCTCATAAAGCCGCCGGTCAGCGCCTTGCCGACACACATAATATCCGGCACAATCCCGGCCGCCTGCGTCGTGAACAGGTCGCCAGCACGACCGAAGCCGGTGGCAATCTCATCCGCGATGAGCAGGATCCCGTGCTTGTCACACAGCTTCCGGAGCCCCACAAGCAGCTCGTGGTCATGAAACCGCATGCCACCAGCGCCTTGGACCACCGGTTCAATAATGATGCCGGCGACGGAGTCGTCGATAAGCGAACCGAAGTGCGCGAGATAGCGTGCGCGTTCCTCCTCGGTTGCGCCGCGGGCGGGCGGTTTGTCGGCGAAGACCTGAGGAGTCCACTGCCCCGTCCACAGCGAATGCATGCCGCCCTCGGGGTCACAGACGGTCATGGGCGCGCGAGTGTCGCCGTGATAGCCGCCGCGCCACGTGGCCAGGCGGGTGCGCTCGGGATGGCCTTTGGCCTGCTGGTACTGCAGCGCCATTTTGATTGCCACCTCGACGGAGACCGAACCCGAGTCCGAGTAAAAAATGGCGTCGAAGCCGGGGCCTGCGAGCTTTAGGAGCTTCTCCGCCAGTTCGATGGCCGGACGGTGCGTGAGTCCGCCGAACATGACATGCGACATCCTGGTGACCTGCTTCTTCGCGGCTGCGACCAGCTTCGGGTGCGAGTGGCCGTGACAGGCGGCCCACCAGCTGCTCATGCCATCGATGAGGGTGCGGCCGTCGGCGAGGTGGAGGTTCACGCCCTCGGCGGACTCGACCAGCTTCGGCGCGACCGGCGACGGGATGGGGCCGTATGGGTGCCAGATGTGGTCGGCATCGAATTGGGCGAGGTTGGCGATGGCTGGCTGGGTGTGTGGTTGGGTGGGTGGTTGGGAGTGCTGCGGGGTGTGCGGCTGGGCGGTTTCCGAGGCTGTCATGATACTCAAGCATAATACCTGTACAGCGCCAGACTTGAACGCCGTTCGGGGCTGGTGGTGGAGCTTCTCACAAGGATTACAGACAGTCTCAGCGACTTTACGACACCCATGTCACCTCGTGGCAGCTGTGGAGGTGGCATGAGGTGACACTCGTGTCGTGAAGTGAGGTTGGGGTGGCCCGATGAGCCAGCCAGCTAGTACAGCCGCCCCGCCTGGCTCCACACTCGTCGGCGACGCATGGCCAACTCGGCCGCCTTACCTGTGATTGTGATGGGCTGCCGCGCGAAGGCGTAGTTTCCGCGATAGCAACTGCCACCATTTGCCAGGTGACGTCGGATTTCTGCGGCCGCTTGCCGCAAGGTGGCTACGGCGGTGCCGTCGAAAAGCTGTGACCAGACGATCCGGATGACATTCAGTCCAAGATTCTTCAGGCGCTTTTCGCGCTCCAGCTCCTTTGCGATTGCCACCTGCGTGTCCGCGACCCCGCCATCGGTGTATTTCATACGGCCGTCGAACTCGACGACCAGCCCAAGTTCGGGCAGGTAGAAGTCCACGCGTGCGATGAAGCCACGATCATCCCGAAAGGAAACCTGCTGAAGCAACGGAGCCCGAGAATCGTCGACAGCAGCTAGCCCCGCCTGGACAATTGCTTCTTTAGTGAGCGATTCCCCAATGCTTTCCGACGACGCTGTCGCTTGCCCCAACAATCTCCTGGCCTGTGCATTTCCCGGAGCACGCGGATATGCAGCCAACGTAGCCGACAGTTCCTCGGTGTCGGTGTGGCGCTGGAGGGCGGCGTCGGCAAGCACTAGTGCATTGTGCGGGGTGCGGGAACGGCAGACGTCGATGACGGACTTTGGGACATCGGTGACGAGGCGGCCATCGATTTCTACGATGTCCTCGGGGAGAATCCGGCCGGAGACGCGGATGAGGCGTTTGTGCGGCTGGTACGGGCCATTCGGCGTGCTTCGCGATTGCCCGCGCGTGCGGCCGGAGTTGGCTATCGCGATGGGAGTGTTGTGTGTGAGCAGAGGTAAACCGTGGAGAGCAGCGGCGGCATCGCGGGTGACTACGGTGGCGGTGTCGCGATGGACGAGCGCTTTGATTTCCAGGACGTAGCGTTCGGTGCTGTTTAGGGTGAGCCACCTGTCGACAGGCACGTACGCGCCGTGTGCGAGCCACAGGAGGCTGCCGCTTTTGGCCCGCCGGAGGAGATCTCGGTCGGAGTGCTGGCCGATTCGGGAGATTGCGAATGTGCTGGGGCGGGCGCATTCGCGCTGCTGGCCGGTACGGATGATGTCGTCGGCGTCGTAGTTCCACTGCGGCATCGGATTGCGCTCCTGAGGTCCAGGCAACTGCTGGTGGGTGGGTGGCGGGGTGTGAGTGTTTGTGGGTTTGTGTGTTTGTGAGTGTTTGCGAGTGTTGGTGAGTGCTACGTTCTCATTTTTGGGCTCACACGGAGACTCAGGAGGCATCGATTTGGCATCGACTGTGGATAGTTTGCAGTTTTCGGGAGTTATCCACAATGCGTGTGGTGGGTGTGGTGTGCGGTGTGGGTGTGGTGGGTGCAAAGGCTCGCAGTGAGCTGTAGCGAGCAGCATACCCAGCCCGGAATGCGACTTCACGACACCCACGTCACCTCGTGGCAGCTGTGGAGGTGGCATGAGGTGACACGCGTGTCGTGAAGTGGGTTAGCCGATGGAGCGAGCCCCGCAGCCCCGCAGCCCCGCGGCCCAGCTAGGCCCCCTGTCCAACCGCCCCAGAACCCCACCTAGTCCAACGGCTCGTCGATCAAGTCGACTTCAGGCAGCAGCGGAGCCAAATCAGGCAGCTGGTCCAGCGAATCAATCCCCAAAAGCTCCAGGAACAGCGTCGTCGTAACGTACAAATGCGCGCCGGTTGCCGGGTCCTCTCCGGACTCCGCAATCAGACCGCGCGCGACCAGCGTGCGCATCACCCCATCGACATTGACACCGCGTACACCGGAGACCTGCGCACGCGTGGCCGGCTGTCGGTAAGCCACCACTGCCAGCGTCTCCATAGCTGCACGTGAGAGCTTCGACTGCGAGCCATCCAGCAAGAATCGCTCCACCGCGCTGGCGTGCGCGGGAGCCGTGTAGAAGCGCCAGCCCTCATCCGTTTCACGCAGCTCAATGCCGCTGCGACGTGCACGGTATTCGTACTCGATCTCGCGAAGCACGTCACGGACATCACTTGCGGAAACATCCAGCGCCCGCGCCATATCCTCCGCCGCCACCGGCGTATCGACTACCAGCAGAATCGACTCCACGCCTGCTCGCAACGGGTCAATGGGCGGCAATTGCGCCGAAGAAGCAGACACGGGCTCCACGGCCTGCTCGGATGGTGCGGAACTGGTTTCGCTCATGCGCGTCAGATTACGCAACCTCCCGCGCCGGGCGCTAATTGGCCGGGCGCTAATCAGCTGTTAGCGCCAGCCCAACCAAGCCCACGCCCGACCAAGCCCACGCCCAACAGCCAAGTCCCAACAGCCCAGCCCCAACAGCCAGCCCCAGCCACCTACTCCCAGTTCGCCGCCGCCACGACGGCCGGGTCCACGTCGAGCCCGGTCCAGGCCACGTGGATTTCCTCCAGCGCCTCCTCCTGCTCCACACCAATCGCCTTGGCTCGGTAGAGCTCCAGCAGCGCCAGGAACCGTCCGACAACTTCCATGGATACGCGGCACTCCGAGGTCAGCTGCGTAAACGTCAACCAGGTCCCCTCGCCGGCCAGCCGCAGCGAGTCCAGAATTTTGCCCGCCTGCTCCGGCACGGACACGGGCACACCGTGGATGTGCCCGACGCCGACTTCCTCCGGCGGCTTCGGCCGCATCACGACGGCCGCAAACTCGGCAAACTCCCCGAGCGTCATGCCCAGGCGCACGGGCGGCAGCAGCTCCTCGAACTGCTTGTCCGGCCCCACAGCTCGCGGATAGCGCCGCGGCGCGGTCTTCTGCCACTCCTCGAATTGGTCGGCTACCTTGCCATACGCCTGGTACTGCAGCAGTCGGGCGAACAGCAGGTCGCGTGCTTCTAGCAGTTCGAGGTCTTCTTCGCTGTCGACGTCGCCACGCGGCAGAAGCCGTGCGGTCTTGAGGTCGAGCAGCGTCGCTGCCACGACGAGGAATTCGGTGATTTCGTCGAGGTCGCTGACTGCGTCGAGGCTGCGCGTGTACGAGATGAACTCGTCCGTCACGGCCGCCAGCGCGACTTCGGTGACGTCCATCTTTTTGCTGCTGATGAGCTGCAGCAGCAGGTCGAAAGGCCCGTTGAAGTTCGCGAGCGCGACGCGGAAGCCGGTGATCTCTTCCTGCACGCCCTCGCTTGACGACGGTTCGGGAGTGTAACTATCCGGGGAAGTCACCTATTATTTGCGGCCTTTGCGCTCGATGACCTCGCGGGCCAGGTTGCGGTACTGTGCCGCAGCTGGGGTGTTCGGTGCCCAGGTGGTGATGGGCTCGCCAGCGACGGAGGTTTCCGGGAAGCGGACGGTTCGGGTGATGACCGTGTCGAAGACCTTGTCACCGAAGACCTCGATGAGGCGTTCCATGACTTCCTTGGCGTGGCGCGTGCGGCGGTCGAACATAGTGACCAGGATGCCGGAGACTTCCAGGTTGAAGTTCAGGCGGTCGCGGACTTTGGCCACCGTGTCGGTGAGCAGTGCCAGACCGCGCAGGGAGAAGTACTCTGCCACCATTGGGATGATGACGCCCTCGGAGATAGTCAGCGCATTGACAGTCAACAGGCCCAGCGACGGCTGGCAGTCAATGATGATGAAGTCGTAGTCATTCATCACTGGGCGCAGCGCGCGTCCGAGGGCCTGCTCGCGGCCGACTTCGTTGACAAGCTGAATCTCCGCAGCCGACAGGTCGATGTTGGCCGGAACGAGGTCCAGGCCGGAGACCTTGGTGTGATGAATGGCATCGCGGACATCGGTGGTGTCGTCGACGATGAGGTTGTAGACCGTCAGGTCGAGTTCCTCATGCGGGACCCCGAGACCGGCCGATAGTGCGCCTTGCGGGTCCAAGTCAACGAGCAGGACTTTACGACCGAACTCTGCCAGCGCCGCACCCAGGTTAATGGTCGAGGTGGTCTTCCCCACGCCGCCCTTCTGGTTACACATTGCCAGGATGACTGCGGGGCCATGACTGTTCAGGGGTGCGGGTTCCGGCAGCTCACGTGCCGGACGACCGGTGAGACCGAGTTCAACTCGATCGGCCTCAAACAACCCTTCTTCAGCCACAGTCAATCCCTCTTCCTTGAAGATTTCTCATCAATTCTACTGCGCGATATATTACCGCCACATATTACCGCGAGTATTCAGCCCGTGGGTGAGCCCCCGCCCAGACTCGTCGCATATTCTCCGCGGTAATCATGGTGTAGATCTGGGTCGTCGTCACCGAGGCGTGCCCCAGCAGCTCTTGGACAACGCGCACATCGGCACCGCCCTCAATCAGGTGTGTGCCGAAACTGTGGCGCAGGGTGTGCGGGGAAATTTTCACCTTCAGCCCGGCGCGCTCACCCAGCTCCGCAAGTGTATTTCCCGCCGACTGCCGAGACAGCCTGCGCCCCAGCGAGTTAATAAACAGTGCCGGCCCGGAGTTCGCCCGCACCCAGCTCGGCCGCCCGCGCGTCAGCCACGCATCCAGCGCCGCCATAGCCGGCGATCCCACGGGCACGATGCGCTCCTTGCCGCCCTTGCCGCGCAGCAGCACCAGGTTGGTTTCGCGGTCCACGTCATCGATATCCAGGCCGGTGACCTCGGAGACGCGAGCTCCTGTCGAGTACAGAAACTCCACCAGTGCACGGTTGCGCAAGTCGGTCACGTCAGCGGTGTCGTCGTCGGGGATGGACTCGATAAGCCGGGTGACCTCATCAATGCTGAGCGCCTTCGGATACCGCGAGGGCTGCTTCGGCGGCGCCACCCGCTTGGCGACATCCACGTCCAACGCGCCCTCACCCACCGCAAACTTGTGGAAGCTCCGCACGGCCGACAGCGACCGCGTCACCGAGGTCGGGGCCAGCGCCGGCCTGCCCGCCGACTTGTCTCCCCGCGCGAGATACGCCAGGAACTCTGACACATCCTGCTCGGTGACCTGTGCCAATTCCGTGCGGCCGATGCCCCGCAGATAGGTGCGGTACTTCTCCAAGTCACGCTTATAACTGGCGAGCGTATTCGCCGACAGGCCTTTTTCCACCGCGAGGTAGGTCACGAAGGCGTCGACAAGCGAATCGATCGAACTCATCGGATACGTTTCAGGTCCGCGCCGGCGCCGAGCTGCTCTGTTCGACGCTGAGCCAGAGTCGTCGGTCGAATATCGAACGGCTCCGCGACCGAGCGTGGCGTGGCACCCCTCAGCAGCACCTCCGCCGCCAGCAGAATGCCGGACAGCGCGATACCATTGAGGATCTCTCCGCGCAGCGCCATCGCCACCGCGTCCTCCACGCCAATCCACGACGCAGTCATGTCCGCTTCCTCATCGTGGGCTTCCGGCTTATCGACGGCACGGAGCCCCCTGGCCAGATAGATCCGAACCGCTTCCTCTGCGAAGCCGGGCGAGCTGAACATATCGGTAAGCAGGGACCAGGACTCGGCCTCCAGCCCGGCTTCCTCAACCAGCTCCCGCTTGGCGGCCTCCAGTGGGTCTTCGTCCGCGACGTCGAGAAGCCCGGCCGGTAACTCCACCAGGCGCTTCCCTGCCGCCTGCCGCCACTGATTCAGCAGGTAGAGGCGGTTATCCTCATCTGCGGCAACGACTGCAACAGCGCCGAAATGCTCCACAATCTCGCGGGCCGACACATTCCCACCCGGCATTCGCACCTGGTCGCGGCGAACCGCGATGATAGGTGCCTCGAGAACAATCTCGGAATCAACAACGTCAAATTGGTGCGCCATGAGATTCACTCTAATAGGTAGGCCAGATTCGCCCTCGCGGAGCCGAAGCTAGTTGCGCTTGAGGGCTGCGGCGATGAGTCCGTCGAAAAGCGGATGGGCGTTGGTGGGGCGTGACTTCAGCTCCGGGTGCGCCTGCGTGGCCACGAGGTATGGGTGCACGTCCGTGGGGTACTCGACGAATTCGACGAGCTTGCCGTCCGGCGAGGTGCCCGAGATGACCAGTCCGGCTTCTGACAGCTGGTTGCGGTAGGCGTTGTTGACCTCGTAGCGGTGGCGGTGGCGCTCGGCGACATCGGTGGTGCCGTAGAGGCGAGCGACGACGGAATCTTCGGCGAGCTTTGCCGGGTAGGAACCCAGGCGCATGGATCCACCCAGGTCAGCCTCACCGGAGACGGCCTGCAGCTGTTCCTCCATCGTGGCGATGACCGGCTCGGCCGCATTCTCATCGAACTCGGTCGAGGACGCGCCCTCAACACCCGCAGTACGCGCCGCCTCGATGACGACACACTGCATACCCAGGCAGATTCCCAGCAGCGGCGTGTCGGTTTCCTTGGCGTAGCGGATGGTCGCAATCTTGCCTTCGATGCCGCGCCCGCCGAAGCCGCCGGGGATGACGATCGCGTCAACGCCGGCCATGTTCTTCTTCAGCCCCTCCGGGGTTTCGCAGTCGTCCGAGGCAACCCAGCGGATGTTCGCCTTCACGCGGTGGGCGAAACCGGCGGCCCGCACAGCTTCCGCGACGGACAGGTAGGCGTCCGGCAGGTCAATGTACTTACCGACGAGCGCCACCGTGACCTCACCCTTCGGGTTGTGGACGCGCTCAAGCAGGTCTCCCCACACGGCCCAATCCATGTCGCGGAACGGCAGGTTGAGGCGGCGGATGATGAAGGTGTCCAGGTGCTCTTCATAGAGGACCTTCGGGATGTCGTAGATGCTCGGCGCATCCGGGCAGGACACCACGCCTTCGCGGTCGATGTCGCACATCAGCGCAATCTTGTTTTTGAGGGAGTCGGGGACATCGCGGTCGCATCGCAAAACGACGGCATCGGGAACCAGGCCGATTGAGCGAAGTTCGGCCACCGAATGCTGGGTTGGCTTGGTCTTCAGCTCCTTGGAGGGGCCGAGGTACGGAACCAGTGACACGTGGAGGTAGAAGACGTTTTCGCGGCCGACGTCGTGACGCACTTGCCGTGCGGCCTCCAGGAAGGGCTGCGATTCGATATCGCCCACGGTGCCGCCGATTTCGGTGATGACCACGTCGGGCTTTTCGCCGTTTGCGTCGGCATTGCCCATCGCGACGATGCGGGATTTGATCTCGTCGGTGATGTGCGGGATGACCTGGACGGTCTGGCCGAGGAATTCGCCGCGGCGCTCCTTGGCGATGACTGAGGAGTAGACCTTGCCGGTGGTGACGTTGCCGCCGGCGGAGAGGTTGCGATCGAGGAAGCGCTCGTAGTGACCGAGGTCTAGGTCGGTTTCTGCGCCGTCTTCGGTGACGAAGACCTCGCCGTGCTGGAAGGGGTTCATGGTGCCCGGATCCACGTTGAGGTAGGGATCGAGCTTTTGCATAGTCACTTTCAGACCACGCGAGGTAAACAGGCGGCCGAGCGACGCCGCAGTTAAGCCTTTGCCGAGGGAGGAGGCTACGCCTCCTGTAACGATGATGTATTTCGTAACCACGGGACTTCAGAATATCGCCTGCGCGGGTGTGAGCGCAAGCGACTTTTCATAATGGCGGATGTTGATTACGCAACTAGGTAAGGCTCTCGAAAATCATGGTCGCCTGGATGCATAAACGCGATCACGTCGTTACCCTCGGGGCCATGACTGATTTAGCGAATAAGACCATTGCAGTATTGGCCACCAACGGATTTGAGGACTCCGAGCTGACTAGCCCGGCTGAGGCCGTGAAGGATGCCGGTGCGACCGTGCACGTTATCTCCACCGAAGAAGGCTCCATTGAGGGCAAGAATGGCACGAAGGTGGACGTCGATAAGCTCACCAGCAGCGTTTCCGCTGATGATTACGATGCCCTGATCCTGCCGGGCGGCACCGTGAATGCTGACCAGATTCGCATCGATAAGGATGCCGTGGCCCTGGTGAAGGGATTCACCGCAGCCGACAAGCCAATCGGCGTGATTTGCCACGGCGGTTGGATTCTCACCGACGCGGATGCGCTGAAGGGCCGCACGATTACCTCCTACATCAGCGTCAAGACCGACCTGGTGAACGCTGGCGCCAACTGGGTCGATGAGGAAGTTGTCGTTGACGGCAACCTGATTTCCTCCCGCACCCCGGCTGACCTAGAGGCTTTCAACAAGGCTCTCGTGGAGAACTTCTAGGCCACTCGCCTGCCTCAACACTCATCAAAGGAAGGCTGTTGCCATGAGTTCATACTGGGATAACCCAAAGTCACTGTGGGATCAGATTCCACAAAATGATCAGGAAGATGCTTCCGAACAGCAGCCTTCCGCGCCGCAGCCCTCCACTCCTGAGCAACCTCCCGCACCTGAGCAACCTCCCGCACCTGAGCAGCTTCCGCCACAGCCAGGGCGTTACCGGGGATTGCTCTCGCACAACAACATCGATATCCAGCAGATTCGAAACTTCATGGCGGATGATTTCGACATTCTGGATACCGAGGGCAATTGCGTCGGCAAGATTGAAACTACTGGCGGCACGTTGAGCCGTATGTTTATGGGCTCTCGTCGTCTGACAGTGTCCGAACCAGATGGCACTCCGGTGTTCGTTATTACCGATCCGACCGACTTCGCCCTTGACAGCTACGAGGTCTACTACCCCGACCCGCAGGCGACAAGCCCCGAGGGCAAGCAGCAGGTCGGAGCAGACTCATCGCGCCTATTGGCAACTATTCAGCAGAAATTTGCGTTCTTTAAACGGCGACTGGAGATTTCTATCCCCGGTTTTGCTCATTGCGAGGTCAACGGAGACGTTTGGCATTACGACGCAACCTTCAAGATTAATGACATCGAAGTTGCACAGATGTCACGCAAATGGTCGGGTTTCACAAATATGCTAACCGGCAATGAGCGCTATGTTCTGCAGCTCAAGGACGACCTGCCGCCACAGCTACGCGCCGCCATTATTGGCGCCGCCATTGCATTGGACTTGATGGCGAAAAAGGCGCATTCCGACAGCTAGTAACTGCTGCCGACAACGCGCCCTAACCCTTGTCCGGTTCTACCGCCGGTTACTGTCGCGGTTGCGACTACCGCTACCGCGATTCCGCAGCCTGCGCGATGCGTCCGTCGATTTCCGTGATGCCATCAGAAACGGCATTGACATGTTCAGGGCGAACACCGGCATTGTCATTGATGCCGCCTTCCACAAAGCCAGTTACCGGTACACATGGAACCTCAACATTGCGCCCCAGCGCATTAGCTACCAGCGCAATTGCCCGCGGCGAGAAAGTCAGTCCGATGTGGCCCGACAGATCGGCAGAGCACCCATCCTGCAGGAGGATATTGTTGGACGTTGGTGCCTGCCACTGACTTGCAGCCATGGGAGTGACGGCTTCATCAACCTGGGTAGAGATTGCAACATAGTTGACACCCGGCTGCTCCAGACCGCCTTCATTCATCTTGGCCATAAACTCGCTATGCTGCAGCAGATCCACCAGGCTCGGGCTGACAATGTACCCCGCAGCCTTATTGCCGGCATTGTCGAACTGATCGAGCTGCTCCAAACCATAGGAGCTACCGAGCAGCGATGTGCCGTGCAGCACGCCCGCCAGGGATACTACCGTGCCTATACCCCGGCCCTGCTCCTGCTTGGCGTAAGCGGCAGCCAAGGTGCCACCAGCAGAGTGACCAACAATATCGACGGCGGTAGCACCAGTTTCAGCCTTGAGGGTGTCAATCTTTGCAGTCAGCTCAGCCAAAGCGGTGTCGAGCGGGGTCATGTTGCGCATGGTTGGAATAGAGCCCAGCACCGAAAACTCGTCAGGACCTAGCTTGCCGACGTTAAATGCGTACAGACACTTACCCATTGCCTTTAGCTCCGGTGCCATGCGCGCATAGGTCTGGTACGAGTTCGAGTTCATCCCGTGAATCATGACCACCGGATTCTCTCCAGGAGCAGGAACACAGTGCACATTTGTGCCCTCTGGACTGATGTTTTCCGTCATCCCCTGATTGACCATGACGGTGGGGAAATCATTTGCCTTTGGGCCCCACTCGCCCATTTCGGTCCAGGACAGGACCTGATTATTACCAGTTATCGAAGTTGGGTCAGCAGCCGCGATAGGAGCCGCTGCCATAGCGACACCAGCTGCGGCTACCAGTGCTGTGGCCGACCGTGCCAGCTTCGAGATTCCTCGATGAGTGCCCATGATTACTCCTTGCGTAGAACAGTGAATAGTAAAACGCTTCCAATAAGAACTACGGCATGGGCAAGAGCAAAAAAAACGGGCTATGAATCGCTATCGTACTCTGAATGGCAGCCAATTAAAGCCCCTAAATAGGGTTAATAAAATGTGAACTAAATATAACTATAATACTATCCGCCTCCAGCTCTGCAGGCTTTTAAAGTGATACCGACCACACGTCAAAACAAGTCACACGTTCGTTGCAATGCCACAGGATTACTACCGATCCCTAAATCACCGGCGAGGCTAAACGCCTGCTCCACGATTATTTTGAACAGCCAGCGATGTGAGGTCCTATACCTCCAGCCCAGAAAGCAGCACAGAATCGACGACACAATCCACCACCAGGCCCCTAACCCGTCGACACCCCCGACCCGGACGACGGAAAGCTCGAGCCCCACCGGTTACGCCGGCGCACCCAACGGCGAGCCGACAGCTATAAACAAAACGATTTCGCATTGCGCGAAATCCTCGCAGGGACTCTACGAACAAGGCACCACCTGGTTTACCGACGGCACCTCCGGCTGGACGCAGTATTGCGCCAACAATTTCTATGACGGTCTTTCCATGAACACTGCCCCGGAACCTCAGAACAACGAGCCATCCCCGTGGGTTCAAGGCCAAATCGACTGGGCCGATTGCCTGAACTCTGGCCATTCCGAGGAAGAGTGTCGCGAGATGTTGAATTAGGCAACCCCGCCGCCTTCCACGAGATATGATGCGCAAGTCCGACTCTTCCCTGCTGTCCGGCACCTGGGTGGACCGCATGTGGGGAACCAAGATCAAGGACAAGCGCAAGGCAGCCAAGCAGGATGCCACCGACGGTAAGCCGTCGATTAACCCGCCGTGGACTGCAGCCCGCGGCTCCCGCGTGCTGACCATCATCGCACTCGTGGTCATCACCATCGCTGCATTTGCCGAGACAGAAATCTCCGCCTCGAGTTTCTTCACCGGCCTGGCCAACCTGCCAGAGACCATGGCGCTGTTCCTGCCGCCGTCCTCCGGTGGTATTGCCGGCGAGATTGTCCAGCTGCTTCTCGATACCCTGCAGATCGCCTTCGCCGCCACCTTCCTCGGCGCTATCCTCGCCATCCCGATTGGCGTCATGGCTGCCTCCAACGTGGTCGCCAACAAGTGGGTACACGGCTTCTTCCGCGTTCTGATCGTGGTCATCCGCGGTATCCCGGAGCTGATTCTGGCCATCATCTTCGTGGTCATCTCCGGTCTGGGCCCGGTCGCCGGTACGCTCGCGCTAGCTCTAGGTGCCGTTGGTCTACTGTCCAAGCTGGTCGCTGACTCGCTGGAAGAAACCGACACTGACGTGCAGGAAGCCCTGCGCACTACTGGCGCAACCGAGTCGCAGATTTTCTTCGCCGGCACCGTTCGCCAGGCAATCCCGTCTTTCATTGCCCACTGCCTCTACCTGCTGGACACCAACATCCGCTCGGCTACGTTGCTGGGTGTCGTCGGCGCAGGCGGCATCGGCTTCCAGCTGCTCAATGCTTCTCGAGTCAACCAGTTCGACGTCGTCACCTACATCCTCATCCTCATGGTCGCTGTCGTCCTCGTCGTCGAGGCGCTGTCCATGTGGCTGCGTGCCGCCGTCCGCTAATCCCCCCCCCAGTCCCCGTCTCCTTCTACCGAAAAGGAAAATCTCCATGACTTATCAGCTCGCTATCTTCGACATGGCTGGCACCACCATCGACGACCGTGACGAGGTCTACCGCGTCCTCCGCGAAGCCACCGAACGCGAAGGCGCTCGCTACTCCGACGAGACTTTCCAGCAATACATGGGTACCGAGAAGTTCTGGGCGATTGGCAATCTGCTCCGTGAGGGCGGCATCGAGCCGACCCCAGAGGTCCACAACCACGCGTGGGAGTTCTTCCGCGCCGAGCTTGCTCGCACGTACAAGGAAAACCCGCCGACCCCACTGCCAGGCGTCGAAGACATGCTGAACGCCCTCCACGATAAGGGCATCAAAATCGGCTTGACGACGGGCTTTGCGCGCGAAATCGTCGATATCATTGTCTCCTCCATGGGGTGGGACAACGGAATCATCGACACAGTTGTCGCCGGTGACGAAGTCGAGCACGGCCGCCCCGAGCCCGACCAGATCCTGGCTGTTATGGAGAAGCTCGGTGTGACCGACGAGGCGGCCGTGATTAGCTCCGGTGACACCGATGCCGATGTCCGTTCCGCCCAAAAATCTGGCGTGACAAGCGTCGGTGTGCTCACCGGCCACCTGACTCGGGAACAGTTCGACGCCCTCGGTGCCGACCACGTTCTGGATTCGTCCGCGAACCTGCTGGACCTTGTTGGAGAGTAGGACCCAGACTGTAGATCTGACCGAATAGGTACACAACACTGATGACAACTCCGACTCCCTCGACACCTTCCACTCCTACTGCACCGATGGAAAGGGCCCAGACACTTGTCTGGCACGGCGGTAGCGACTTTCGCATGCAGGAAGTTCCTATTCCTGCTCTGCAAGAAGGCGAAACCCTAGTGGAAATCACCACCGCTACGATCTGTGGCTCCGACCGTCACACCGTGCTCGGTCGCCGCAGCGCACCGTGCCCCAGCGTCCTCGGCCACGAGGGAGTCGGAGTCGTCCGCGCCACCCGCAACCCAGATTTGCAGGTTGGCCAGCGCGTTGTGTTCTCTGTCACCGCGCCATGCATGGAGTGCGACCGCTGTGAACGCGGCATGACCGCCAAGTGCCGGAATTTGAAAAAGACTGGTCACGAGGCCTTCGATAGCGACTGGCCTCTTTCAGGGACCTATGCTTCCCATATTGTGCTGCGCAACCATCAGCCAGTGGTAGTAGTCCCCGACTCGCTTCCCGATGTCGCTGCCTCCATCGCGACCTGCGCCGGCGCCACAGTGATCGCTTGTATGGAACAGGCTGGACCCCTTGCAGGTAAACGAGTCCTGGTTATGGGCATCGGCATGCTCGGCCTCATCGCTGTTGAGGCAGCTGTTTTTGGTGGCGCCGCTGAGGTTGTGGCCATGGACCGCAACCAGACTCGGCTTGAATGGGCACGACAGTTGGGTGCGGTTGTGCCCGACCCGTCGGCTGCTGGTGCCGATTCCGAACCAGAGCCTTTCGATATCACCCTCGAGTTCTCCGGTAGCGAATTCGGAGTCGCTACCTGCATCGGCAGCCTCGACATAGGTGGTCGAGCGGTGCTGGCCGGAAGTGTTGCCACGTCACCGGCTTATGCCCTCGATCCGGAGTGGCTCGTCCGTGGCTGGCGCACCATCACCGGTGTCCATAACTACGAGCCACGGCATCTTGCGCAGGCGGTAGAGTTCCTTGCTGACTCCCAGATTGATTGGGACACGGCTGTGTCGGGACCAATTGCGCTAGAGGATGTGCCTGCGGAGGTGGAGGCGGTGCAGGATATGTATTTGAGAGCGACTGTGACGTTTTCCTAGCAACCGCTGGAAAGAAAAGGTACGCAACAGAAAGAATTTCAACCAAGGCTGTTACCTATCTCAGAGGAGAACTGCGAAAAACATTTTCTAGGGCATTGAAATGAAAGACTTCATTGGATAAGAGATTATAGATGGTCAATAAATATTCTCGAAAACCAACATCCAAAACGAATCACAGCTTCTAATAGCAATTCAACAGCGGGTTATAATCCCAGTTTCAATTCCCTATTCAATAGCCCTGGAAGTCCATCCTTCGAAACAATTGAGAACGTGAAACAGCGAAACGCTGCACTTTTTGGAAAATTAAATATACTGAAACTAAACCCGGTTAATCATCCGCTATTCCAGATGCGGCAGCAACCAACGCTTCACGAAGCTCGCGATCCACAGCATAGATATGTAGCCCGTGTACCCCTCGAGTAAGTAAGACATTAAGCTGATTCTTCAACAGTTCTTCAGCGAAGGACTGTTTCGACCCGTCTTTCAACGTTCGTTTATTCTTCACATTTGGGTTCCACGACTCAGATGGGTCAAAGATAATCTTTCCATCACGATATTTGACAGAGGGGCCAATAATGACACCAGCATAGTTCAGGTCAAAACCTTGGATAGTAAAAATAGAACCAATTTCATCAATAGTTTGTGGGCGCTCTGCCCAGCTCAGCTGTAGACCTGCAGTCTTCTTCTCAGTACTCTTCTTTTGATTGTTCCATGGCATTGAAAAATCACCGACTCGAACCCGCCAGAGTTCATTCTCCGCAGGTGGCCGAGCACTCGAAAACTGCCAATCATACGTGGCTATTAACCTAGATAATCCTTCCTCTACATTCGACGCTTTGTCCTTAATTGACTCGTAAAGCTGGTTAGGATCATCGAAAATCTTAATACTATATTTATTATCCTCCGGAATTTTATGGATAATACCGTCATCGACAAAAGAGCGTACCCACTGAATGGTATCCTCCGAGGCAAGCATCCTCATCTGAAGCTTTAAATCAATACTTTTATCGACTCGTTGCTCCATCCATTCCAAATCCGCCGGCTCCCACACCTGATTTGCGGCAAGAATCTGGTCAGGATCAAATACTGCTACCACTACATGTGCACGTTCGAGAATATCTTTGAGGTGATTTTTACCCCTGTACGACTGTTTTCCTTGCGTCCATAGCAAATGAGCTTCGTCGATTAGAACGACATCTACCTTTTCCCCAGGATTCCGATGATTGATAAAGGATGTCGGCTTCATGACTTTAAGATTCTTGGTACTCGAAATACCGAGTTTTTCAGCAACCTGCTGATAAACAGTAACCTGCTCATCGTGGTTGACTAGCATATACGCGTCAAGGGTCGATTTCCCAAGATGTTCTTCGATAGCTGGGAGCTTTTGATTCAAGTCATAAAAAACGCTGCTAAGCAATACTGTTTTGCCGGTTCCAGCAGCGCCTGAGACCATAATCAGCCTAGAGTCGCCGATTGATTGCATTTGATCTACAACTGCATTAATTATCTCAAACTTTGCATCAGACTGCTCTGTAGTTAGCTCATGGAAAGGTGATGCTTTAAAAAGTGCAGATTCGCGGATAATACGTTCAGCTGGAAATAGCTGTTGATCCAGCGCATGTAGTTTAGACCAAATCTGGGTGAAAGATTTGTCTAAATGCTCTTTGGTGAAGTAATCACCTTGCGCATTTGTTCGCGCATTCTCAGTAGCAACACTGGTCTCACTGGCAGACTTCACCGATTCGTTGCTAGGCAAGTACTGCATAAGTCGATTCTCAATATCCAGAGTCAACGACTTATTAAATAGAGAGTGCCCAATCACGTACATCTGGGTCCCAGCGCCATCACGTAAATCAATCCAGAGATTTCGCTTGGAGTTAGATGCCTTTGTATCCCCCTCGAGATGTTGGGTCGTTCGCTGGACAATCGAGTTCGTTTCCCCCACATAGACTCGATAGGATCCCTTGTTGTCCCGCAATGAAATGATGTAGACCGTAGGGTAGTCAATAATAAAACGGCGGTAAGGAATGTCTTTGCCTTTTAGCTCGTCGATGCCACTACTTGCGTAGTCGACTCGCTCAACAAATGCCCTTGGGGCTGGAAGCAGTTTTCTCTTGCTCACGTTACAACCTGTCGTGCTTAAGCGAACTTCCCGTGCTTTTACTACGCGGATAGCGCACTTCATTTAAGGCGATTTTCTTCGCAATCGCCTCATTAGGATCGATTTCAGCCCTACGAGCCAGTAAAAGGCAGTAGCTCAGCACATCTGCAAGCTCATCCTCGAGATCGGCTTTTTCGTATTCTGCGTCCCATTGAAAAAGTTCGAGCAACTCAGCAGACTCAATTGAGATCGCTTTAGCAAGATTCTCAGGAGTATGAAAAACCTCCCACTTTCTGTCAGAAGAGAACTTGAAAAGCTGCTCTACTGTTTCCCGACTAACTTCCATGTGTTTTTACCTTTTCAAGTCCCCAACAACCCCGACCTGCCCCGCCGCATCCGACACAGCGTCTACACGCTTCACGACAGGGTCGGCGCCCCAGCGCTCGTCCGGTAGAGCGCTGACGCCTTCGCGTCCATAACCGTCAGTCCCCACCACTACGTGACCAGCAGCATCGTCACCAGCACCAAAGCCCTCAGCAAGCGCAACGGCAAGATCCGCTACTAGGCCCGCACCGAACTCCGGGTCCTCGCCCTTGTCAATCGCAGCGCGCGAGACCGTGCCGTGATTACCAACAATCACGATGCCAGCAGCCGGGCGCAGGGTCCCCTCTTCATACTCGACAAAGCCGGCGCCCTTCAGGGCCTCCAGCAGTAGCTTCCGGTCAGCAGCGGAAGCTCGCTCTCCCCCATCCTTATCCAGCTCCAACACCGGAGCCAGCGCCTGGCCAGCCTGTCGGCCCGGCTCACGGCGCTCCGGATCCAGCTGCACATCAGCCGGCAGCGAGGTAGAAACCGTGTCCTTCAGTTCATCCGCACCAGCGGAAGAGAGGAACTTATCGGTCAACTTCAACACGCCCGCATCCGGGGCGCCAGCAGCGCGCAGAGTCTCGGAAACCCCTGCAAGCTGCTCATCCGTAGCATCAGGAGTGGCGATAACCAGGACCGGCACGTCCTTCAAAGAGTCCTTGACAATCTCCCCGATGATGGGCTCGATGATGCGGTTAGCTTCATCGGCACGCGCTTGCTGCGCATCGGCACGTGCAACAGCGGCATCGCGCTCAGAGGCAGCACCAGTGCCAAAATCAATGCCAGCACCAGCGGGGTTGAGCACATAAGCACCCAGCGCAGCGCCTGCCGCAACACCGAGGGCAGCACCTGTCACACCGGCTGTAAACTTCCCGCTCCTGCGCTTCTTCGCCATCGCCCGTCCTACTCCCTACCTACGAAAGACTACTTAAACAGCCCCTGGAACCACAGTGCAATGGAGTTCCAGGTATCAATCAGATTCTCGCTGACAGAGCCATCACCGGAGGTACCAGCGATAGCAAAGATCACCGCAACGGCGACAAAGATAGCGAGGATTGCCCAGGCCACACCGAAACCACGGCTATTGACCTGGTAGAGGTCGGCGACCATGCGACCGTCGACAAGCTTCTCGCCGACCTTCAAACGCGACAGCAACGCCGACGGCACACCGCTTTGATTCTCAGCGTGGTAAATGCTGTCGATGTTCTGCGGGGCGCCGACGGAGACGACCATGTCGGCGTCGTGATGCGCGGCGAAGACCAGCGCCAAGTCAGTGGCGGAATCGGACAGCGCCGGGAATGTCATGGCGCCAATGCCGAGGTCCTGAATGCGCTCAAGGCCTACCGCGTGACCATCCGGGTCGGCAGGCAGAATCACGCAACCAGCGGACCGCAGCGCCTCGGAGTTGATGCTCTCCGGGTCGCCGATGATGTAGTCCGGCTCGTACTTCAGGTCGAAGAGCGTGTCGGCACCTGCATCGACGCCGATGAGCAGCGGCTCGTACTCGCGAATGAAGTTCTTCAAGTCTTCCAGCGTCTTGCGGTGTCCCTCACCGGGGCTGACCACAACGACCTTGCGGCCGTGCAGTGGCTCTGTCTCGTCCGGAATGCCCAAGCCATCGATGTAGAGCGGAGACTCGGTCTTGGCGAACTCCACCAAGTTGCCGGAGAGCGCCTCCAGGCGGTCGACCATGCTGGTGCGGCCCTCGTCGAAGGCGCGCTCGAGCTCGTCCTGGTCGACCTCGTCGCCCTGTCCAATCAGGCGGTCACCGTGGTAGAGCTTGCCGTCGTGAAGCCTTGCGTTCTTGCCGTCCTTGAGCTTCTCGAAGACCTCGGCGCCGGCGTTCTGCACCATCGCAATGTCGGCATCGCGCATCATCTGCGGGCCGTAATTCGGCACAAAACCCGTGGTAAACGCGCCGGTGTTCACCACTGCGGCGACCTTGGCATCAATCAACTGCTGTGCCAGTGGACGCGAGATATCCGGCGCATCGATCACCACGATGTCACCTTCGCCCATACGCTTCAGCGCACGATCCAGGCGGGAACCGTCCCGCACGGTCCCCGAAATGCCAGGAAGATCTTTTTCGTTCCGAGAGAACAGACTCATGGCACTTAGTGAAACATAAGTGCAGCTACTTGGCCGCGAAGGCGCGCCGAGCTTGATCCAGAAGATCTTGCGCGTGCGCACGTCCGGAGTCCGAATCGTCCAAGCCCGCCATCATCCGCGCGAGCTCGTCAATCCGCTCCTCGTCCCCCAGGCTCGTCACCTTCGACGACACCGCACCCGAGCGCGCATCCTTACTGACCACCAAGTGGGTATCCGCAAACGCCGCCACCTGAGGCAAGTGCGTGACGACGATCACCTGGTTATTCACCGCCAACTGCTTCAGGCGCTTACCAATCTCCACAGCCGCGCGCCCACCAACACCGGCATCGACCTCATCGAAAACCATCGTGTGTCCGGCCTGTCCTTCGGCGAGGACAACTTCCAATGCCAGCATGATACGGGAAAGCTCACCGCCGGATGCGGAAGAAGCCAGTGGACGCGGCTCGGCACCTTCGTGGGCGCGGAGCTTGAACTCGATGTTGTCCACACCAGCGGGGCCAAAGGTGTCGGCCTTGGTGATCTCCACCACCAGCGAGGTATGTGGCATGGCCAAGCCCTTGAGTTCCTTGGTCACGGCCTCTTCCAGGTGCTTTGCGGCTTTTGCACGAGCCTTGGAGAGCTTCCGCGCGGTGGTGCCGAGTTTCTTCTTTGCGGTTTTGATCTCCGCTGTGAGTTTGTCCAGGGCTTCGCCGGAGACATCCAGCGTGGCGAGCTTGCGCTCCGCCTTATCCCTCCAGGCCAAGACACCTGCGATGTCCGGGGCGTACTTGCGGGTCAGGTTCTTGATCTCCTGCTGGCGCTGCATGAGCTTGTCCAGGGACTCGGTTTCCTCCGGCAGACCGGAGAGAAACGCGCCGAGGCCAGCGGAGATCTCAGAGAGCTGGCTGGTCAGTTCATTGAGCTGGTTGGAAAACTCGGTGAGTTCATCGTCGTCTGCGGCGGCGAGCTCGTTCGCGGCGGCGCCGAGGAGTTCGGCTGCGCCGGAGTCCTCGGTGGCGGCATCCATGCCGGTCGTGCTCACGGCAGCGGCACCATCAATGGAGGCAAGCGCCACGGCTGCAGCGTCGCGGAGACCATCCAGATCCTGCATGCGGCGGATCTGGGAGGCCAGGTCCTGGTCTTCGTCCGGCTCGGGTGAGACCGCATCGATTTCTTCGATGGCGAAGCTGAGCTGGTCGGCACGCATGGCCAGTTCGCGGCGCTTGGAGGTCTTCTCTTCCAGTTCTTTGGCCAGGGCGCGCCAGTGTGCACGCTGCTGCCGGTAGGTTTCCAGCGTTGGTGCGATGGTGTCGGCATCCATGCGGTCGATGGCCGCACGCTGCTCATCAGCGCTTTGCAAGCGCAGCTGATCATTCTGGCCATGAATGGCAACCAGACGGGTGGAGACATCCGCCAACGCCGCAGCCGAGGCACTGCGGCCTCCAACCCACGCCCGGGAGCGGCCCTTCGCGGAGACCTGACGAGCAAGCAGGTACTCATCATTTTCATCGCGCTCGCCGCCGAGCTCAGAAACCACAGCATCGATGGTGGCTGACTCTTCCTCCGAGAGGTGCTCGGTGGTAACGCGGCCTTCCACCAGGGCCTTGTCTGCGCCGGTGCGCACGCGGCCGGCGTCGGCACGCGCGCCACAGAGCAACTTGAGGCTGGTGACCACCATGGTCTTACCCGCACCGGTTTCCCCTGTGAGTACGGTCAGGCCTGGGCTGAATTCAAGCGTCGCGTCGGGGATAACGCCGAGGTCGCGGATGGAAATCTCAGTCAGCATGGCGCCTGCAATCAGTCCTTCCCTTGAAGTGTCGGGTCTCGTCTGCCGTGTTTAGGGGCTATTGAGCTTCGGCGGGGCCGCGCCACCCGGACGTCGGCAAGCGGAACTTGTGCACCAGACGATCGGCGAACGGCTGCTCGTCCAGACGCACCCAGCGCACCGGCTGCGCGCCACGCTCGATTTCAATGCGGCTGCCCGGAGGCATAGAGATATTGCGGAAACCATCGAGCACCGCGACCGCCTCGGCGGTCTCGTGGTTGGTTTCAATGGCGATGGTCGAATGCGGGGAGATCACCAGCGGGCGGGAGAACAGCGCGTGGGCGTTATTGGGCACGACCAGCATGGCGTCGAGTTCCGGCCACAGCACGGGCCCACCTGCGGAAAAGGCATACGCGGTGGAGCCGGTCGGCGTGGAAATCAGCACGCCATCGCAGCCGTAGGAACTCACCGGGCGACCATCGACTTCCAGGATGACGTCCAGCACACCACGCCGGTTGACGTTTTCGATGCTGACTTCGTTCAGTGCCCAACCCGAGCCAATTACGCGGCCGGTGGTGTCACGGACGGTGGCGCGGATCGTCATGCGGTCCTCGATACGCCAGGAACGCTTGATGACGCGATTAATCGCCTCCGTCATGGACTCCTGCTCCCACTCGGCGAGGAAGCCCACGTGCCCCATGTTGATGCCGAGCACCGGCAGATCAGCCGAATGCGCAATATCCGCGGCGCGCAGGAAGGTGCCGTCACCGCCGAGGACAAGGACGAGTTCGCATCCCGATGCCGCCTGCGGCGAATGCCAGTAGCGCGGGTACTTACCAAGCGTTGGGTGCGCGGCCAGCGCCTCCGGGTTCTTACCGGCCAGCACGCGGATATCGATGCCCGCAGCTCCGAGCAGCTCGGCGGCCTCGGCGGCCATTTCCAGGTTGGCGCTACGGCCAGTGTGTGGAACCAGCAGAATCTCGCGCTTGCCGGCGCTGGTCTTGGGCTTGCTTTCCCGTGAGTGAGTCTTCGCGCTAGTCATTGTGCGGCCCCTCCTCAACAGCCTTGGCGATGGCCGCAGCCATAGCCTCATCACCAATATCGCTGGCGCCGCCGTCTTTCACCAGCCACAGGAAGAACTCCACGTTGCCGCTCGGACCCGGCAGCGGGCTGGCCACGGCTGCGCGGAAGGACAGCCCCAGAGTGCGGGCGTATTCGGCGACTTCCTGGACAACTTCCTGACGCAGTGCATCGCTGCGCACGACACCACCGGAGCCAAGGCGCTCCTTGCCCACCTCGAACTGCGGCTTGACCATTGGCAGCAGGTCAGCGCCCTCGTCGAGGCAGGAAACAATCGCTGGCAGGACCAGCTTCAAAGAAATAAACGACAGGTCGCCAACCATGACATCGGCCGTGCCACCGAGAATCTCCGGCGTCAACGTGCGGACGTTAGTACGGTCGAGCACAACCACCCGCGGGTCATCCTGCAAGCGCCAAATCAACTGACCGTAACCGACATCGACGGCGTAGACGGTCTCGACATCGCGGCGCAGGCACACATCGGTGAAGCCGCCCGTGGAGGCACCGGCATCCAACACCTTCCGGCCCTTCAAGTCCAGGCCCTGCGGCTCGAAAGCCTCCAGTGCGCCGAGCAGCTTGTGAGCCCCGCGCGACGCCCAGTTCTCGTCTTCTTCCAGACCACTGACGCGAATGGACACGTCCCCCGTCACCGCAGTCGCGGGCTTAGAGGCGACAAAACCACCGACCTCAACTCGGCCGGCTTTAATCATGTCCACTGCCGCCTCACGGGAGCGAGCAATCTTCCTTCGCACCAGCTCCGCATCGAGCCTGCGCTTAGGAGCTTTCTTTGCCACCGCGTTCACTTTCCTTCCCTGCGTGACGAGCCCAGGGCCTCATACAAAATCTCATGCGCCCGCTCAAACTGCGCGACTCTCTCCTGCGGCGTCGGGGCAGGTGCTGACAGTGCGGCCGCCACCTGCTCGCGGACGTCCTCCGGAGTTACCTCACGCGCGCCGGGCATCGCCGCCGGGCTAGGCGCAGGGCTCGGTACAGATGCAGGGCCGGGTTTCGGCCCCGGCACAGGACCAGCGCCCTGCCCCAGCCCCTGCCCCGGCTTCGGTGCAACCTCACTCATCGGCTATCACTTCCGCCAGGCAGCCAGCGCCGCCTCAGCAGCCGGGCCCTCCGCGCGGACCTGCGCGACCTCGACTGCGCCAGCACGACCAGCCTCAGAGTTCCACACCACATCTACGACCGTCAGCAGAGCCGCCACCGCGGCCTCCGCCGGGTTCACCAACCGAAGATCTTCCATGTCACCGCCAGAAAGAACGATGACACCGGCCTCCGCGTCGTCGTAACGCGCGGTGAAACCAGCCTGCGGAGCCGGACGTGCCTGATCCAGCTCACGATTCAGCGCAGTCATGTCAGCACCGATGAGCGTCGGGCGGTGCTCAGGCGGCGCCGCAACGACATCCATATGCGTGGAAACGCCTGTGACCACCATAAACGTGTCCATCTTTGCCGCATTTCCGCCCGCGATGTCGGTGTCGAGGCGATCCCCAATCGCCAGCGGATTCTTCGCGCCCACACGCTCCGCCGCCTTAATAAACATCGGCGGCTTCGGCTTACCCGCCGACAGCGGCGCCACGCCCGTGGTCGTAGAAATCGCCGCAGCGACCGAACCATTACCAACCAGGAAACCGCGCTCCGACGGCAGCGTCGTATCCAAATTCGACACCAGGAAGCGCGCACCTCGCGACACCGCCAGCGCCGCCTCCGACATCTGCTTCCACGTCATCTCACGGTTGAGCCCCTGGAACACCGCCGCAGGGTTGTCATCAGCGGAATCCACGAGGTTGTACCCCGCCTCACGAGCCAACTGCTTAAACGACTCCGCACCCAACACAAAAACGTTCGAGCCCGGCTCAATGACCTCCGCCGCCATCTCAATGGCCGCCTGCGCCGACGTCATCACATCGTCCGCGTGAACGTCATAGCCCAGCCCATTGAGCTGATCCGCCACCGTCTGCGGCGCGCGCGAGGCATTGTTGGTAATAAACACCATCGGCAGCGCCGCCTCAGTCAGCCCCTCCAGCGCGTTCGGAATCGCCGCGCCACCCTCGTAAATCGTGCCATCCAGATCCAGCAGAGCGGCATCATAGGAAGAAGCGACAGAAGCCATGGGGGTTCATTTCTCCTTTTACGAAATAGGAACGCTTTACGACGAATTGTAGATGCGCAGCCCGATTGCGCCAGCGGTGCGTTAGCGGTGGCTGATGTTGCGAGCCGGCAGCTGGGCTGATTACTTGCTCAGCTCTTCGATGCGCTCACGAGCATCGAGCATCTGGTCCACATCGATCTTGGCGCAGCGGGTAAACCACACCTTGGCATCGTCTTTACGACCGGCCTCCACCAGCGCATCAGCGTAGGCGTAGAACAGACGAGCTGCTTCGAAATCCTCGCGGTCCGGGTTCAGATCCTGGGTCTCCAGCTCAACCAAAGCCTCATCGATCTGGCCCATATCTCGGCGAGCACCTGCGGCGACGATAGCCAGCTCAGTCTTGGACTCGTTGTCCAACTGCTTGGCTTCCTCGGAGCGAGCCAACTCAATGGCCTTCTCTGGGCGACCGAGGCCGCGCTCACAGTCCGCCATGACCGCGAGCATGCCCGGGCCACCGGAGATGCGGCGAGCAGCACGCAGCTCCGCCAAAGCTTCCTTCCACTCACCTGCGTGGTACGCGGCAACACCAGCGGTCTCACGAACGACACCGACGCGACCAGCGCGGTCCTTCGCTGCGCGGGCGTGCTCCAGGGCACGCTGCGGGTCTTCAGCCATCAGGATTGCGGACATAATCATGTGACGAGCAACCTTGTCGGCGTTGTCCTTAGCCAGGCTCTTCAGATCCTGGCGCACGCTCGGGTCGAGCTCGTCTGCGCGAATGTCATCTGGCAGCTTCGGCTCGTTCTTACGGGCCTCAATGCGCTCCTCGCGGAAGCCTGGGCGCTGCGGGCCGGTGCGGTGCGTACGCTTCTCATCCTGGAAGCGGCCACCACGGTTGGAGCGACGTGGCTTGCCGCCACGACGGTCGAAGTTGCGACCTCCCTGGCCACCGCGCCCGACCGGGCCGCGACGATCATTGCGGTCGCCGCGGTCGTTCCGGTCAAAGCTGCGCTCGCCACGATCGTTGCGCTCATTACGATCATCTCGATTGTTGCGGTTGTAACCACGACCGCCACGGCCACCGCGCTCATTGCGGTCGCCACGGTTAAAGTCGCGATCATCGCGATCATCACGACGGAAGCCCCGCGAACCACGGGAATCGCGGTTACCGCCACGACCACCTGGGCCACCACCCTGTCCACGACGATCGTTGCGGTTGCGCCCGTTAAAGCCGCCCTCGCCACGACCATGGGAACGGTTAGACCCGCGGTTTCCGCGATTTCCTCGGCCTTCGCCGGAACGAGGACCTTCGTGCTCAGCCATGAAGTCGGAGCTCCTTATATGTAATGAGTAAAAGAATTTATGTGTTTTCAGGCTACCAGTAACCCCGGATTGCCTGGCGGTCTACCTAAAAGACCAAACTTTCATACTACCGCTAAGACCTGCCCACATTCCAGCCCAGCAAACGTGCGGAACCTGTGGCCTTCCCCACTGCTTGGGACAAATCCCAGACAGCCAGGCCAACCCAGTCGTCAGTGGTGAACTGCGCGGTGGCGGTGGTTCCCTCGATGCGGAGCTCATGTTCGGCATCCGAAAGCCCGTCTGGCACGGCGAGGTTGGCGCCCAGGGCGTCGTTAAGCAATGCCTTGAGTGCGCGGGCATTACCCTGCTCAGCGCGATGTGCGGCGCGGCGGAAAATGGTGAGCGCTTCCTTGGCGGCGTCCTCGGGTGTCACGGTGGTGTCGACGGCGAGGTCAAAGAGGCCTTCCTGCTCGAAGGTTGCGGCCTTGGGCGTCTTGGGCTCGGAACTAGGCGCGGCGGGCGCGGTTTTTGTCGGCGCCGCATTCGTCTGCGCGCGACTACCCGCGCCAGCGAACCCTGGCCCCTCGGGTACGGCGGTGCCCTTCTGATACGCAGTGGCGGCGGCGCGGGCGCGCTGATCAGCGGCCTCGTTCATGTCGTGGCCGGAGTGCCCCTTAACCCACTCGAGGTGAATATTACGGCCGACGAGCAGCTGGTCGATGTCCTGCAAAATGTCGACGTTGAGGACAGGTTTACCGTCGCGCTTCTTCCAGCCCTTGCGCTTCCATCCCGGCATCCACTTAGTGACGGAGTTAATCACATACTGCGAATCACACAGTACGAAAAGCGGCTCGTCGGGAATGTGCGCGGTGGCGCGGAGCAGCTCGGCAAGAGCGGTGAGCTCGCCGCGGTTATTGGTTCCCTCTTTCCATCCGCCGGCGGCCCAGCAGCTGTCGTCGATATACCAGCACCACCCGGCAGGTCCGGGGTTGTGCAGAGCGGAACCGTCAACGGCAGCAGTAATAGTCATGAGGCTAGATTGTATCGGCTGCGTGGGACCGGCCAGGAATTGCCTTAAGAGCCGTAGCAGGCGACCGGTCCGTGCGGACCCTCGACGATGTCAATCTGGGTATTGAAGATTGGGCTCAGAACCTCCGAACGCATCAGCTCTGCGGTTGGGCCGTGCTCGACAATCTGGCCATCCTTGACCGCACAGATGTAATCGGCGTAGCGAGCCGCGAAATTGATGTCATGCAACACCACCACCATGGTGCGCCCCAACTCGCGCACTGCAGTGCGCAGGTACGACATGATGTCGACCGAATGAGAAATATCCAGGTTGTTCAACGGCTCGTCGAGAAGCACGTAATCCGTCTCCTGGCAGAGCACCATTGCGACATACGCGCGCTGACGCTGCCCACCGGAGAGCTCGTCGAGGTAGCGGCCCTGGAGCGCCTCAAGATTGAGGAACTCGATGTACTGGGAGATGATGCGCTCGTCCTCAGCGGTCAGGCGCCCCTGGCTGTACGGGAAGCGGCCGAAACTGACCAGCTGGCGCACGGTGAGACGCGTGAC
Organism: Corynebacterium sp. HMSC14H10; assembly: GCF_001807105.1. Classification (NCBI taxonomy): domain Bacteria; kingdom Bacillati; phylum Actinomycetota; class Actinomycetes; order Mycobacteriales; family Corynebacteriaceae; genus Corynebacterium; species Corynebacterium sp. HMSC14H10. The sequence continues at coordinate 4,154 of NZ_KV787409.1, read as the reverse complement.
GAAGTGGTTGTCCTGGCGCAGAATCGACAGCACCTTCGCCAGATCCTTCGACTTGGTCTTGCCCACGTTGTATGGACCGACGTTGATGTCACCGGAATCGACGGCAAGGAGGCGGCCAATCATAGTCAAGAGCGTGGACTTGCCCGCGCCGTTCGGACCGATTAGAGCCGTGATCGCGTTGGTTGGAATTTCCAGGTCAACGGGGCCAATTGACACCTCGCTGGTATAGCTCTTGCTTACACTGTCGAGGAGAATCATAGCCGTCCCTTCTTCAAAACGACGTAGAGGAAGATCGAACCGCCAACCAGCTCGATAATGATGGACACCACGCCCTGGGCATAGAAAACGTGATTGAGGATGAAATACGCACTGGCCAGCGTGACGTAGCCAATCAGCGCCGCCATCGGCAGCACAAAGCGGTGGTCATAGGTATCCGCAGCCTGGTACGCAATGGTCGCGACCAGGAAGCCGAGGAATGTCATCGGGCCGACCATAGCCGTCGATACTGCCATCAGCACCGACACCGCGACCAGCACAGTGATGGACCGAACCTGGTAGTTCACACCCAGATTCGTCGCGACCTCACGCCCCAGCGACATGACATTGAGGACCCGCGAATGCAACGCAATCACCACGATCGCCCCTATCACGAGCGGCATCGCCACCGGGAAAAACTCCGGGTCAGCGTTGTTGACAGAGCCGAACAGCCGCGCCGTCAGCAGGTCAAAATCCGAAGGCGTGAGCATGCGCTGCATGAACGTCGACAGCGAAGCCAGTCCGCCACCGATGACAATGCCCACCAGCAGCATGCTGTGCATATCCGCGCCCTGCCCGGTCAGCAGCCACGCATACAGCACCAGCGACAGCCCCACCATCAGCGCGAGCTGCAGCACAAACGCGCCAACCGAGCCAGCTTTCATCAGCCCCGTCGCACCGAAGAAGTACACCGCAGTGGTACTGATAGCCACGTACAGCGCCTCAAAACCCATAATCGACGGCGTAATAATTCGGTTATTCGCAATCGACTGGAACGCCACCGTCGCGACGGCATGGCAGCAGGCAACCACGATCATGGCAATTACGGCATCAAGACGCCGGCGCGCAATCAGCCAAAAACCATCCGTACCGAACGGCAACGGGTTATCCCACGCGAGCAGGCCCGCCGTAAACAACACCGCCAGGCCCACCAGCGCAGCAATGATAATCCAGTACCTGCGCGCCGCGGCGGCCGTGCTAAACGACGTCGTTTGCGGCCCGGCCTGGTCGGCCACCGTGTGAGTTGAACTGAGATTAAGCACGACGCCGCTCCACAATCAGATAGACGAAGATGGCAGCTCCCAGGATGCCGAGAATCACCGATACCGGGATCTCGAACGGGGCGATAATGACGCGGCCAATCAGGTCCGCAATCGTCACGGTGCCAATTCCCACCAGGCACACCCACGGCAGGTTGGAGCGCAGATCATCTCCACGGAACATGGAGACGATATTCGGGACGATGAGCCCCAGGAATGGGAGGTTGCCCACCACGACGGTGACCAAACCTGTTGCGATTGCAATCAGCCCCGTTCCCAGGAACACGATTCGCTTGTAGTTCAGACCGACGTTGGTGGCAATGTCCTCACCAAGCCCCGCAACCGTTAACCGATCGCTGAATACGAAGACGATTGCAACCACGATGACGACCAGCCACAGGAATTCGTACTGCCCTTTATAAATGGCAGTAAAGGAGCCTGCGAACCACACGCCTAGCGACTGCAGCATGTCCGTCTGCAACGCAAAGAAAGTCGAAATCGAACTGACTACCGCACCCAACATGATGCCCACGATGGGCACAACCAGACTTGACTTCAAAGCGACACGGCGCAAGAACAGGAAGAACACTGCCGTGCCGATGAAAGCGAAGATGATTGCCCCGCCCATCCGACCAAGCATCGAGGCCGAAGGAAAGAAATACATCACGAAAATCAGGCCGAGACCAGCCCACTCCGTGGTTCCCGTGGTGGTGGGTTCGACAAACTTGTTGCGCGTAAGTAGCTGCATGACCAAGCCACACATCGCCATCGCGGCACCCGAGAGCACTAGTGCAATGGTGCGCGGTATACGCGTAGTGGCGAACATCTCCCAGCCGTCGTCGGCGCCCAGGATGTCGTATTGGCCTACAAACAGCGACATAGCCACCAGGACTGCCACAAAGGCAATCCCGATGGCTAGTCGGGAATCCAGTAACTTCTGCATAGAGTTGGTGAGGTACTCCTGTGACTGGTCAGAGAACTATTAGGCCTGCTCGAAGGCGTCGGCAAGCCCGTTCAGAATCTCCGTGTACGTGATAATGGACTCGTTGGTGTAGGTGTCCTCTGGGGCGTAGTAGATCTTGCCCTCCTTGACTGCCTTCACGTTCTTCAGCGGAGCAGCCTCCTCGACCACAGACTGTGCCGAACGGTACTCATCGGTACCGCGGACAGAGGTGCCGGCATCGCGGTCAAGCACCATGATGAAGTCCGGGTTCGCCTCAGCGATGGACTCGGCGGAAATCTCATCACCCTGGTGGTCATCGCTGGCCTTGTCGACCTCCAGCGCCGGCTTCATGCCAATCAGGTCGAACAGCGGGCCGAAGGTACGACCAACAGTCGGAGCAATGTAACCGAGGGTGCCGCCCGACGAGTTAAGTGCCATGACCTTCACGTCCGGGTTGTAAGCCTTGCGAGCACGCTCCAGAGCCTTGTCAAAGTCTGCGATGAGCTGATCGGCTTCCTTCTCCTTACCGAAGATGGTGCCCAGGCCCTTAGCGTGGCGCTTGAGCTCCTCGTCCAGCGGCTTGCCCTCGCGCGGCTCAAACTCCACAATCGCGGAGTTCGGAGCGAGCTTCTTCAGGTCATCGTAGTACTTGCCGAAACGCTGACCGTTCACAATTAGGTCCGGGTCAGCAGCAGCAACAATTTCGAGATTCGGCTCGCGGTGATTGCCGATGTCCTGAACGTCAGGATTGTCCTTGTAGTCGGAAACCGTGAACGGGATAATCGGTTTAGGAGCTGCAGCCAGCTTAATACCCCACTGATCGAGCATCTCGAAGGAACGGTTATCCGTGGCCACAACAGAGTCAATCTCGGCAGGTACGGTCTGCTCACCATGATTATCAGTAACGGTAATAGTAGACCCGTTGCCTGCAGCTGCAGACTTATCCTCGTTACCGGCATCAGTAGAACATGCACCAAGAACAAGTCCAAGGCTCGCAACAGATGCAACTACGATATTGCGAATACGGCCGGAGTTAGAACGCGCCACTTAAAGGCATCCCTTCGGTCACAGTAGGATTGTTAAACAAACGCGACTTAGACGCCGTTACCCAATCACTTACTTAGGTAATCATTACCTGTGAAACATTAGCTTAGGGTTCCCTATTTAACAAGTAAATACGTTATGAAATTACGCAATATTTAGGGCATATTTCGAACCTGGCTTAGCGTTGGCTAATTTGTGCTGGTAAAGGCACAATTGCAGCGTTCGTTAACGGGGGTAACTTGTGCCCTACGGAAGGTAGTATGTGCGCTATCGACGTATGTTTGGGTCTCGCTGGGCGTAGTTGGGCCTAGTTGACAATGAGCTTGCGAGCTTTGCTTGTGAGTTGGGGCTGTAGGCGTGATGGAGGGGTTGTGGGCGTGAACGGGGCTGCGGGCGTGGATGGGGGACGCAGATGTGAATGGGGGCTGTAGGCGTAAATACGGGCTGCAAAGGTGAAACTGTGTGAGTTTATGACACTTTCAAGCGATTTTTCGCGCTATTTCTGTCATAAACGCAGTCAGTAACTTTAATTAGCCCACAGCCGCTGCCATAGACCCAGGAACTACCCCCGCATTCCCCCGCCAATGACAGCCATAAAGGCAGTCAGTAACTCACATCGAGGTAAGCAGCGAAAGGTGCCAACCGGGCGATCCTCTAAGTGGACACGCCTGTGTCCATTAACCCGGACACCCTTTGCCCCCCCCTTAAGCCACGAGACACCGGTAAGCCCGCCTTCCGCTACCGAGCAGACCAACCCCCTCTTTAATGTCGTTGACCTGTGGGTAACAAAAAGTGGGCCGCAGCACCCCACCCCACACGGGAACTGGCTACCACGACCCACAACAATAAACTTTTTATGCCGGCGGCGACCT
>NZ_KV787408.1:0-60127 GCF_001807105.1 Corynebacterium sp. HMSC14H10 | reverse complement strand
AGACACACTTTTTGTCACTTAACCCCCGAATTATTCAGGGATAAACGCGAAAAACCGGGCTGGAACTACCAGCCCGGTTTTGCTTATTTCATACGCTACTGCGGCATGCGCCAAGAGAGCTTTAGGCAACAGCGTCTATGTAGGCCTGCCGTACCAGTTCAGCAATTCGATTGAACTCGCCGCCGCGTACCGATGATGCGCGGTGAACCAGCCCAATGGTGCGTCCCGGCCGTGCCGGACCTTCGAATCGCGCAACAGCCAGGCCGGGACGGTCGGCCTCAATCTTGACAGCCGATTCCGGTACAAGCGACTGCCCCAACCCACCGGCAACACACTGCACGACGGTCGATAGAGAAGCCGCCCGTGTTTCCAAGCTGGAGGTCTCGCCGTGAACAGCATCGACCTTGCGACAAATATCCAACACTTGGTCGCGCAGGCAATGACCGTCGTCAAGCAGAAGCAAGTCCAAGTCTCTGATTGCCTCAAGCTTTACCTCTTCCTTACCTGCCAGCGGATGATCCTCTGGCACGACGATGTAGAACTCTTCGTCGTAGAGGTAGATCTCTTCAAAGGAAGGCACATCGGACGGCAGTGCCATGATGGCTGCATCAATGGTGCCGGAGCGAAGTGATTCGATGAGGCGCTCGGTCGGCTCTTCGACGATCCTAGGCTTTAGATCTGGCAGCTCGTCACGAACCAACTGGAGGAAGTTGGGCAGCACGTATGGAGCAACCGTAGGGATAACACCAATGGATAGTGGTCCGGACAAATCATCTGTACGGCCAGAGGCGCGAGCAACGATCTCGTCAACAATTTCAGATGCTTGGCGGGCATATGGAATCAGACCGCGACCGAGTGGCGTCACCAGCACTCGGCGAGTCGAACGCTCTACAAGCTGCACCCCCAGTCCCTGCTCAAGGGTGGAAAGCGCTTGTGACAGGCTGGGCTGTGAAATGCCGAGGCGGGCAGCGGCTTGACCGAAGTGACCGGTATCGGCAATCGCGACAAAGGCACGTAACTGAGGCAAAGTGGGCCGATAATCTCTATTACGCATACCTATAAGCCTACACGAGCTTATTAACTTTTTCCTCTTGACGGTTCGGGAATCCATAGGCATAATGGTGTGTGACCCCAAAAGGAATACATTCAGGAGGATTCCATGGCAATTTTGACTGTTGGCGACAAGTTCCCCGAGTTTTCTCTGACCGCTCTGAAGGGCGGCAACCTGCGTGATGCAAACGCTTCTTCTCCGGATGACTACTTCGAGCAGGTAACCAATGAGTCCTACGAGGGTAAGTGGAAGGTCGTCTTCTTCTACCCGAAGGACTTCACCTTTGTCTGCCCGACTGAGATTGCTGCATTCGGCAAGCTGAATGAGGAATTCGAGGACCGTGACACCGTTATTCTCGGTGGCTCTGGCGACAACGAGTTCTCCCACTTCAACTGGCGTGCAACCCACGAGGAACTGCTGGACATCCCGTTCCCGATGTTCTCCGACATCCGCCATGACCTGATGCGTGCACTCGGCGTCGAGAACGCTGACGGTGTTGCAGACCGCGCAACCTTCATCATTGACCCGGACGGCATCATTCAGTTCGTTTCCGTTACCCCGGACGCTGTCGGTCGTAACGTTGACGAGGTTCTGCGTGTTCTCGACGCTCTTCAGTCTGAAGAGGTCTGCGCATGTAACTGGCAGAAGAATGACCCGACCAAGAACATCGACAAGATGGACGTTCTGAAGCAGGAGCTGAAGTAACTCATATGAGCATCGATAACCTTCGTTCCGGTCTACCGGAGTACGCCAAGGACATGAAGCTGAACCTTGGCACTCTCACCCGTTCTACGGAACTCTCCGAGCAGCAGCTGTGGGGTACCCTGCTTGCATCCGCTGCTGCCACCCGCAACGAGACCGTTTTCTCCGAGATCGCTGAGGAAGCCAAGGAGCACCTGTCTGACGAGGCTTTCGAGTCTGCGCTTGGTGCGGCCACCGTTATGGGCATGAACAACGTTGCTTACCGCACTCGCCACATGCTCGGTGATGACTACGCACAGGTCAAGTTCGGCCTGCGCATGAACATCATCTCCAATCCGGGTGTCGAGAAGGAAGACTTCGAGCTGTGGTCTCTGGCAGTTTCTGCCATCAACGGCTGTGAAGCTTGCGTGACTTCTCACGCAAAGGTCGTCCGCGATGCTGGTCTGACCAAGGAGCAGGTCTGGGAAGCTGTGAAGATTGCAGGCACCGTCTCTGGTGTTGCACAGGCTGTCTTCGCTGAGGCTACCCGCTAAATATTCAGAGCTTAGGTTCGGCTTTTGATAGCCGAACGCTCCCCCGCAGGATTACCTGCTGACGAAATAGCGCCCGAGGAACCAATTTTTATCGGTTCCTTGGGCGCTTTTTCTTGTACGTTTTTGGCTACTGCTGTGGCGGGTAATAACCCGGATTCTCCTGGGCTTCATTAACTACTCGACGGCCACCGATGAGCTGACGGTAGATATGTACTTGCACGAGGAGAGCAAGCGGGACTGTGTACAACATACCGATATAGAAGAGCATTGCACCTGCGGAAGAAACAATTGACGTCAGAATGAATGCAACGAGCATCGTCCAATACTGAGGCTTCACCAAGCGCCATGCGACGACCGGAGCCTCAAGTGCTGTTGCTCGACCATCAAAAACAAGAAGCGGCATAGTCGCTGTGATTGGCATGATGAAGATGGACAGCACAAGTACCAACAGGTAGCCGATGGGAATCATCGCAGCTGCAGCTTCACTGCCGTTGGCAGACAGGGATACTCCAGCGATGAAGAGCACCATCCCCGGAAGCATGGCGAGCAGCCCCACCAGGAACGTGACAATGTAGGCACCGATAAGAGATCCCCACCGGTTTACACGGAAGAAAGCACCGTAGCTCGGCACTCGGCCGTCGACAGCTTCGAATGCACCGCGCAGCATAAATGCCTGCATCGCGAACATGCCCACGGCAAATAGGAGTGCCATCGCGCCGAGAGTCGCGAACATTGACCCTAGATCCTCAAACGGAACATCGCCTGGATAGTTCGGCTCAAAGTCCGGATCGAAGTCACCAGTCGCAAAGAGAATTGCCGCTGCGCCAACAATCAGTGCGACTAGTACGGCGAAGAACGTCAGCATGATGCCAAGCCAGGAAGCAAAATTGCTGTTTAGACTACGAAACGCCGCGGAAAAGGCACTTCCAATGTCGACCTTCGTCGGCCCCTGTGCCACAGGCTTCACCGGCGGCTCATCGCCACCTGGCATGTTGACTCCGGGAGCAAGTGCACCGGCTGCAGAAGCCCCGCTGGACTGGTGCTGCCAGTAGCTCGAGTCCGCACCATAGGGTTGCCCGCCGTAACTATCGCGCGACTCGCCAGTTCCATAAGAAGGAATTTCGCCATAAGCCTGTTCACGGCCGTAAGTCTGATTCCACTGTGGCGAATCCTCTGGTCCACGCGGGCCATGTTGTGCGTCCGAATCGAACCCGTAAGGGTTGTAGTCCTGCGAACCATTGTTGGGAAAACCGTGACTCTGGGAGTCATAGTTATTGGACTCATTGTCCCGGCTGCCGTCACCGTAAGAATCGTTGTTGCTATATGGATCGTTTGAGGTATTCATGAAGCAAATTGCTCCTGCCAAATTGACGGATACATACAAATAACGCGCACAACGGACTATACGTGAGACAAGCCCTTGATGAGTTTTTAAAGGCCGAAGTATAAGTCACATTGTGCGCATGGACGTATTTAATTGGACGTTCTTACACGAGCTCCACCGCGGCGACTCCCTCGAACTCGTTCAGCGAATCACCGGCACCCAACGCGCTACCACGCACGATGATGTCATACTTGCCCGGCGCGACTCCTCCGGTCTCCCAAGTGACCTTGGCGGTGGTGTAATTACCGTCCTTGGCAAATTCAATGACAGTTGCCTGGTCCCAGTCGTCAGAAACGATCTCACCGCGGTCATTCTTGATGAGTAGGTAGCCGTCTTCCAGTCGCAAGTCGTTATTCGGGTTTGCCGCGACGAATTGGGCAACGGCCTGCTGCCCTACCGTGACGCTTGCAGTCGATTCGAGCACGTCACCAAAATTCTTGTCCATTGGTACGGAATCGATAGTCTTTCCTCCTGCTGGCGACGGCGGGATGATGCCAGTGAGATCACCTGCAGCACTGCCCGGGTCGACAGCCATGCCGTCGGCAAGCGCGTGGGCGAGATCGTGATAGATGGAGATCATCGCACTGAGCGTGTACTTGCCGAAAGCCGTTGCGCCGCCCTCGTAGTCCTGCTGATCGTATTCCTCTGGGGTAACGACGTAGTGTCCATAGCTGTTGGTGTAGCCCTGGCAGATGACAGTGTCGATTGGAACGCCGAGGACATCGGCGACGTGCTGACGCATGCGGTAACCCGACATCGTGGTGGGTTCAAGGCCGTTGGTAATCAAGGTGAAGCCACCGATGCGGGTGATGGAGAACATGTGGGTCTGCTGGAGAAGACCATCGATGTAGCCCACTGGCAGCAGGCATTCTTTCTCGCCCTGAATCTCCCCGATATTTTTCGGGAGTACGACGTTATTGAGCTGACGTACCCACGGTGTGCCTCCACGCTGGCCCTCGTTGAAACCTAGGGCTGGTTCGCCGCCGCCGTCCTCCTGGCTACTGGCTGCGAAGGCCGCACCGAGGATTGCAGGTCCAGTGCGGTGCGGCTGGCCGTCGGGCGTGAATTGGCCGTCAATGTCGACATCGCCGAGGTTGACCCACTTGTGGACGGTAGAGATTCCGCCTCCTGGCAGTGCAATGGTCTGACCCTGGGTAGCGTCAATCTGACGCTGACCGAGAATGCGGGCGGACTCTGCTTCGTCTCCGTTGCCGGGACCCGAATTTGGCACGAGCCCCATGTTCGGGCTGATGTCACCCGGGCACGACATGGTAAATGCGGCGACAAAGGGGGCATCGGCCGGCTCACGGTGGGTAACCCCGCGGTCGACCTCAACCTTCCATGCTGCATAGCCCTTGTTGTCGCCGTCGATGATGGTGTGCTCGGGGCCGAAGGTGGTCGGATGAATTCCATACCAGTTAATGAATCCGACTTCGCGACCACCGCGACTCACGTGCAGTGTATGGCTTTCCGGGTTGACTCCGTCGGGGAAAAGACGCTGTTCTTCCTCGGGGTTACGCCTGAATGCCTCCAGGGAGCGGTTAACACCCGCATCCTTGGCAATCCCCTTGGTCAGGTGGATAGTCGACGGCTGGTAATCAGCGTGTGCACGTTCAATAGCCTTGACCACACCGACGACCACAGCTTCGAAAGTGACGGGACGGAAACCGAGAGTAGTCAGGTCGACCATAAGATGGCCCGATGTACCACCCGGCGCGACATGCGTATGAGATGCGCAGATAAGCACGTTGCCCTCGTGGTAGAGGTCTCCGAAGAGAGCTCGCAGTCGCCGCAGAACTTCCATCTGGATGGACTGGAACATGAGCCCCATATCTGCGGTGACGTGGACGACACGGTTGTCGTTGTCATCACCGAAGATGAATGCACTCGCCATCTGGCGAAGACGCAGACCCGAGGTGGTCTGGTCCATGACCGCATACCCGTTCATGCCAGCGCCGAGTGGCTCGCCTGTCATGTCAGCCATTCCTCGACCGACATTCAAAGTGGTGGTCGAATTCCCCGCGGCGGCAGAAGCCCCGTTTGCAGGAGCGGCGTTTGCCTTTGATGCACCATTTACGGCAGGCATCATACTCGCAGCTGACACGGCAGTTGCTCCGACGAGGAAGCCTCGCCTGCCCACTTGGTACGGGGCGCGTGCGGTTGGTTCTGCCGAATTCGACGATGATGCCATCTGGGGATCGAGCATGTCACATCCTCTTCATATTTCTTTTTGAATATCAATATGTTGGACTTTAATCAGACAATCCCCTACGCGTGGCCTAATAAGCCAAAGTTCCCAAAATTCCCCCCGCGACAGCAGTAACCGATACGACATTCGCAAGGCAGTATCACTACCATGGACACAGTAGAATTTCGCAAGCTTTAGCGCGCTCCTCGCAGACACAACTTCAGAAAGGGCACCATGGCTCAGGCTGTCGGTTTTAACCGCGAAAAGTACATCGAAATGCAATCCGCTCATATTAAGAAGCGGCGCGCAGACATCGCAGGTGAAGGCGGCAAGCTCTATCTCGAAATGGGCGGCAAGCTATTTGATGACATGCATGCCTCGCGCGTGCTCCCCGGCTTCACGCCTGACAATAAAATCGCTATGCTCGATCGCCTCAAAGACGATCTGGAAATCATGGTGTGCATCAATGCCAAGGATTTGGAGCGCCACAAGGTCCGCGCTGACCTCGACATCACTTACGAAGACGATGTGCTGCGCCTCGTCGATGTCTTTCGTGAACGCGGGTTTCTAGTCGACAGCGTCGTCGTCACGCAGCTTTCCGACGACAACACCCTGGCAAAGAACTTCATTGAGCGCCTGCAGCGACTCGGATTGAGCGTAATCCGCCATCGCAATATCGAGGGCTACCCGACAAACACGGAGAAAATTGTCAGTGAAGCCGGCTTCGGGCTGAATGAATGGGCGCAAACGTCGCGGGACTTGGTCGTTGTTACAGCGCCGGGCCCGGGCTCTGGAAAGCTGGCGACCTGTCTATCGCAGATTTATCACGATCACAAACACGGAATTCGTTCCGGTTACGCAAAGTTTGAGACCTTCCCTATCTGGAACCTGGCACTCGAACACCCGGTAAATCTGGCCTACGAGGCGGCAACAGCTGATCTCGATGACATCAATCTCATCGACCCTTTTCATTTGGCCGCCTATGACACCAAGGTCACCAGCTATAACCGTGATGTCGAGGTCTTCCCACTGCTGCGCACTCTGTTGGAGAAGCTCGCGGGCGAGTCGCCGTACAAGTCACCGACCGACATGGGCGTCAATATGGCCGGTTACTGTATCGACGATGACGAAGTGTGCCGAGAGGCATCCAACCAGGAAATCGTTCGCCGTTACTACAAGGCTCTTGTCGACGAACACAAGAACAGCGCAGACGACGAAGTCTCACAGCGCATTGCCATGATTATGAGCAAGGCCAACGTGTCGACAGCCGCCCGCCGAGTCGTCGCACCAGCACTTGAAGTTGAGAAATCTACCGGGGCACCGGGTAGCGCAATCGAATTGCACGACGGCACAATCATCACGGGCAAGACTTCTGAACTACTCGGATGCTCAGCAGCAATGCTCCTCAACGCTCTCAAGAAGCTCGCCAATATCGACCCGGACTTGCACTTGCTCTCCCCAGCTGCCATTGAGCCAATTCAAACGCTTAAGACGCATCACCTGGGCAGCCGCAACCCCCGCTTACATACCGACGAGGTTCTTATCGCCCTTTCCGTGTCGGCGGCCACCAGCGACGATGCCCGTGCAGCCCTCGCCGAGCTGAAGAACCTTCGAAACTGCGATGTCCACACCACCACCATTCTGGGCAGCGTGGACGAAACAATTTTCCGCAACCTCGGTGTGCTAGTGACTTCGGAGCCTAAGTACCAGAAGAAGGCTCTCTATCAGAAGCACTAAGCCATACCAGCAGCTCACGCCGAAAATAGGATAACTGAGAGAGCAGACTAGAATAGTCCCCGTGAGCATCAGCAAGATTCTTCTGTACTACCAGTTCGCCCCACTGTCCGATCCGCGTGCCATCATGCTATGGCAGCGCGATCTTTGCGAGTCGTTAGGGCTCAAGGGCCGCATTCTGGTGTCCGAGCACGGCATCAATGGCACCGTCGGCGGTGATCTCGATGCCTGCAAGAAGTACATCAAGAAAACCAAGCAGTACCCCGCTTTTCACTCCATGCAGTTCAAGTGGAGCGAAGGCGGCGCTGATGACTTTCCAAAACTCTCCGTCAGGGTTCGCGACGAAATCGTCGCTTTCGGTGCTCCGGGTGAGCTGAAAGTCGATGTCGATGGTGTCATTGGCGGCGGCACACATTTGAAGCCGGAAGAGGTCAATAAACTGGTCGAGGAACGCGGCGACGATGTCATCTTCTTCGATGGCCGCAACGCAATGGAAGCCGAGATTGGCAAGTTTAAAAACGCTGTCGTCCCGGACGTAAAGACCACGCACGACTTCATCGACGAACTGGAATCCGGTAAGTACGACTGGATGAAGGACAAGCCGGTTATCTCCTACTGCACCGGCGGCATCCGCTGCGAGATCCTCTCCGCACTTATGAAGAACCGCGGTTTCGAAGAGGTCTACCAAATCGACGGCGGTATTGTGCGCTACGGCGAAAAGTTTGGCAATAAGGGGCTGTGGGAAGGCTCCCTATATGTCTTCGACAAGCGCATGCATATGGAGTTTGGCGATGGCATCGAAGACGAGGACTACGTACAGCTCGGGCACTGCGTCCACTGCGGCAAGCCCACAAACACCTTCCAGAACTGCATCAACGAAGATACCTGCCGTCGTCAGGTGCTTATTTGCGATGATTGCTGGGAGCACACCGAGACACAGCACTGTGGGCGCGAGGACTGCAAGGAAGTTGCCGAAGAGCTAGCAGCCGCAAAGTAGGACGCTCCCTGCTGCCATCGGACTATCTCGAGCACCTCTTAATCAGCACAGATGTGGGTTGTCTCCCCAGACGCGGCTAATCTAGTAGGCAACCATGAGTACTCCTAGCCGTTCTGATAAACCAGCTCCACGTGCCCAGTCGGGAAACCACCACTCCGGCCACCGCAATTCCGCCAGGCCACAGCGCTCTGGCAAACCTGCTAAGGACACGCGTAAAAAGGAGCTCTACCAGCTCGCTGATCAATTGCCGATTCGGGAGGCTCAGTCCTTCCGACGCCGGCTAAAGCGAGCATCCGCGCCGAAGGCGCTGTCTGCAATCTCTGCAGACCTCGACTTTGCGCTGGAGCGGTTAGAAGATCGTCGTAAAGCGATTCCTCGCATCACCTACCCTGCCCAGTTGCCGGTGTCCGCGCGCCGCGACGACATTGCAGAGGCAATTGAAAACAACCAGGTCGTCATTATTGCTGGTGAGACTGGCTCTGGTAAGACTACGCAGATCCCGAAGATATGCCTCGAACTGGGACGCGGCGTGCGGGGCAAGATTGGTCACACTCAGCCACGTCGTATTGCGGCGCGTTCCGTCGCGGAGCGCATCGCTCATGAGCTGGGCGAAAAGATTGGACAGCACGTCGGCTATGCAGTGCGTTTTGACGATCGCGTGGGCAAGGATACCTGCATCAAACTGATGACCGACGGTATCCTGCTGGCCGAAATTGGCCGCGACCGGCTGCTGCGCGAGTACGACACCATCATCATCGATGAGGCGCACGAGCGCAGCCTCAACATCGACTTCCTGCTGGGATATTTAAAGCATATTCTGCCGCAGCGTCCAGATCTGAAAATCATTATCACTTCCGCGACGATTGATCCGGAACGGTTCGCTCGTCATTTCGCGCCTGACGACGAGCACCCTGCGCCCATCATCGAGGTGTCAGGGCGCACCTACCCGGTGGAAATCCGCTATCGCCCGCTGGTGCGGACCGTTGTTGCGAAGAATGGGCAGGAAAAGGAAGTCGCCATCGAGCAGATCGATGGTGTTATCGCTGCGTGTGAAGAGCTGATGCGGCTTGGCGGCGGCGATATCCTGGTGTTCTTTTCGGGTGAGCGAGAGATCCGAGAAGCTGCCGAAGCCATCGAGGGCAAACACTGGAAAGGTGTAGAAGCCGTTCCACTATTCGGTCGGCTATCTAATGCAGAGCAGCATCGGATCTTCACTCCGCATTCCGGGCGTCGCATTGTGCTGGCGACCAACATTGCGGAAACGTCGCTGACGGTCCCTGGTATCGAGTATGTCGTCGATACTGGTACCGCACGCATTTCCCGCTACTCCACCCGCACGAAGGTGCAGCGCCTGCCAGTTGAGGACATCAGCCAGGCATCTGCGAATCAGCGCTCTGGACGCTGTGGTCGTGTAGCTGATGGTGTGGCGATTCGTCTCTACAGCGAAGAGGATTTTCTCTCGCGTCCCGAGTTTACGGATCCGGAGATTCTGCGCACCAATCTCGCTTCGGTTGTACTGCAAATGATTTCACTGCGGCTTGGCGCGATTGAGGACTTCCCCTTTGTCCAGCCACCAGAGCACAAAGCAATCCGCGATGGCATTAACCTGCTCACAGAGCTTCAGGCTATTACCACCACGTCGGGGTCTGATGCCCCCGAGCTGACGGACATCGGCCGACAACTTGCCCGTCTCCCAGTCGACCCGCGTCTTGCCCGCATGCTGGTCGAAGGGTACGAGAACACCACTCTCGGGGCGGTAACCGTCATTGTCGCCGCTTTGTCTCTGCAGGATGTTCGCGAACGTCCACTGGAGTTCCAAGCTCAGGCAGATCAGCTACATGCCCGTTTTAAGGACACCACCAGCGCCTTCACCTCCCTGCTGAAGCTCTGGGAATACCTGGAGGAAAAGCGCCGCGAGCTTAGCGGTAACCAATTCCGCAAGATGTGCAAGCGCGAGTACCTCCACTATCTGCGCGTTCGCGAGTGGCAGGACTTGGTGCGTCAGCTCCACCAGGCAACGGCTGAGCTGGGCTGGCATCTTTCGGCCCGCAGCTCAACCAGTGGTGTCGACAATCCCGACGAGGTGGCAAAGTCGCTGTTACCGGGTCTGTTGTCGATGATTGGTACGCGCGAGGGCGAGGGCAAGGAGTTTACCGGCACACGCAACACTAAGTTCCTCATTCACCCCTCGTCCGCGTTGGCAAAGAAGCCGCCTCGCTGGGTGATGGCTGCGGAAATCGTCGAGACCTCGCGCACTTTTGCGCGCAACGTCGGCACGATTCAGCCGCAGTGGGTAGAGAAGGTAGCCCCTCATCTGCTCAAGCACCAGTACTCAGAGCCTCACTGGTCTACTAAGCGCGGTGCAGCGATGGCTTACCAGAAGTCGACGCTCTACGGCGTGCCCGTGGTGGTTGACCGTTTGGTGCCTTATCACCGAGTCGATGCCGACGCCGCCCGCTCGATCTTCATTCGCTCTGCGCTTGTCGACGGCGAATGGAACACACATCACGAGTTCTTTAAGAACAATCAAGACAAACTTGCCGAAGCCGAGAAGATCGAGGAAAAGCAGCGTTCCCGCGGCATTGTCGTCGATGACGACGTGCTCTACGCGTTCTACGACTCCAAGCTGCCCGCCTCTATCACCACGGCCACCAATTTTGACCGCTGGTGGAAGAAAACTAAGCCCAAGCAGCCAAATCTACTGGACTTTGATCCCAATAAGCTGCTCAACCCCGAAGCCGGCGACATCGACGACAACGCCTTCCCCGAAATGTGGCAGCAGGGCTCGGTCGATTTCTCTCTGTCCTATAAATTCGAACCGGGCGCCCCTGATGACGGTGTGACTCTCCGTGTCCCCGTGCCTCTTCTTGCAGGTCTGCGTGAAGATGGCTTCGACTGGCAGGTACCAGGTCTTCGCGCTGAGCTCGCGGAAGCCTACATTCGCACTCTGCCGAAGGCACTGCGGAAGTCCGTTGTCCCCGCCCCGGATTTCGCACGCCGCGCGCTGGAGACGATGACTCCGTACTCAGGCCGCTTCGTCGATGTTTTTGCCGATGCTTTACGACGACTCGGAGGCTCGGGCATCAATGGTGCAGACTTTGCCCCTTCGAAACTGCCAGCACACTTGCGCTTTAACTACGCAGTGGTTGACCGCCATGGAAAGATCGTCGATCAGAGCCGGGATCTTGCTGCGCTTCGAGACAAGCATGCCTCGACGGTCTCAACTGCTGTGTCGAAACGTTCGAAGTCTGCAGCACGCGAAGCTGTGAAAAAGTGGACTTCAGAGAACTTGGGCGCCGTCTCAGAAACGGTCAAAAGTACTGTCGACGGTCAGTCCGTCACGATGTATCCGACGCTGGTGACCACCAAGGATGGCGTGGCCATTGAGGTTAAACCAACTAAGGCTCAGGCTGAGGCGACGTTGGCGACCACAAACTTGACAATGCTATTGCGGGATTGCCCAGTAAATGGTGCACAAATGACTAAGGGGCTTCCACTCCAGCAACGTGTTGGCGTGGACGCATGGCCACATGGGGGCGCCGATGGGCTTGTCGAGGACTGCCGTGTCGCAGTGATTCGCGACCGTATGATGGCTGCCGGTGGCCCGGTCCGCGATCCGAAGGAATTCGACAAACTACTCGAACACGTTCGTTCTGGAGTCGCCTCAGAGGTGCGCCAATTGGTCGTCGGCGTTGCCCAGGCAATGCCTCGTTATGTCTCGGTGGTGAATCAGCTAAACAAGTGGGAAGGCGATGCTATTGACGATATGCGTCGCCAGCTGGAGTTCATGTTCCCTAAGGGCGCTGTGGCAAGGCACGGTTGGCAGCACCTACGACATTTGCCACGTTATCTCCAAGCGATGGAGATTCGGCTTGAGGAAATGAACCGTGACCCGGACCGTGATGCCGAACGTGAAGATGAGGTGACTGAGGCCCGCGAATACTTGGCGGCAAAGCTTCAGCAGCTGCCTAAGGCACGTTCGAATTCCGCGGAGGTACGGGATATTCAGTGGCTCATTCAAGAGCTGCGCGTCAGCCTTTTCGCACAACGGCTGGGTACCGCCCAGAGCGTATCCCTGACTCGAATAAAGAAACGTGTGGATAAACTGCGTTAGTTCTTTTTAACCTCGTTGCCATTAGCCTGCGGTCCTTTCCCCTTGCGCATGCTGGCAATCTCTTGCGCGAAATCGTCCGCGGAGGAAAAGGACTTGTACACCGAAGCGAAGCGGAGATAGCCAACTTCGTCCAGTTCTTTGAGCGGCTCAAGGATGGCAAGGCCGATATCGTTTGAGTCCACCCGGGGCGTGCCTTTCTCGCGGAGGCTCTCCTCCACTTTTTGTGCAAGTTTCTTCAGCTGAGACTCTGATACTTCGCGCCCCTGGCACGCACGTCGAACACCCTGGATAACCTTTTCGCGGTTGAATTCCTCAGGGATTCCATCCCGTTTAACGACCATCAGCTGCGAGCGTTCAATCGTAGAAAAACGTTTGCCGCAATTCAGGCATTCCCTTCGGCGACGAATCCCCATACCGTTATCTATCAACCGTGAGTCCAAGACTCGTGTCTGATCATGATGACAAAACTGGCAATACACGGTCTCCAGTCTACGTCCCACCCCAACACCGGAAACTGGAATGATTATTGCGCGGAGTAGGAAGCGTACGTAGACGTAAAGGTGCTTTCGACCGCCTCACTTTGTCCCTGTTCAAAGACCATGCTGCCGAAAACTCCGAAGAAAGCACCAAGCCCTAGAGCCCATACCGCCATCAGGCGAGTCAGGTTAGTGCCTGCGGATACATCACTACGATTGGACTGCTGCGCCCTGCTAACGGATAGAGACGGACGCCCGTAGTTGACCGAGACATGACTGGGCCGCGACCTGTCCCTCCGCATTCGCGCCGATGAAGCCCCATTTCGATTGCGCTGTGCAATACGTGCACGCTGACCGGGCCGAACGATGTGCTGTGTGCAAGACGCACTACGTTCACCCCACACCAACGGGGCTTTCCGTGTCGTCCGAGCAGGGAGCTCGGAAACTTGAGAAAAGTCAATATCAGATGTGCTGCTAACACCAAGTGCGGTTGAAACCGTAGACATCATGTTTTCTCCCTTTCCAACGTTGACTCTCCCACCGTTGCCGGCCTGGAGAGAATAAGAGTTGTACGACCGTTTCCCGACGCTGTGGAGACTATGTCCAAGGGCGGATGCGGAGAATCCGTCTAGACCCTTTCATCAAACGACTGTTCGAGTAACTTGTCATGTTCGATTTATAACACCATGTTCGAATATTGTCTACTGCTATCCGGATTTATTTTCGATTTTCGACATCATCACCGCCTCCGCGCACGGATAATGTACACGTTTTCTAAAGAATTCAAGGGCGCACAGTGTTCGATGCTCGACGATTCGAACAGTTTTGAGTTATGATTCATTCGAAAGAGTTTGAGAAGGGATGTTCCATGGCTCAAAAGAAGAAAGCGAACCCTAAAACACTCACCGATCGGCAGCGTCGGATTCTTGACGTCATTTCGGATGCCGTCGTACTTCGCGGATACCCACCGAGCATTCGAGAAATTGGGGATGCTGTGGGCTTGAATTCCACCTCGTCGGTGGCATACCAACTCAAGGAGTTGGAGAAGAAGGGCTTTCTCCGCCGCGACCCACACAAACCCCGCGCGGTAAACGTAAGGGATTCGAAGTCCTCCGCTGGCACTTTCACTCCGGTAAAGCCTGGGCCAAAGGCTACTGGCACCACCCAAACTCCCGAGATGCCAGAGGACATGCCAGAGCCAATCTTCGTTCCTATCGTTGGACAGATTGCGGCTGGCAACCCTATTTTGGCGGAGCAGCATGTGGAAAGTCACATGGCACTTCCGATGGAGATTACGGGCTCTGGTCAGCTATACCTACTCAAGGTCGTGGGTGATTCCATGGTTGACGCGGGCATTCTCGACGGAGACTGGGTGGTAGTCCGTTCCCAAGACGTGGTCGAACAGGGAGATTTCGTTGCAGCCCTGTTTGAAGATGAAGCAACAGTCAAGGAATGGCACGAAGACGCTGCTGGCAAGTGGCTCATGCCCCATAATCGCGCCTTTGACCCACTCCCCGCGGAGCACGCCAAAATCCTCGGCAAGATTGTCAGCGTCCTACGCAGCCTCTAATTTCCCACATTTTCGTTGCCCGAAACAGACATAAACGGGCATACTGGGAACAGATAGTAAAGCTGAAATTTCTTAACAGCTAAGGAGCGGGGAATGTACGCAGAGGAACGCCGCCGGAAGATTGCGTCTTTGACAGCAGTCGAAGGGCGCGTGACGGTCGCTGATCTTGCGGAAGCTTTCGATGTCACAGCAGAGACGATTCGCCGTGACCTAGCTCAGTTGGATGCAGAGGGCGCAGTTCACCGCGTACACGGTGGCGCTGTGGCTACTCGTTCTTTTCAGACTGTTGAGTTTTCAGTTGCCGCTCGAAAGAACGCGCAAAAGGACGCGAAGCTCTCTATTGCCCGCTGTGCTGCGGATTTTCTGCCTGACTCTGGTGGTGGAATTTTTCTCGATGCTGGAACTACCACCGAGGCTCTTGCAGAGCTGATGGTCCACTCCCCTGATAACCGCCGTTGGTCGGTTGTCACAAACTCTCTTCCCAACGCCATCACACTCGCAGGATCGAACCGCATTGAGCTTCAACTCCTTGGCGGCCAAGTTCGCGTCATTACTCAGGCGGTTGCTGGCGATACGGCACTCCGCACTCTCGCGGTTATGCGTGCCGATGTCGCTTTCATTGGTTCTAATGCCTTGACAATTGACCACGGTCTTTCTACTGCTGATCCGCAGGAAGCGGCGGTAAAGCGCGCGATGATTACGAATGCGCGCAAGGTCATCGTTATGGCGGACTCGACGAAACTTGGCCGCGACTTTCTCGTCAGCTTTGCAGCATTGGAAGATATCGACGTCGTGATTACAGATTCCTCTGCCCCGGAACAGTTCGTCAACGATCTCAGGGAGCAAGGTGTCGAGGTTGTGGTTGCTTCATGATCCTGACCTTGACTGTAAATCCGTCAATCGATCGACTTGCTCGACTCGATACGGAGCTCAAGCGAGGTGGCGTGTTCCGCCTACCAATGGCTGAGGACATGGCTGGTGGCAAGGGAATTAATGTGTCCAAGGCGTTGCACTACGCCGGAGAAAAGACGCTCGCGCTCTACCCGGCATCGGACTCCGGAAAATTCACGCGCCTGTTGGAAGTCTCTGGCATACCCCATGAAGCCATCAACACGACTAACGAAGCCCGCGTTAATCTCACACTCGCAGAGCCAGATGGGACGACCACCAAGCTCAATTCCCCTGGCATGACATTGACGAAAGCGCACCGTAGGCGTGTCCTGGAGAAGCTTATCCACCATGCTAAACACGCCACGTGGGTAGTTTTCGCAGGTTCATTGCCCCCTGGTGTCCCCAGGGATTTTTACGTTCAATGCACCGAGGCGGTGTATTCGGTCAACCCGAATATTCGTGTTGCTATGGATACGAGCGACGGCCCACTGACTGAGGTCGTTCGCGCATTTCCAAAGGTGCGACCTTTTTTGATGAAGCCGAACGCCTACGAACTTGGTCAAATCATTGATCAGGACGGCGAAGAGCTTGAGGCCGCTGCAGCCGAAGGGAACTATCTTCCCGTAGCGCAGGCTGCTCGTGCGCTGAACGAGCTTGGCGTTTCCGAAGTCCTGGCCACTCTCGGCGAAGCAGGGGCGGTGCTTTCAGTGAAGTCAGGCGGTTGTTTCGCTGCTACCTCCCCCTCGATAGTCGCTCAGTCGACGGTCGGTGCTGGAGACTGTGCTTTGGCCGGCTACGTTATGTCCCGCGAACGCGGTGATAGCTACCAAGATGCACTAACCACCGCCGTAGCTTATGGGGCGGCGGCAACCAGTCTTCCCGGTACGACCATCCCCTATCCAGAACAGGTTCACCCCGAGGCCGGCCGGTTATGGCAGCTCGACACTTAGCTTTTCGATGCCTAGATAAGGAGCATTAGAAAACCATGTCTTCTTCGGCAGATTTTTCCGCTATTGCATCAGACCTAGCCGATGAGTCGACAGTGTTCCTTGACCTAGATATCGGTCCGCAAAAGGAGAAGATCCTTAACTATCTCATCGCTAAAGCTGTAGAGACCGGCCGCGCCACCGACAGCAACGGCATCGTCGCAGCAGCCCTCGAACGCGAAGAGAAGGCCCCGACAGGTCTGTCGGGAGGGATAGCCATCCCCCACTGCCGCCATGAGGACTGGTCGAAGCCGACCCTGATGTTTGCCCGCTTAACCAGCGCTACAGAATTCACCACACCAGATGGGCCGGCGGACCTGCTCTTTTTCATTGGTGTCCCATCTAGTAACAGCGATGTCCACGTCGATATTCTGGCCGCACTCGCAAAAGCACTTCGCGATAAGGGGTTTCGCGCAGCTCTTCGCGGTGCTGAAAGCGATGAAGAGACTGCCCGGATCATTAGCGAGCACGTCACCAAAGCGCCTCGTCGGAAAGCGAAAAAACCTCCGGCGAAGACCAATATCGTCGCCATCACGGCCTGCCCCACGGGCATCGCACACACTTATTTGGCAGCCGAAGCGCTTACTGGCGCGGCAGAAAGCATGTCTGATGTCACACTAACTGTAGAGACGCAGGGCTCGGCAGGAACCCAGGAAGCCCCCGCAGAGGCAATTGTCCGGGCCGACGTGCTAGTAATCGCAGCCGATATTGGGGTTACGGGGCTTAAGCGCTTCAGCGATAAACCACAGGTCAAAGTGCCAATTCGTAAGGCAGTCAATGAACCTACTGCGGTTATTAAACAAGCGAAGGCAAAAGCAGAACAATCACGGGTTCGCGCCTACGACCGAAAGGCGCCGCAACCTAAGGATGACCACGACAAGGAGGCCGGTTCGCAAACCGGTACTACAGGCGCAGACCCTTCATCTGAGAGGGTACAAGCAACTACGAAGGTGGGGGCACATAAATCATCGTTAGGCGGTGACAAAGCCTTCGGACACTGGGTTCGTGATGCCATTATGACCGGTGTCAGCTATATGGTGCCGTTCGTGGCCGCATCGGGGTTGTTGATTGCGCTGGGATTCCTCGTCGGCGGTCATCAGGTTGGTGTAGTAGCTGACGCCGTGACTAGGGATTTGCGGCTGCCGGAGATTATCGGACTCGATGCCCCGATTGCTGTGCCGACAGAAGATCTCGGCACCGTGCTAATTGATCGTAGTGGGCTGTGGCTGTATCTCGGCTCGGCGCTTTTTGCCATTGGCAACCACGGCATGCAGGTCATTGTGGCTGTAATGAGTGCTTATATCGCCTTTGGCATGGCTGGCAGAGCCGGCATTGCACCAGGCTTTATTGGCGGTGCCATCGCGGTCACGGTTGGCGCCGGCTTCCTTGGGGGCCTGGTGACAGGCATCCTGGCGGGACTAGTTGTAGCCCTACTGTTGAGGATGAAAGTCCCGGACTGGCTGCGACCGCTGATGCCGGTTGTCGTGATTCCTATGCTCGGCGCTATGTCCGTTGGGCTCACCATGTACCTGCTGCTCGGGATGCCGCTGGCGTGGCTGATGACGGCTCTGCAGCAGTGGCTGCAATCACTGGATACGACGGCGGCGTTCCTGTTCGGTGGTCTTCTCGGCGCAATGATGTGCGTGGATATGGGCGGAATGATCAACAAGGCTGCTTATCTTTTTGCCGTCGCAAACATCGCCTCAGCAGATCCCGCATCATGGAAGGTCATGGCCGCTGTGATGGCGGCGGGCATGGTACCTCCATTGGCTACATCTCTGGCAGTTGTGCTCCGACCAAAGCTGTTCAGTTCGGCGGAGCGTCAAAACGGCAAAGCGGGCTGGGTGCTCGGTGCGGCCTTCATTTCAGAGGGAGTAATTCCCTTCGCCGCCGCAGATCCGCTACGTGTGATTCCGTCGATTGTGATTGGCGGTGCCGTCACCGGTGGCACCTCAATGGCTTTGGGTGCGGCCACACGTGTTCCGCACGGAGGTATTTTTGTGCTGTTTGCAATCGACAACCCTGTCGCATGGCTTACTGCAATCGTCTTGGGCAGCATAGTGGCAGCAATTCTCGTTGTGGCAGCTAAAAGCCTGTGGCCGCGGCAAGTCAGCACCGATAATCAAAACCTAGAAGCAGACGTTTCAGCGGAAGCGTAGTTTTTACCGCACCGGCTGGTTTATCCCAACGAGCATTTCTACGATTTTCAGCAAACATTCCCCAACCCATCCGGGCAACCTATTAAGCTCAGAAATGGCATCGAGGAAATCGAGAAGCAGAAAGGCAGGATGCCGCTCGCATGGTTACTCAACATGTCCACGTCGGCTCCAAGGTGGGTATTCATGCCCGCCCTGCAACGGTCATCGCTGAGCGTGCCTCCCGTTTTCAGGAAGAAATTCTGGTCGAGCTCCTTGACTCAGACGAGCCCGACAACGAACCGGCCGATGCTTCATCCTCGTTGATGCTCATGGCACTCGGTGCCGAATTCGGCGATGAAGTCACTGTGACCAGTAGTAACGCGGTTGCGGTAGAGAAAATCGCCGAACTCATCGCCCAAGACCTGAGCGATTAAAAAGCAAAAGAGCTTAACGACGAAACATCGTGGCAACGGTCACGGGGTCCGTCGTTAAGCATTCGTGCGAGATTCTGCCCTGGACGGGTGGCCTACGAGCGGTTCTCGCCGATGCGATTGTAGAGCCAGTTCAAAATTGGATAGCCGATAATAATGCCGACCGACCCCCAAGCAATGCCCTCCAGCGTCAGCGAACCAATGTCGAGGGTGAGGTTGCCGATACCCGCGATCAGCGCGGTAGCGGCAGCGGTGAGATTAACCGGGTTGTTGAAGTCGACCTTTTCGTCCATCCAGATGCGCACACCGAGCAAACCGATTAGGCCGTAGAGCACCATCGTTGCCCCACCGAGCACGCCGGTAGGAATGGTCAAGATGAGTGCGCCGAACTTTGGAATGAAAGCCAGTGCAATGGCGGTGAAAGCTGCCACCCAGTAAGCTGCGGTCGAATAGACACGGGTAGCGGCCATAACACCGATATTTTCAGCGTAGGTAGTGGTACCAGAACCACCAGCTGAACCGGCGATGGTGGTGGCTAGACCGTCTGCAATAAGAGCATCGCCAGCGATGTCATCGAGGTTTCGGCCGGTCATGGCAGCAACAGCCTTGACGTGACCGACATTCTCTGCGATGAGTACTACGATGACGGGCAGACCAATCAGCATCGCATTGAAGTGGAACTCCGGCGCGTGGAATGCGGGCAGACCGATCCAGGCGGCATTGCCGACAGTTTCTGTAGCCTCGGGCGAGAGATTTCCAGTGGCAGCGGCGAAGACCCAGCCGATTAGTACGCCGATAAGGACACCCAGACGGCTGACCATACCGCGGCCAGCGACGGTTGCGAAGACAATGGATGCCATCGTGACAAATGCGACCAACGGCTGAGTGGCGAAGTCCTCCGTGGCGGCAGGCGCCAGGTTAAGTCCGATGAGAGCGACGATGGCACCGGTTACTGCAGGTGGCATCACTGCATCGAGGACACGCTTGCCGGCGAACTTTACAACGCAGCCAACGAGCATGAGCGCGATGCCGGCGCAGAGCACGACACCGAGCTGAACACCAATACCCTGCGCCTGTGTCGCGGTCAGTGGTGCGATGAAGGCAAACGACGAGCCCAGGTAAGAGGGCAAGCGGTTTCGGGTGATTAGCAGGAAGACAATCGTGCCGATACCCGAGAACAGCAGTGTGGTATTGACTGGGAAACCAGTCAATAGCGGCACCAGAAGAGTTGCACCAAACATGGCAATGACGTGCTGTGCGCCAATGCCAATTGTACGAGGCCAATCGAGGCGTTCGTTGGGAGCCACCACGGCTCCCGGTGCAATCTTTCGACCGTCACCGTGAATATCCCAACCGAAAAGACGGCCACGTTCGGCGTTTTCAGCAGGCGGATTTGCGGAGGTTCCCTGTTGGGTCTCCGCGTCAGAAGTAGAATTCATGGTTGTAATGCTAGTGGATGCCCACCGCAGATCACGCCACGGATACAGCATTAAACCCAGGACTGCCGGAGCTCTTTGTCGCTCTCCCTATTCCAACTCCGCTCGCCCTATTCCGACTAGCCGTCGTTGCTACTATCCTCATTCGCGTCGGCCGAGAAGTCAGTATTCTCTGCAGGTTCGATGTGGTATGCCGACAGTTCATCCGCGAGGCTAGTGGGCAAACGCACATCCATCTGGGTGCCTTGCTCTGTCCATGTCTCCGACAGCACGGTCGCATCTTCGTGGAGCATGGAGACAATATTGCCCTTGTCATAGGGGATCAACATGTGGACGTGAGACTCCAGCTCATTGAGTGCAAGCTCGAGTCGGGTCTCCAGTTCACCGATCCCCTCACCCGTTCGCGCAGAGACAAAGACCGCATCATCGAGCTGGTGGCGCAGTTGCGCCAGAGTGATGCCATCGGCCTTGTCCACCTTGTTGACTACCAACAGCTCGGGCGGAATCTCGGCCTTTTCTTCCTCCGCGATTTCGTTGATGACTTTGTTGACAGCCTTAATCTGCTCCAGCGGGAATGGGTCAGAGGAGTCTACGACGTGCATGATGACGTCGGCTTCGAGCACCTCTTCCAAGGTCGAGCGAAAAGCTTCAATGAGCTGCGTCGGCAAGTGGCGAACAAATCCGACCGTATCGGTCATAATCACCGTGCGACCGTCGCGAAGCTTGGTGCGACGAGTCGTCGGGTCCAGCGTGGCAAACAGCGCATCTTCCACCAGCACACCGGCACCTGTCAGTGCGTTGAGCAACGAAGACTTACCCGCGTTGGTGTAGCCGACAATTGCCACGCGCGGCAGGTGTCCAGCCTTACGACGTGCGCGCTTGATCTCACGCGCAGTCTTCATGCCAGCCAATTCCTTGCGAATCCGCGCCATATCTTGGCGTAGCCGCTGACGATCGGTTTCGATCTTAGTTTCACCCGGACCACGCAGACCCACGCCGCCGTTGGAGCCCGCGCGACCACCAGCCTGACGCGATAGGTTGCCACCCCAGCCGCGCAGACGCGTGTACAGGTACTGCATTTGTGCCAGCGAGACCTGCGCCTTGCCCTCCTTGGACTTCGCGTGCTGAGCAAAGATATCCAGAATCAGCATGGTGCGGTCAATAACCTTGGCGTCAAGGCGATCCTCCAGCGCCACCAATTGGCCGGGAGACAGCTCACCGTCGCAAATAACTGTATCTGCGCCGGTAGAGGCGACAATATCGCGAAGCTCGTTGAGCTTGCCGGATCCCACGTAAGTACCAGGGTCCGGCTTATCACGACGCTGCAGCACCATCTCTAAAACTTCCGAACCTGCAGTCTCTGCCAGTGCGGCGAGCTCCTCCATCGCCACTTCGGCTTCCTGAAGGGTCCCGGATGTCCAGACACCGAGCAACACAACGCGCTCCAGTCGGAGCTGACGGTACTCGACCATCACCTCTTCGGATTCAGTATGTGCTACTGACCTGGTCAGCCGACGCAGTGAGGAACGCGCCTCCAAATCCAAATCACCGACGGTAGGTTCCCTTTGCGTGCCGACGTTCGTTGCGAACGCATCCCCGGAGGCACTATCGGCGTTCTCGCCAGCGGCATTAGCGTCGATGAAAAAATCGTCCATCTCGTGCGAGGTGCGAGCTTGCTGCGACGTTTCGTCGCTGACCTCATCAAAGTTGTTGGAAAAATTCGTCATACTAGCTGCTATTGTCACATGACAAGCCAAATTCTCCGCATTGTGTGCGGAGAATACCGAGCCGAAGCTCAAGACTTAGGCTGCAGAAGGTGGCCTGCGTGTCAGAACCAGTGCGACCGGACCACTATTAGAACTACCGCCAGCACACGTACCGCTGTCGGACATTCCACAGTTGGAACAACCTCCGCCTGGGCACATGCCACCGAGGGATTCCCGTCGCAATTGGCCGGTGTGTTCCATGCGGTCAAGGATGAGGTCTACCGTTGCTCGCTGCAGGCCGGTGATTTCGCAAATTTTGCGTCGGGAGCTAATGCCCTGCGCGATTGCATCCTGAACGGCTTCTGAAGGCCGACGAGTAACCGTCGTATTCTTCCTGGCTCTAAAGAGTCCCACGGCGATAGCTCCTTTCCGTATCGCGATTCTTGTTGGATCTGATTTCTAGTTCGCAAGTGTGCCCTAGTAGCTTTGCCGAAGCTACTAGGAATCAACGAGGCTTTACAGGAACAGCTTTAACCCTTGGAAAACAATCACGGCCAGTGCCCATGCAACGACCAGCTGCGCTAGCAAACCGAAGCCCGTCCACTTCAAGCCGATCTCTCGACGTTGTGCCGCGAGCGTAGCCACGCACGGTGTGTAAGCCAGCAGGAAGATCATATAGGCCCAGACTGCTGCCAATCCGTGTCCATCGGATGCATTGTCAAAGTCACGTCGAATATTCTCCGCGAGCGGGCTGGAGGCCTGTTCGCTCGAATCGGAGTCGGTGACGTCCTCCACTGCATAGGTCTGTGCCCAGGTAGAAATGACGGCTTCCTTGGCCACAAAGCCCGTCACCAACGGACCTGTCAGAGACCATGTACCGAAACCTGCCGGGTTAAACACAGGAGCAATAGTTTCGCTGACTGCACCGTATGCGGAGTCCTGCGGTGCTAGATTTTCATCGGCAAAGGAGTGCCCGGAGACAACCGGAATAGACATCAGTAGCCATACGACGATGACGGTGCTGACGATGATTCCACTTGCGGTCTGCAGGAATCCCTTCAGACGCATCCACATCACAGATAGTGCCAGCCGTGCGGTCGGAAGCTGGTAGGTTGGCAGGTCAATGACCAGCGGTTCCGACGGCATGGTGCGCCACAGGGTCTTACGCAGTGCAAGGCCGGTCAGAACGATCAGCAGAATCGAGATCACGTACATAGCGAAGACGACTGTGCCCGCGTGTTCCGGAAAGAACACCGCACCCAACATGACATACACGGTCAGGCGCGCCGAGCAGGAGGTAAACGGAACCAGTAGAGCCGTCAAAATGCGGTGGCGCGGATTACTCAGCACACGTGTTGCCGAGATTGCTGGCACATTACAGCCAAAGCCGACGATGAGCGGAATAAATGCCTTACCCGGAAGACCAATTGCACGCATGACACGGTCCGCCACCACGGCTGCACGCGCCATATACCCTGAATCCTCGAGTACTGCGAGGCACAGGAACATGAGTGCCATTAGCGGAACGAAGGTCAGCACCATGCCGACACCACCGATGATGCCGTTTACAAGCAGCCCGGTGACAATCGGATGATCCCATCCCACCGCTTCTAATCCACGGGTAACCAAATCTGCGAAATTACCGGTAATAAGGGTTTCCAAACCGTCCTGCAACGGTGCTGCTACCGTCGTCGTGATTTGGAAGACTGCCCACATAACTGCCAGGAACACAATCGGTCCGAGCACCGGATGGAGGACCACGTTATCAATGCGGTCGGAGAAAGTCTGGCGATCTTCCACCCCGCCCGTAGATGCCGCAACCGCCGCATCAATCGCGGCAAAGCGTGCGTCGTCCAGGCGTTCAATCGATTCACCATCGGCCTGGCGAATCGGTGACGACACCGAACTACATCCGTCCAGAGCCGCTGCTACCGCGTCGGCCAACCGCGCCATTCCCGCTTTACGACGGGGATCCAGCGCCACCACCGGCATCCCCATAGCTGACTGCAATGCGTCCGGATTCACATCGATGCCCTTGGCCTTGGCAACATCTAGTTTGGTCAGAGCCAGAACGATGCGCTGGGGCTGTTCCGCCAATTCCGCGGCCATGTAGAGGCCACGGCCCAGTGCCGTGGCGTCGACAACGACAACGACGAGATCCGGGCGTTCTTCTTCTGGTTTCTCGATGAGCATCTCGCGAGTGAGCTCTTCGTCCGGACTCATGGCATCCAGCGAGTAGGCACCCGGGAAATCGATGACATCGTACTCAGCGGCATCGGTCTTCCACGCGCCACGGCTGACCTCCACGGTCGTACCAGGCCAATTGCCCATCTGCGCTTTCGCACCAGTCAAACTATTGAACAGTGTTGACTTACCGGAGTTCGGTGCGCCGACTACTGCGACAACAGGTGCACCATCCTTTGCTGGTGCTCCGCCGCTGCATGCGTGGCAGCTGGGCGTGGATGCGAATTTTCGCGTTGAGGAATCCGTAGGTGTTGTCATTGTTTACTTTCAGGAGGGAGGTGAGAAAAGAGATGTAGGGGACCTAACCCACGACGGACATCTTGTGCAGCGTGCTGGCATCGATGGCGTAGCGCGTTGCGCCAGCATGGACGATTCGCCCACCGCCGCTGGTACTCCGTCCCACAGTGACACTCATTCCAGGGCGAAGCCCCAGTTGCGAAAGCCTGCGGCACAGGCGCTCATCCACATGCGACGTTCCCAGAGTGACGGTTACCCCCACCGGGACGTCGGCAAGCGACTGAATGTCATCCGACTGTTTTCGAGACCGCAATCCGAGCATGAGAAACCTCGCTTATATAGATAAGAATTAAGCTAAGCAAATGGTGTTTACGGAGATGAGCTTACTCTTAGACATGCCTAAATGGAATAAACCCGGCACACCTAAGGAAAGTTATTTATGCCACACTTAACCTTTACCTATTTAGTGTGGCAGAATTGTTAGCCCCATCCGAATAGTTGCCGCGGCGTGAAGGAATGGTTCTAGGTACCCCAGAGCACAATGCGCTCACGTGCGATTCGTTAGTTCGCAGATGAAGATATGGGAAGTATCATCGAAAAGTATGACTACTGACTTGCGAAGCATTGGCATGGACTACCCCAGCTGGCGAGACGCGATGGAAGCCGCGATTGCCAGTGACAATCTGTCGGTCATCGGCGAGGTCCGCGGTGGCCAGCTGGTCCGTTTCGAAGATTCCTCTGGTGCGCGTCTGCACATCCTGGGTGTTGAACCATTTTCTACCTACGCCGGCTTCGCGGGCAGCCCGACCGTCACTGCCCATGTATCCAGCGTGGACGATGTCTTGGCGCTCGTGGAAATCGTCGAGGATGATCCCTCCTCGGATAGCTTTGACAAGGTCATCGAGGTCGCTACCTGCCTGCTGTCACAGGGGCCAATGATTGTTGATGCCGGAACTCAGACTTTTGAGCATGTCGCGCTATCAGCTCTAGCAACTGATTTCACCCTCGACGCATCCATCGAAGAGTACGAGAAGCGCACCGGGGCAACCCCGACAACATTGGACTTCGAAGGTGCTAAGGCAATTGTCGGAGATCAGGTCGGGAAGGCATCGCCTAGCGCAACCGTGAAACTGGCTGGTGTTATCAATAACTCCCGCAAGCATGTCAATGAGCTAACCGGCAAGAAGTTCTGGGTGCTCAACCTTGCTCTGCCGACTCCTATGGACGTACTTGTCCCCGGCGGCGACGAAGCTCCCCAGCCAGGCATGGTCGTTTCCGGTACTTTCTCACTGACCGGTGAGATCATTCCGCCTCAAGGTTGCGGAGGCGGCTGTGGCGATGGCGGCTGTGGTTGTGGCGACGGTGGCTGCGGCGGACACTAGTCCGCTGATTCCCCACCGCTTCCACTACCCCGCTAGTGCTCCTGCAGCAATAGCTACCAGTCACAGGGCTTCCAGCTCAATATCGCCGAGCGTGTGAATCACGCTCGGCCCGGTCAAGGTCGCCGAGAAGTCCCCATCCGCATTGCTGGCCTTGTGGACATCCACAGTCACCACACCGCCGGGCACCTTGACTGTCACAACCCCCTCAGTCCGGCCGGCATCGGCCAGCGCGGCAATAGCTGCCGCAACCGTACCGGTGCCACACGAGCGGGTCTCACCAACTCCACGTTCAATTACTCGCATGGACACCGAATCACAGGCATCCAGCGGGGTGACGATTTCCACATTGAGGCCGTTCGGGAACATGGCTTCGTCGGCACGCACTGGCTTCGCGACACTACCCGCCGCTTCCAATTCCAGCTCCGCCAGAGCGGCGGCATTTAGGCCAGGCATGACGCAGGCCAAATGCGGATTTCCCACGTCGACACCAATCCCGGCGAATTTCTGGGCATTGTTGCCCGAACCAATGAACGCAGTAGCGAGGCCGAGGACTTCCGGCTGGCCCATATCCACCCCAACGACCGCGTGCCTGCGGCTGTGCTCATCAATCGAAACAGCGCGCAGCCCTGCTCGAGTGCCCACCCGCAAAGCTCCGTCGACGACACTGTCCGGGCTGTGAATCGCGGCAATATAGTGTGCAAAGACGCGGACACCATTCCCGCACATCTCGGCAATAGAACCGTCACTATTGCGGTAGTCCATAAACCAATCGTCGGCTTTAACGCCCTCCGGCAATGCCGCCAAAACACCGGCATCGACGAGTTTCCCCGCTCGGGCAACCCGCAGGACGCCGTCAGCGCCAAGACCCCGCTGTCTATCGCACACTGCTGCGACCAGTGATTCGGTCAATTCGATGGACACCAAATCATCTGGAAAAATCAAGAAATCGTTTTGCGTACCGTGGCCTTTGGCAAAGGAAACCATGCCCTTGATGCTAGCGGGAGGTCCGAATCTCTTACAGACCAAGTGCGGAAAACGCCTGTCCCGGCACGTCACCGGCAGCGTCTAGCCACATGATTCGATGATCACGGTTGAACCAGGAGCGCTGACGTCGCACATACCTGCGCGTACCAGTAATCGTGCGTTCACAAGCCGTATCCAGGTCGTAAACCCCATCGAAGTAGTCCAGCACCTGTGCATAGCCGATCGCGCGACTAGCGGTCACACCTTCGCGCAACCCTTGCGCAATCAAACTCTCAGTTTCTTCCACCAGGCCAGCGGCAAACATGCCCCGCGTACGCTGTTCTATCCGCGGATTTAGCCATTCCGCCTGCGTGCGCAACCCCAATATGCGAGTGTTCCACCGCGGTGGCTTATCAATCGACGGCTTCGACGCTGCAAAAGGTTTACCTGTCAGCTCGATGACCTCCAAAGCCCGGACAGTGCGCCGCGGGTCGTTGGTCTCAATAATTGCCGCCGCATCCGGATCAATCTCTGCCAACCGATCGTGCAACGCCGCCGGACCAATCTCGTCTTGCACTGCCTCCCACTTCGCACGTACCTCAGGGTCCGTAGGTGGGAACTGCCAGTCGTCCACCAACGCCTGTACGTACATCATCGACCCGCCGACAAGGATGGGGACTTTCCCCCGCGCGCGAATGGCCTCAACATCCGCGACCGCCTCACGCTGATATGTCGCTACACTCGCCGGCTGCGTCACGTTCAGCACATCGAGTTGGTGGTGCGGAATCCCCCGCCGCTGGTCCACCGACAGCTTCGCTGTTCCGATATCCATTCCTCGATAAAGCTGCATCGAATCAACATTGACGACCTCACCGCCAAGCTGCTCCGCAAGCACCAGCCCCAAATCCGACTTTCCCGACGCCGTCGGCCCTACCACCGCAATCGGCACCGGCAAGCTCTCACTCTCGAAAGCCGTCACTACCCAGTTCACACTCCTGCACAAAAACTAAAAACGCGAGCTCCTACTTCGCAACACACTGCCAGCTGGCCACGTGGTAACCGATGCCGTAAGGCGCCCCGTCATAGTAAGAACGCTTTACGACGGTCATTCCAGACCCCGTCCAGCTTTCAGCAGCTTTACTCAGCTGCTGCCATAACTCGGCTGCGTACGCGCCGGGAGCTGGAAACACAATATTTTCCACGTTAATACTTGAGCAGTCCTGACCAGCAATCAGACTGCACAGCGCATCAACCTCCGCTGCACCTTCAATTACGCCGACCGGGGAATCGTCCGCAAGGCCGAATGCGCCGTCGACAAGCACAAGCAGACGCGTGTGACCGGCAGCGAGTGCCTCAGCGATAGAGTCGAAGCACGTTGCCTGAATGACGCGGCCAGTGGGTCCTTCAGAATTCCGTCGCGCGTAGTCTTCGATAAGCCAGCGTCCCAGCAGCTCAGGTAATTCGGTTCCGCCTGACACCGTGACATCAACCCCATACGGAGAAAAACTGCCGGGTGCGCTGGTCTGGTGCGGGGACTTCGCCTGCATCCTGCCAGTGATAATAGCGACCGCGCCGGGCTCCCCGGGTTCGTCATCTGTCCACAGCGTCGCGACGGTTTCACGGGCATGACGGCGCAATTCCGTGGCGATAGGTGCAAAACCACCCAGCTCCTCGACGATGAGGAGCGCACGCGGAACGATAACAAGCCGAGGCAAACGCGAATTCACGTCCTCAACGCTACCGTGAGGGGCTAGTCGATGCCTTAATCCGGCGGTGTTACGCGCGCTGTGCCAAAATTTTTGGGATACTCGAGCACATACCGTAAGTGTTTGATGGCAGCCGTGTCGCGCGGCAGTTCTGCATGAAGATTGGAAGAGGTTTACCCACTATGACCGGTACCAGCAATTCCCCTAAGCCAGGTCCACGCCCGGGTCCACGTCCGGGACCTCGACCAGGCTCAATGCCGGCTCATCGTAAGGCCCCTGGAGCTACTCCAGCGCCTGCGGGGTCGGCCGCTGTGGCACATGCCGTCCACAATGATCCAAAGAAGTTTGGCCGCATTGACGAAGACGGCACTGTTTGGCTGGTCACCAGCGCCGGCGAACGCAATATTGGCTCCTGGCAGGCTGGCACCGTAGAAGAGGGTTATGCCCACTACGGCAAGCGCTACGAGGATCTGGCCACCGAGGTCGAGCTACTGGAATCTCGTGTAGTCTCCCACCCGCAGGAGGCAAAGACCATTTCTCACAACGCAGTTGAACTGCGTGAGAGCCTTGCCACCGCCACGGTTCTCGGCGATATCGATGCGCTGGATAAGCGCCTTGCAGAGGTCATTGCCACCTCCCACGTCGCAGAGGAGAAAGTCGCTCACGACAAGGCAGAGCGCCGTAAGAACGCCATCGCACGTAAGGAAGAGCTCGCCGCAGAGGCCGAGGAGCTCGCAGAGAACTCCACCGAGTGGAAGGTCGCCGGCGACCGTATCCGCGAGATTCTCACGGAGTGGAAGCAGATTCGCGGCATCGACCGCAAAACTGATGATCAACTCTGGCGCCGTTACTCTCGCGCGCGTGATTCTTTCAACCGCCGCCGCGGTGCCCATTTTGCGGAACTGGACCGCAACCGTGCGGCTGCTCGCCGCGTTAAGGAGGACATCATTGAGCGAGCTGAGGCCCTGAAGACCTCCACTGATTGGGGTGGCACCGCTGCTGCCTTCCGTGACCTGATGGCTGAGTGGAAGGCCGCTGGTCGAGCCCCACGCGAGGTCGATGACAAGCTGTGGGCGCAGTTCAAGGCCGCCCAGGATGAGTTCTTTGGTGCTCGCAACGCGGTCAACGAAGCTCGAGACAAGGAGTTCGAGGAAAACGCTGCGGCCAAGGACGCACTGCTGGCTGAATACGAAGACCGCATTGATCCGTCCAAGGGCCTCGATCACGCTCGCAACGAACTGCGTCAGTTGCAGGAGAAATGGGAGGCCATCGGCTTTGTGCCGCGTGGGCGTGTGCGTGAGTATGAAAACCGCATTGGCGCACTGGAAAAGCGCGTCTCCGATGCTGCCGATTCGCAGTGGCGCCGTACCGACCCCGAAGCACAGGCTCGCGTCCAGCAGTTCGCCAACCGCGCAGCGGAGTTTGAGCAGAAGGCCGCCGAACTCGAGGCGAAGGGCAAGGCTTCTCAGGCCGCCAAGGCTCGGGAGCAGGCCGAACAGTGGCGACAGTGGGCAGAGCAGGCCGCGGAGACTCTCAAGGAGCTCTAACAGAAGCTAGTTGTGTGTCGGGGAAGCAGGTTCTCGCTCTCCGGCGTCCGCAACAGAATCCTGGCTCAGCTACGCGCTGGCAACGCGTCGATGGTTAAAAGTAAGGGGCTCTCTTCCGGAATGGAAGAGAGCCCCATACTTACTGCGCTAGTTAAAAAGTCTCACTACTCGTCGCTGACCTGTTCGTCCTTTTCGCCGGTCTGCTGAGAGACATTATCCGCGCTACTGCCCTGCTGGACACGATTGCGTCGGCGAGCGCGTTCACGGCGGTCGTCGACGACCTCAACATCCGTAGTCGTATTCGGGGTCAGGCCCGCCCGCAGGTAAACCTGCTGCGCGCGCAGTACCGGATCGGTGTCAGCGTGCTTGCGACGTTTCGTCGCGATTGCGAGCTGCTCCTTACTACGTCGGAAAGCGATGAAAGTCACGGAGATGGCCAGTAGAAAACTGCAGAAAATACCGAGCATCAGGCCGAAGGAAATACCCTCGCCGGCCAGTTCCTGTGGACGAGACTGACGCATCCAACCAGCGAAGACTGAGTAGACCATCTGAATACAGGCAAAAAACCAGGTGACGAATGCGAGAATCGTCGTCCGCGTAATCAGCGTGGCAATAGCTAGCAAGACACCTACCACCACGAGAATGGAGTAGATTCGCTCCGGTCGAGTCGTGAAGTACTGATGCGCAACATCCGTATCCAGCAACACATCAAAGCCCAAAACAACGCCCGAGTGCGGAAGGAAGAAACTCGTAATGAGGCCGATGACGGCAACCATCATCGGAATCACCGCACGGCCGAGATCCAGCTCGCCAGCGGCCTTGCGCTCCTGAACCCGCAACGCCTGCGCGGATTCCACCGACTGCTCGCTAGTGGATTCCATATCACTTTCCGGCGAAGCCTTGTCACTACTCACAGCCGCATCCCTCACTTACACTCGTTTTCTCCGGGCGCCCAATCTTTGGCAAGCCCAGACCAACTCCGATCGGCGCGGTCGTCGGAGTCTGGCCGACCTCTACATTATCCCCCGCCTTAGTGCGGCGGTGTGTGAGCACACCGGAGTCAGCAATGAGGAAGTGCGGTGCGGAGTCGGTCACGCGTACTGTCACGTAATCACCTGGGCGAATCTTGCGGTCGACGATGCCTGGTTCGCTTTCCGACGGGCTGAAGTGCACCAGGCGGCCATCCCGACTACGACCAGACATGCGATGAGTCTCCGCATTCTTACGGCCATCGGACTGGCTGACCAGCAGCTCGACTTCCCGGCCGACTAGCTTAGCGTTTTCTTCCTCGGAAATACGCTCCTGAAGCGCTAGCAGCCGACCATAGCGTTCCTTCACAACCTGTGGTGGAACCTGATCCGCCATGGTTGCCGCCGGAGTTCCCGGGCGGGGCGAGTATTGGAAGGTGAACGCCGAGCTAAAACGAGCCTTTTCCACCACGTCGAGAGTTTGCTGGAAGTCCTCTTCAGTCTCGCCTGGGAAACCGACAATAATGTCAGTGGTAATGGCGGCATCCGGCATTTTTTCCCTAACCTTCTCCAGAATTCCCAGGAATTTCTTGGTGCGGTAGGAACGGCGCATGTCTTTCAGCACTCGGTCGGAACCGGACTGTAGTGGCATGTGTAGCTGATGAACCACGTTCGGTGTCTCCGCCATGGCGTCGATGACATCATCGGTGAACTCAGCTGGGTGCGGAGACGTAAAGCGCACGCGCTCCAACCCCTCAATCTGGCCGCAGGCGCGCAGCAACTTGGAAAAAGCCGAGCGGTCGCGT
This sequence comes from Corynebacterium sp. HMSC14H10, assembly GCF_001807105.1. Taxonomy (NCBI): domain Bacteria; kingdom Bacillati; phylum Actinomycetota; class Actinomycetes; order Mycobacteriales; family Corynebacteriaceae; genus Corynebacterium; species Corynebacterium sp. HMSC14H10. Next base: position 27,937 of record NZ_KV787408.1, on the reverse strand, counting down.
TCCATGTCAGGGTCGGCGAAGTTAACACCATAGGCGTTGACATTCTGTCCAAGGAGGGTGACGTCAGTAACGCCCTGCTCCACGAGTGCCTGCACCTCAGCGAGAATCTCGCCTGGACGACGATCGCGTTCCTTACCACGCAAACTGGGGACGATGCAGAAGGTGCACGTGTTGTTGCAGCCTACGGAGATACTCACCCAACCTGCGTAAGTGGATTCACGCTTGGCCGGCAGCACCGAGGGAAATTCTTCCAGTGCGTCCTTAATCTCGACTTCAGCCCGGTCATTATGAGCGGCGCGTTCCAACAGTGCTGGCAACGAACCCAAGTTATGCGTACCGAAGACAACGTCCACCCATGGGGCCTTCTTTACGACGACGTCCTTATCCTTCTGGGCCAAGCAGCCACCGACGGCAATCTGCATGCCTGGGTGAGCATCCTTGACTGGTTTGAGCTGTCCCAACGTGCCATAAAGGCGATTGTCCGCATTCTCTCGAACGGCACAGGTGTTGAAAACGACCAGATCAGGATTATCGCCTTCTGCAGCCGCTACATAACCGTTTTCTTCCAGCAAGCCAGACAGTCGTTCCGAGTCATGGACGTTCATCTGACAACCGAACGTACGTACCTCATATGTGCGAGGCGAAGACTGCTGCTGAGAGTTCAAAGAAGGGGTAGTCACGGCAGTTTAGGTTAGCTGTTTATGGCCCATTTCCCCAATCAGCGACCCCTTTAAACCTGACGGGTCCGCAGCCGGCGTGCTAATCCGGCGTGCGGTGGCACCGGCGCTAATCTGTGTCCTCTTCGAGTTCCCGGTATCGCTCTTCTAACTGATCCCGAGCAATGCTCATGGACAATTCAGAGGGGAAACCACGCCGCGCCAGCACACCGACGACTTTGCGTAAATCCTTTTGCTTGGAGTTGAAGTCAGGTGCCACTGTTTTAATAGTGGCCGCTTTCTTCGCCGCTAGCTTCCGGGCGACTTCTTCTTCCGCGTTGTGCGTAATCTGCTCCAACGCATCTGCACGAAGTGAAACATCAATGCCCTTTTCCTGCAGCTCCCGGTTCAAAACCATCTTCGACTTGCCGCGACTGGCAAAGCGCTGCCGCACCCATTCGGATGCGAAAAGCTCGTCGTTGACCAATCCACTTCGGGTCAGGTCATCAACGACTTCTTCAATCATCGAGGTTGGAAACTCCTCGACTGCCTCGAGCCTTTCTACGAGTTCCTTGCGGGAACGCATTCGCTGATCGAGCAAGCGCAGTGCCTTAGCACGAATCGGGGCCTTGGATTCCTCACGACCCGCATCGTAGAGCGAACTACCGTCAGCTTCCGCAATTTGCTGAGCAAGCTTTTCGATAGTCTCCCGCACATCGCGGCCGTTACGATCCTCCACGGTCCTCACTTTTCGTGTGTCGCGGCACTACGCCTCGAGCTAGCTAGTCTTCCAAATCATCGAAGTCGATGTCCGGCACGACATCGACAGGGGCATCGATATCGGTCTCGTCCTCGACCTCCGCGAATTCCCCGACGCCGAGCTTCTTCTTGATCTTGACTTCGATTTCCTGGGCAAGTTCTGGATTCTCGCGCAGGTGCATACGAGCCTTTTCCTTGCCCTGCCCCAACTGATCGCCCTCGTAGGTAAACCACGAACCGGACTTCTTGACAATGCCGTTATCAACGCCCATGTCAATCAACGAGCCCTCACGCGAAATGCCCTCGCCGTAGATGATGTCAAACTCTGCCTGCTTGAACGGCGGCGACACCTTGTTCTTGACTACCTTCAAGCGCGTGCGGTTACCCACCGCATCCTGGCCATCCTTCAACGTCTGAATTCGGCGTACGTCACAGCGAACGGAAGCGTAGAACTTCAGTGCTTTACCACCCGTGGTGGTCTCAGGAGAGCCGAACATGACGCCAATCTTTTCACGCAGCTGGTTAATGAAGATGGCAGTGGTACCGGTGTGGGACAGCGCACCCGTCATCTTGCGCAGCGCCTGACTCATCAACCGCGCCTGCAGACCAACGTGGGAATCGCCCATTTCACCGTCGATTTCAGCCTTCGGAGTCAACGCGGCCACCGAGTCAACCACAATGATGTCAATAGCACCGGAACGCACCAACATATCTGTGATCTCAAGTGCCTGCTCACCGGTATCTGGTTGGGATACCAGAAGGTTGTCCGTATCTACTCCAAGCTTGCGCGCATAAACCGGATCCAGCGCATGCTCCGCATCAATAAATGCGGCAATACCGCCCTGCCGCTGCGCCTCTGCAATAGCATGCAGTGCGACTGTGGTCTTACCCGAGGATTCTGGACCATAGATTTCTACGATACGACCACGCGGGAACCCGCCCAGGCCCAAGGCCACGTCGATAGCGATATTGCCGGAGGGAATAACCTGAATTGGAGGACGATTGTCGTCCCCCAGGCGCATAACTGCACCCTTACCAAAGTCCTTCTCAATATTCGCCAGAGCTACATCGAGCGCCTTCAGGCGATCATTGCCCTGGTTCGAAGCCGTAGCCTTCTTACGAGCCATAGTTCGTTGTTCTTCCTCATTGTCATTGTCGCGGTCATTGTCGCGTACGGTATCGGGTTCTGGAGCCGTACTCAGAGAATGTGTCTCCCGATTTTCATCCAAAACAGAAACTTCGCTCACACTTAATTAGGCGCGAAACTAGCCGTTCCGGTTCCAAATTGGTCCGCGACACCTCTACTGCCAGTTACACCCGGAAGTTATACCGAATCAGACGGATTGACTTCATCAGCACTTTCGATAATATGCGAAACCCTGTTCGAATGGCAACGACACGCAAGAGCCGTCGGCAAGCATTCACCGTCGTCTACGCCGGAACCTATTCGTCAGGACCGTACCAGCGGTCTTCGGGAATATCGTGTTCCCTACACAGCGCCCACCAGATATCCCGAGGTTCGACCCCGTCCTCGAGCAATTCCGCGGGAGTTTTTCCATATTCCATCAGTACGTGGGAATGCAACAGCCACGGGCCGTGCTGAGGCCCAAATTCGTGGTTGACGAAGTTGTGAAAATCGGCCAATCGCATGAGACCAACGTACAAGATACCTGTCACTGATACCTACCTGGCCACCCTCTTTTCATAACCTAATCCCCGCTCCCCTGCCTGAACAGTGCTCAACCCATGGGTTTAAGATGAGAGCTGTGAATAATTCCAAGGTGTATGACCTCACTCTTATCGCTGCTTTCGCAGCACTGATCATCGTGCTCGGCGGCATTGCCATTCCCGTTGGCGGCCTCGGCGTGCCAATCGTGCTACAGAACATGGGCATCGCACTGGCCGGGATGATTCTCGGATTCAAACGCGGTGGCCTCGCCACTACCCTGTTCCTGGCTGTTGGTCTCGTGGGCGTCCCAAACATGGCGGGCTGGAAACCACTTCTCGCCGCACTTCCCGGCCCTACCGTGGGCTACATTGTCGGCTACTTAATTGCAGGTTTCGCAATCGGCGCGATTGCCCAGCAAGCACCACGGGCGAAAGTTTCACGAATCAGCGTCTTCATCGGCGCGGGCCTCGTTGGAGTTCTACTACAGTACTTCTTCGGATCTGTCGGATTGGCTTGGCGTATGGGACTTAGCTTCACCGACGCACTGATTACCAACGTCCCGTTTATCCCAGGCGACGTGGCAAAGGTTGTCGTAGCCGCGCTTATTGCTACTGCAGTACTGCAGGCTTTCCCTGATTTGCTTCCCGACGCTGCCAACCGTAAGCAAAGTCGTTTGGTTAAGGAAGCAGCCACCTCGGGCAATTAACCCCACAGAATTAGAAAGGGTCTCGAGTCGCACTATGCCCACCATCGCTTTTGACCGCGCTTCCGCAACCTATTCGGGACGCCAGATACTGAAGCCGACCACGCTAACTCTCACAGAGAAGCGCATTGGCATTATCGGCGAAAACGGTGGCGGTAAGTCCACGCTGGTGCGACTCATTAACGGCCTGGGCCCGGTCACTGGTGGCACGGTCACGTATGAGGGCATGAATGTCGCAAAGCAGGCAAAGGCAATTCGCAAGAATGTCGGCTTCATCTTTTCTGATGCGGATAATCAAATTGTGATGCCTACAGTCGCAGAGGACATTGCCTTTTCACTACGCAAGCGAAAACTACCAAAGGATGAGCGCAACCAGCTGGTGCAGGAAGCCCTCGAGCGGTTTGGGCTTGCCGATCATGCTGACGCCTCGCCACACTTGCTCTCGGGTGGACAAAAACAGCTACTGGCGCTGGCGGCAGTGTTAATTCTTAATCCCACGACCATTATTGCCGATGAGCCCACTACGCTCCTCGACTTGCGCAATCGTCTCCACATTCGGAGTATTTTCGCCCAGCTTGAGCAGCAAATTATCGTGGTCACTCATGATCTGGATTTTCTTATGGACTTCGACCGAGTTATCCGTGTAAGCGCAGGAGAAATCGTCGACGACGGTGCGCCGAAGGAAGTTATTGACCGATACGTCAGCGATATGACTCGTGCGGAAGAAGGCCGCTCATGATTCATCCAGCCGATGTCCCGTTAGGGCTTTACCTAAACCATAAGTCGCCTGTGCACAGGCTCCCGACGGCCCCCAAACTCATCATTGTCATCGCATTTTTATTGCTCACCGGGATTCTCGTGGATACCTGGCTAGGCGGGGCGATTGCCCTGGCAATTGTCACCCTCGCTTATGCGGTGGCCAAGGTGCCACCAATGGTTGCTTTCCGACAGCTCCGTGGAGCCGTAGTCATTTTGGCGCTGCTTTCGCTTCTCCTGTGGTGGCGCGCCGGGGGTGAGCAAGCGCTGACGACCTTCCTCGCGCTTCTCGCCGCAATCGCAGCGGCAATATTGCTAACGCTGACGACCCGCGTCAGCGACATCATGGATACTTTGACCACTGCGATGCAGCCGTTCGCCCGTTTCGGCCTACCAGTCGACACCATCGCGCTCGCACTATCGCTGACGCTGCGTATGATTCCGCTTCAGGTTATGGCCGCTGCCGAGGTACTGGAGGCTCGAAAAGCACGAGGGGCTGCCGGCTCAATCATTGCCTTCGGCGTACCTGTGGTCATCCGAACCATTAATCGCTCGAAGGCAATGGGTGATTCGCTAATCGCACGTGGTGAAGGTGAGTAGGAGAATTAATTGCCCTCACGCAGCTGGCGCATGCGCTCAGCAACAGCAGGGTCAACGTTGGAGGCAGCGCTTCCCTCGATGGACTTCTGAGCCTCGCCACCAGAGAGCTCGTTGCCACCGTTCATTTCTGCGCGGATTTGCTCCAGGCGAGAGTGCCCAGCAAGCTGAACGCCTGCGGCCTCTACCTCAGCCATACGCCCCTGAACCGAGTTCTGAGCTAGCTCGGCCTGACCAAGAGCGTTAGCGTAACGACGCTCAATCTTGTCACGAACCTGATCCAGATTAGGTGTAGCCCCCGAAGAAATCTGATTCATCGACTGCAGGGACTCAGAGACTTTCTCCTGCATCTTTGCTTGCTCCAGCTGGCTGAGGAGCTTTGCGCGCTCCGCGACCTTCTGCTGCAGCTGCATGGAATTACGCTCGACGGCCTTCTTAGCCTGAGCCGCCTGCTGCAGCGACTGATCGTGCAGAGCCTTCAAATCTTCTACCGACTGCTCAGCAGTAACCAACTGAGCTGCGAAAGCCTCAGCTGCGTTCTCATACTCCGTAGCCTTGGCAGTATCCCCCTCAGCACGAGCCTTGTCAGCGAGCTGCAATGCCTGACGAGTGTTCCCCTGCAGCTTCTCAATCTCAGCGAGCTGACGGTTAAGGCGCATTTCCAGCTGGCGCTGATTACCAATCACCGCCGCTGCCTGCTGCGATAGTTCCTGGTGCTGCCGCTGGGCATCCTCGATAGCCTGCTGAATCTGCACCTTCGGATCAGCGTTTTCCTCAATCTTGGAATCAAAAGCGGCCATCAAGTAATTCCACAGCTTTACAAATGGATTAGCCATAGCGTCCCATACACCTTTCTTATTGCAACTACCTCAAAGCAGGTCTGTGCTTATCGCGCACCCAATCTTAACTAAAGCCGAGCGTCTTCGGGTGCTAAGTACCGGAGCAATGGAATGAAATTCCACCGCCGCAACCAATTTCTACATCGCTGCCAATTCTGGGCTCGCCGAATGCAGGGCCATCGCTGTGGCTGCTTCCATCATCAAATCCGACACCGTCACACCAAGCGCCGCGCATACCGACGCCAGCAGCTCAGATGAGACTTCTTTCCGTCCACGCTCAAGCTCAGACAAATAACCAGGGCTAATAGCCGCATTTTCAGAAAGCTCACGCAGCGTCTGTCCACTGCGCGAACGGATATCACGCAGCGTCTCCCCCAGTGCCTCTCGCAGGAGTGGCTCACGGGATTCTCCCCGTTCCGCCAAATCCTGTGCCGTTAACTTTGCAACCGATCCAGGCTGCTCCCCTACAGCCACCCGCGCCGACGGTGCTGTGGCATCCATGGAAGCTTCGAAAGCGGCAGCGCTATCTACCTCTGGGTAGCGAATGGTCATAAGTGCAGTATTGTTGGTCATCACTTTCTCTAACGCTTTAGAAGGCCGACCTGTTCCCAATTTTCAAAAATTCTACTCACCGTCGAGATTCTGCAACAACAGTTCTAACGCCAATACCACTGCTTGACGACGAATCTCCGCGCGCGACCCCTCTTTATTCACCGGCAACCTAACAGCAGTTACCCCATCAAGGTACGAAACTCCCGGCGGTTTCAGACCACACCAGACTTCACCTACTGGGTGCCCATCCTGCATCGCTGGACCAGCAACGCCAGTTAGCGAAATCCCCCAGTCCGCCACTGCTTTATTTGCCACTCCAAGTGCCATATACCGGGCCGTCAACTCGGACACGGGGCCATATGCGGCCAAAGCATCCTTTGGCACGTCGGCAAGCAACGCCTTCGTGTCAGTGGCGTAAGTGACCACGCCACCGCGGAGAACGGCGGAGGCTCCCGGTACGGAGGCAACTGTAGCGCAGAGAAGACCTGCGGTAAGTGATTCTGCGGCTGCAAAAGTCTCGCCACGAGCCGTAAGCGTTTGGACGAGTTGAAGCGAAACGCCATCGACACCGTCAGCGTTTTCGTCGCTCTGGGCGAGGCGTTCGACTGTGTTCACAGCTTTACCCTCCACTTAATTTCTCTACGAGACCTTTCGCGCATCCACAATGTACTGGATACCAGTACCGACGGTGACGACAATGGCGGCAACCATCACAATCCAGGACGGCCAGAACAACCAGTCCACTGGCATCAGGAAGAGCCCCACTGCTACAGACTGCAGGACCGTCTTTATCTTGCCGCCCCGAGAAGCCGGAACAACACGCCCCTGACGCAGGGCGAACATACGCCAGATGGTGATGCCACCTTCGCGAATCACGATGATGACAGTCACCCACCACGGCAGAATGTCGATGATGTTCATACCAATCAGCGCAGCCAGCATTAGAGCCTTATCGGCAATCGGATCGGCAATCTTGCCAAAGTCGGTAATGAGGTTACGGCTACGTGCGAGGTGCCCGTCCAACTTGTCAGTCGCCATCAGAAGCGCGAATACGACAAACGACCACCAGCGCCAATTGGTGGCTTCGCCGCCCTCCTGAAGAAGTACCCACAGGAACACCGGTACTCCGAGGATGCGAAGCACGGTCAGGAAATTGGGCAAGTTCCAGTTGGAAACACGGCTTGTATCAGCACTTGGAGCAGTCACAGTTGTTACCTTATCTCACAATCGTGTTCGATTAACGCCCAGGCTCGTTCTTACCGGTGTGTGAACCGTTAGTTTCGCTTCCGGCCGACGTTGACCCCTCACTGACAGAAGTAGAGGAGGCGTGAGAGCCGAGGCCATCGCGGCTTCCATCATCATCGTGGTGAACACGCGGAAGGGCAATCGCACCCATGTTTTCATCACGCTTGCTCTTGAGCCACGATGCCAGGACAGTCACCACCAGAACGATGACGATGACCGCCAGCGACGCCCAGGTCGATACTTCAGGCACCGACACGTTCTCACCGCTGTTGATAAACGGCAGGTTGTTTTCATGCAGTGCGTGCAACAGCAACTTCACACCAATAAAGGCCAGGATGACACCCAGGCCATAAGCCAGGTACACCAAGCGATCCAGCAGACCGTCGAGCAGGAAGTACATCTGTCGCAACCCCATGAGAGCAAGGGCATTTGCAGTAAAGACGATATATGCCTCATCCGTCAGGCCGTAGATAGCCGGGATAGAGTCAAACGCAAACATCACATCGATAAAACCGATGGACACCAGCGCGATGGCAAGTGGAGTCAAGTAACGCTTGCCGTTTTCCTTAACGGTCAGCTTGTCCTTGTTGTAATGGTCCGAAATTGGGACGATTCGACGCAGCCATTGAATCAGCTTCATATCCGACGGATCGGGTTCCGGCTTATCGACGGCTTCGTCGTACACCGTCTTGATAGCCGTGTAAATCAGGAAGATTGCAAACAGGTAGAAAACGTCAGACCACTTGGCAATAACTGCCGCACCAGCCCAAATGAACAGGCCTCTGAATACCAGCGCCATCGCAATACCGAACAGCAAAACCTTTTGTTGGTACTGGCGCGGAATCTTGAATGCGCCGATGATGAGTGCAAAGACAAATAGATTGTCTACGCTGAGCGCCTTTTCGGTGATATAGCCCGATAGAAACTCAATGCCTCGGTGGGGATCCCATAACAACCACACCATTCCGCCGAAAATTAATGCCAAGACTACGTAGAAAGCGGTCCAGATGCCGGCTTCCTTCATAGTTGGGTTATGCGGCGTGCGAACGTGTGCATAGAAGTCAAAGGCGATAAAACCCATGACGACCACAATGGTGATAATCCATACCAATGCGGGGACATGCATATTAAAAAAAGACCTCCGGTCGTGCGAACATGAACCGGAGGTCTCTCCTGCTTCTGCCATAGTGGCAAAAGTGACGGCACCGGGATTCGATGTGCGCAAGACGAGTCTGTGCGTCCAATCCGTGCTGACGATAACCGTCACGGGCTAGCGGAAAACATCCACTTTTACCGGGGATACTCCCCTCCACGTGTGCCGACTATACACGCAATCAGAAACGGCGGTAAGGTTGGGTCGTCCTACGCCATAGACTGATTCGGATCAGCGTCGACTACGTTTACTTCTTCCTTAGGAGCATCCTCCGGGTTTGCGCCCTTGATCATCCACTTAATGGTTTCGAGCTCCTCTGGTTTGACCAGCACCTCACGTGCCTTAGATCCCTCTGACGGTCCAACCACTCCGCGAGTTTCCATCAGATCCATCAGTCGACCGGCCTTGGCGAAACCGACTCGCATCTTGCGCTGCAACATCGAGGTCGACCCGTGCTGTGCGGTGACCACCAGCTCGACTGCCTGAAGCAAATCTTCCAGGTCATCTCCGATATCGGGGTCAATGTTGCGCTCAGCCTCAGCACTCTTATCCTCCGTGACACCCTCGGTGTAATCCGGCTCGGCCTGCGCCTTAGCTGCATCGACTACTGCCTGAATCTCTTCGTCTGTGACGAAGGCCCCCTGAAGACGTCGCGGCTTGCCTGCACCCTGTGGGATGAACAGGCCATCGCCCATACCAATGAGCTTTTCAGCACCGCCCTGGTCAAGAATGACGCGGGAGTCCGTGAGCGACGAGGTAGCGAATGCCAGTCTCGATGGCACGTTCGTCTTAATCAAGCCGGTGACCACATCCACAGACGGACGCTGCGTAGCCAGCACCAAGTGGATACCGGCGGCACGGGCCTTTTGCGTGATGCGCACAATCGCATCTTCGATATCGCGGGGTGCGGTCATCATCAGGTCTGCCAACTCGTCAACGACACAGACAATGTACGGGTACGGACGGTATTCGCGCTCCGAGCCAAGTGGGGTCGTAATCTCACCGGACTTGACCTTACGGTTGAAGTCCTTGATGTGACGGACGCGGGCGGCCTTCATGTCCATGTAGCGCTGTTCCATCTCTTCAACCAGCCACTGCAGAGCCGCCGCGGCCTTCTTCGGCTGAGTGATGATTGGCGTAATCAGGTGAGGAATCCCCTCATATGGAGTCAGCTCGACCATCTTCGGGTCCACCAGAATCAGGCGGACATCCTCCGGGGTCGCACGAGTCAGCAGCGAAACCAACATCGAATTTACGAACGCGGACTTACCCGAACCGGTCGAACCGGCAACGAGAAGGTGCGGCATTTTCTGGATGGAGTGCGAGATAAACTCGCCCTCAATATCCTTACCGAGACCGATCAGCATCGGGTCATCGTTCGCAACGGTCTTGGGCGCGTTGAGTACGTCGGCAAGCCGAACCATCTCACGGTCGTTGTTCGGCACCTCGATACCAACGGCCGACTTTCCCGGAATCGGAGTCAGTAAGCGGACATTGTCGGTCGCTACCGCGTAGGCAATGTTGGACTGCAGGTTCGTGATCTTCGAGACCTTCACGCCCGGGCCAAGCTCGACCTCGTAGCGAGTCACCGTCGGACCGCGAGAGAAACCAGTCACCGCAGCATCGACCTTGAATTCTGCGAATACTTCAGTAATCGCCTCAATCATGCGGTCGTTCGTCGCCGTACGTGTCTTGGGACGCTCACCTGGAATCAACAAATTAGTCGATGGCAGGTGGTAGTCAGATTCCGGCGTGCGTGCCGACGAACCGGAAGTACCCTCGGCATCCTTTTCCAATTCAGACTTCGGAGTTGTGGCCGGAATCTTAGAGGCATCGATACCAGAACGAGCGGCAATGGCATCCATTGTGCGGCGGGTAGCCTCAGACACTGCATCCCGCGAATCATCGACAGACGACTCGCCCTGCGGCGCGCTCGCCGGCTCTACGGCCTCAGGTTGAACAGCGGGCTGTTTCGGAGCTCGGGAATCGGAAACACGATTCCGTTCGCTGTTATTAGCTGCAGCAGCCTCCTGCGTCGGGTACTCGGAGTACTCGTCATAATCCTCGTCGACAGCGTGGTAGTTCGTGCCCCCGACAGCTGGAATAGTCGATTCTGTCTCAGCGGTGTCGCGATGTACTGCATCCGACTGAGCTTCCTCCACGTACTCAGCTGCCGGAAACGCCGGCTCCACTGGGGAAACTCGATTGGAGTGCGGTGCCCCATTCCGGACATCGAACACTGTGGTCTTTGCCGAATCGTAGTCGACATCCTCAACCTGACGGGCACGTCGCGGAGCCTGTCGGTTCCTCTGCGGCTCTTCGTCCAAAAGATCGTAGAGGTTACCGTCAGTATCCGGTTCGTCGTAAGGCGCGGGTTCGGGTGCGGATATACGGCTATCCGCGCCACGACGGGGCGCTCGGTAAGCAGGGCGACCGGTCGAACGAGACGAGGAATGTTGCGTGCGGCTGCTGTGGCTTGGGCGACGCTCAATTAGCTGCGTCGGCTGGTCAAAGTCCTCATCGGCATATGCGGTATCGGAATCCCAGCTCGCACGACGTTCCAGCATGTCATCGACATTGCCGTAGGGATCGTCCGATTCCGGCTCGTCGCCGGCACGACGCGAAGACCACTCGGAAAAGTTGAAGTATTCCTTAGTGGCATCGATAAGCTGGCGCACCGTCGCGCCAGAGAGCACCAGAGCGCCGTAAAAAACGATACCCAGCAACAAAACCACGGCGACCCACGAGGTAAACCCGGCTGCTAGCGGCGAACCGATATAACCACCAATTGCGCCACCAGCTGCACGTCGCCCCTGCCAGTCCGCAGGACGACCCGAGCCGATATGCACAATTGCGAGCAGCCCCACCACGATCAGCGAAGCTCCAGTGATGGTAGGTGTCAGACGTTCACGGCGCGGCATAGCATCCAGCATCATTAATACGGAAACAACACCGAGCAGCACCGGAAGTACAAAAGCGCCGATACCAATGAGCGTGCGCACTGCCGTTTCAATGAACTCCCCCACTGGCCCTGCCAGGTGGAACCATGTCGAGCCAGCGAGCACAATCGCCAACGCCAGCACGAGTAGTGCGAGGCCATCCTTCGATCCCGGTTCGCCACCCTCATCGAAGTCTGCGTCGAACTCGTCAGCTGGCACGGAGGCCGGTGCCGGCGGTTCAATTACATCGTCATAGCCGCTAGCTGCTTTACGACGCTTCCTACGGGGCTTCGTCGAAAAATCGGCGTCTCTTTCGCGCCGCGACATATTCTCCTCTTCGTTTCGCTTATTTTTGCGACCGCTGACCCGCCGGGCAAGACCGGCCACGCCGCGGGCAGTTTCAGTCCAGGCGCTGGCCAAGCTATTGGCCACGAACGACATAGCGCTAGGAGTGCGCTCGAATTCCTCCGTGGCGCTGTGCACGGGGTATCGCCGCGTGGCATCTGTCTCCGCAGAGCGGGAAGATCCACGACGATTGTCAGTTCTGGTTCGGCTGGTCGCAGACATGACCATTACCTTACAGCTAACACCGGATCGTTTTCACATTAGTCACACGCGTGTCATTGTTTAACAGGCGTGCTGTCGCGACCGTCCAGAACTGAGAACGTGATTTTAAAGACTGTTGCGCTTGATGCCCGATTCGTCACCGTCGATGGTGACGCGTACCTCGTCACGGCCATAGAGCCACAGCACCAGTTCCCCGACGCTTCCGCGGACAGTCACAACTGGAGCACCTTTAGCACTGTTGTCGATTAGGGTCACCGCAACTCCGTCGTCACGCATTAGCACCACGGTCGAGGTCGAACCGCGCAACATCATACGGCCGGCAGTAGTGACCAGACGCCACAGGTCCGACACTCCGGAGGGCGGCAGCTGACGAACGGTCCAGCCTTCCTGGGCACGACGGACATCCTCGTGATGGACGAAGTTCTCCGCAGCGTTGACGTAGCGGTCTGCCCAGTTCATTGGATTCCATCGCGGAGCACCACTACCCCACTTCCCCACCACTTCGACGTAGGGCATTCGATTGACCTCAGCGGTAACAGCATCGAGGCGGTCCGAAAGCGCCTTGACGAACATCCCGCCCGCGGCATCCAGACGGTTTTCACGAATGTACAGGTGGTTGGCAAGATCCCGGGTCGTCCACCCCTCGCACAAGGTCGGGGCGTCGGGGCCGACGCTGAGCAGTAGATTAGCTAGGTCTTCACGTTCCCGTTCAGCAAAAGTCATAGCTCCAGCCTAGACCAGGCACGGAGAAGCCCGCATCCACACGGTTGTAGGTGGATGCGGGCTCTTACGCTAAAAGACGCTCTAGAAATTTAGATACTTTCGCGCGACTCCTGGATTTCCTCATCGGTAACCTCTTCGGCTGCCTCAGAGGACATCGGCACGATTGTCGGAACAACCATCGGGCTGCGACGCCACTTCTGGTTAATGACACGCTCGGTGCGGCGACGAACTTCCTGAGCCATACGGTACGGGTTGTTCTCGCCACTGCCAGCCAGGTCAAAGAGAGTATCGTCAACGACCTGCTCGACGGTTTCGAGCACTTCCTTGGCGTCGTCCGAGTAACCGCGAGCCTGAGCCCGTGGCTTCTCCAACGGGCGGCCAGTGCGGTTATCAATGACGGCTGTGACGGTGATAAGACCACCTTCACGCATTTCAGCACGGTCTGCCAGCACGTCAGCGTCGACGTCACCCATGGTGACGCCATCGACGTAGAGGTTACCGACCGGAACCTGGCCAACTACACGAGCGCGGCCATCAACGAGGTCGACTACCACACCGTTCTGAGCCAGGACAACGTTCTCTGGCTTCACGCCAGTGGACACAGCCAGCTCCTTGTTGGCACGGAGGTGGCGCCACTCACCGTGAATCGGCATGACGTTCGACGGACGAGCTGCGTTGTAGAGGAACAGCAGCTCGCCGGCAAAGCCGTGACCGGAGGTGTGAACCTTCGCATCCTTACCGGTGATAACCGTGGCACCAATTTGGGCCAGCATGTTGATAACGCCGAAGACTGCCTCTTCGTTACCGGGTACCAGCGAAGAACTGAGGATAATCAGGTCGCCATCACGGACGGTGATCTGACGGTGCTCACGGCGGGCCATGCGAGACAGCGCAGCCATTGGCTCACCCTGCGTACCGGTAGTCACCAGCACGACCTTGTGGGGCGCCATGCGAGCGGCCTCGTTCATTTCCACAATGGTATTTTCCGGAGCGGTCAGCAGCCCCAATTCCTGCGCGATGCGCATGTTGCGAATCATAGAGCGACCGTTGAAGGCAACCTTGCGGCCAGCCTTAACAGCTGCGTCGATGACCGCCTGCACGCGGTAAACATTCGATGCGAAGGCCGCGACGATAACGCGCTGCTTGGCATCCATAATCAGACGGCGCAGAGTTGGAGCCAGCTCCGCCTCGGATCCCGAGAAGCCCGGAATCGTAGCGTTGGTGGACTCACACAAGAAGAGGTCGATTCCCTCATCACCGTAGCGGCTCAGCGCCGGCAGGTCAGTCGGCTTTCCGTCCGGCGGGGTCTGATCCATCTTCACGTCACCGGTGTGGACGACCATGCCGGCTCCGGTCTTAATGACGATGCCAAGGCACTCCGGAATCGAGTGGTTGACATTGAAGAAACGCAGATCGAACGGGCCACGCTGAATGTGGCTGGTGTCGTTGACCTCGATGACCTTCGGGCGCTGACGGTGTTCCTGTGTCTTGGCCTGAATCAGTGCCAGGGTAAAGCGAGAAGCAATAATCGGGATGTCCGCGCGCTGCTTGAGCAACCAAGGGATAGCACCGATGTGGTCCTCGTGACCGTGGGTGACCACGAGAGCTTCCACGCGATCCCACTTGTCTTCCATGTAGGAGAAGTCAGGCAGGATCAGGTCAACACCCGGCTCATCCGAGCTCGGGAACAGCACGCCGCAGTCGACGATGATCAGGCGGTTCTTGTACTCCAACACGGTCATATTGCGACCGATTTCGGAAATACCGCCCAGTGCAACCACGCGCAGGCCGTCCTTGGGGGCCTTCGGCGGTGCAGGAAGACGCTGGGTCAAGTCCGCACCCTGCATCGACTGGACTACGTTACGACGGTTGCCACCGCGTCCGCCACGGCCACCCCTCGAACTATTTC
Source organism: Corynebacterium sp. HMSC14H10 (assembly GCF_001807105.1). NCBI lineage: Bacteria > Bacillati > Actinomycetota > Actinomycetes > Mycobacteriales > Corynebacteriaceae > Corynebacterium > Corynebacterium sp. HMSC14H10. The sequence continues at coordinate 12,870 of NZ_KV787408.1, read as the reverse complement.
CGCGATTACCTCCACGGCCACCGCGACCACCGCGGGAACCGCGGTTGGAAGAATTCGAGGAACCTTGGGACTTCTTAGCGTTACCGGAGTTCTTACGCTCACCGGAACGCTGCGAGGACTTCGAGCCGTTGGATTTAGCTCCACCCTTGTCGGAACCCTTGGATGCAGAGTTATTGGACTGCTCTGCTGCAGCCACGTCGGACTCGGAAGGCGGACCAGCCTTACGAGTTACCTTGCGGGCGCGATTGCGTCCTTCAGCCACTACAGAACACCTGCCTTCCGCATAGCTTCTTCAAGCACCTCAAGCTGCTGGTCATTTGCTGCAATTTGCGGCAAGCGTGGATCTCCTATCTCAATGCCCTGCAGACGCAGAGCGGATTTAGCAAAACTTACACCGCCAAGTGCAGCCTGAGCGGCAAACAGCGGAGTCATCTTCGCGTGGGCAGCCTGCGCACCAGCAAGGTCTCCCTTGTCAAAGCAAGAGCGCACCTCAGCCAGCAGCTGCGGGGCTGCATGTCCAATAACGGAAATAAACCCGGTGGCGCCAATAGACAGCCACGGAAGGTTCAGCACATCGTCACCGGAGTACCACGCCAAATCAGTATTAGCGATAATGCCGGCGGCAGCTCCCAAATCCCCCTTGGCGTCCTTAACAGCCTGGATTCTCGGGTGCTCCGCCAACCGGTAAATGGTATCAACTTCAATCGGAATAACCGAACGCGGTGGAATGTCATACAGACACACCGGCGCCTCGGTTGCGTCAGCCACTGCCGTAAAGTGACGGTACAGCCCCTCCTGGGACGGCTTGGAGTAATACGGCGTGACGACGAGCAGCGCATCCGCGCCCGCCTCCACAGAAGCCTTTGCCAGCTCGATGGACCCGGCCGTGTCATTGGTGCCGGCACCGGCCACGAGCTTAACCTCGTCACCCATCTCTGCACGGACAGCTCGGAGAAGCTCAAGCTTTTCCTCAACCGTCGTAGTAGGCGACTCGCCGGTAGTACCGGCCAGAATGAGTGCATCGCAGCCACCGTCTACAAGATGACCAGCGAGCTGCACACCCGCCTTGACATCGAGGTTTCCGTCCTTATCAAAAGGGGTCACCATAGCTACGGCGACGGTGCCGAAAATGTCAGCACCGCGAGTTGACGCAATTCCTGTGCTCATTGTTGACTACCTTTTCTTAAAAATCTCAATCGACTATATCTTCACACTGTACGTGCGATTACCCCTCGAAGGCGTAAGGACTCGACGCGACGACCGACCCATCCTTCAGAGTGTTAATCTCAAAATCCCCAAAAGCAACAGGAGCACAGCGCTGCAGCTCCCGCAGGCAAGCCACTGCCAACTCCCGAATTTCAGCATCGGCATGCTCAGTCGCACGCATCGAAATGAAGTGGCGCCAAGACCGGAAATTACCAGTAACCACGATTCGAGTTTCGGTGGCATTGGGCAAAACCGCCCGGGCTGCCTGGCGTGCCTGCTTTCGCCGCAAGATAGCGTTGGGCTCGTCGGCCCACTTCTCTTCCAGTGCGTCTAATAACTCACCATAGGCGAAACGGGACTGATCAACCGCGCTTTCGAAAACTCGCAACAGATCCGGGTCCTCCGCAATTGCGGGAGGAACCACAACATTGTTGGAACTGGCCGGCACAAACCGCTGCGACAACTGCGAAAAGGAAAAGTGGCGGTGCCGTGTGAGTTCATGTGCACACGAGCGCGACAGCCCACGAACATAGATGCTTGCACTTGCGTGTTCAAAAAGTGAGGTGTGGCCTACCTCAAGCACATGTCGCAGATATCCCCTATTCGTCGCCGTTCGTGGATTGGGCTTGTCCCACGTTTCATAACAAGCCCTGCCGGAGAACTCAATCAATGCTTCCCCACCATCGGCATCGGTATCAAAGTCGATGTCCTCCGGCGGGAAGAAGTTCGTCGCGGCGGTTAGCTGCGCCTTGAGAGTGACATTTTCAGACATTTTCAGTTAACTCCCGGCCATTAAAGTCCCAGGAACGGCTCCAGTCCCACAGTCAGGCCCGGAAAATCCTCAATCTTGCGCACACCCAGCAGAACGCCTGGTACGAAGCTGGTGCGCGAGTAGGAGTCCTGCTTGATGGTGAGCGACTGCCCTTCTGCACCAAAGATAACGGTCTCGTGAGCCACCGAACCGGTCATACGGACTGCGTGCACCGGAATGCCCTCGACCTCAGCACCGCGAGCACCATCGAGAGTTTGCTCAGTGGCGTCCGGCTGCTCCCCCATGCCGGCTTCCTTGCGAGCACGAGCAATAGCCTCAGCAGTGTGGATAGCGGTGCCCGAGGGGGCATCCTTCTTAAAAGGGTGGTGCATTTCGATAACTTCAGCGGAATCGAAGTACGGAGCGGCTAGCTCCGCCATCTTCATCGTCAGTACCGCGGAGATTGCGAAGTTCGGTGCAATAAGAACATTGGCCTCACCGGCGGCGTCGTCAAGCCAGCGCTGCACCTGATCGAGGCGCTCCTTGGTAAAACCCGTAGTACCCACGACGGCGTTGATGCCATTCTTAATGCAGAACTCAAGATTGCCCATCACAGCGTCGGGCTGAGTAAAGTCAACAATGGTCTGCACACCAGCGGTGACAAGTTCATTCAGGTCATCGCCAGAGTCGAGACCCGCTGCCAGCTCCAAATCGTCGGCGGCTTCGACTGCCTCGCAGATGGTGGACCCTACCTTGCCCTTGGCGCCAAGTACGCCGACCTTGATATTGCTCACAGCTATTGTCCTTTCCCAACGGGTTTATCTTTCTCCCTTACCTTAGAATGTGTTGGCCAACTTGTGTGCCAATGCCCCCGTCCGCTTTGCCTTTTTGTCGACTTACGACGGGGTTTTTGTTGCGCTAAGATTCCATATCTTCGACAATTACCTATTTCTGTACCGATATATAGAAAGAGACTTCAATTGGTTTCTGAATCTGAAGATTCCGAACTCAGCCCAAGTTCGGAGGCACCACAGGCCGATGCGCCCAAAAGTGCTTATATGGCCATTTACGTGCTACTAGCTGCGGCATTCATGGCTATCTTGAACGAGACGGTCATGAGCGTCGCAATTCCCGTCGTCAAGGCGGACCTCGGAATCAGCGCAGCTACCGCAGGCTGGCTGACAACATCGTTCCTACTGACCATGGCAGTTGTCATTCCGGTCACTGGATTTCTCATTTCGGCAGTGCCGTTCCGCATTCTTTTCGCGGTCAGTCAAGGACTATTCGTCGTGGGCACTCTCATCGGTGCTTTCGCGCCAAACTTCGCGATCGTTCTGCTCGCACGCATTGTCCAAGCGTCCGGTACCGCAGTGCTGCTGCCGCTGCTGATGACCACGGTGCTCAACGTAGTACCGGAGCATGAGCGCGGGCGCATGATGGGACGAATGAGCGTGGTCATCGCTGTCGCGCCTGCTATCGGACCGACCATCTCCGGTCTCATTCTGGAGATTGCCAATAACAATTGGCATGCGCTTTTCGACACGATGTTGCCGCTCGGCCTAATTGTGCTGGTAGTGGGCGTCATCCTCGTTCCCAATATTGAGGAAAACTCCGCGAAGCCCATCGATATCCTCTCGGTGTTCCTCAGTGCCGGCGCATTCGGCCCGCTGGTGTACGCGCTGAGCCGCGTAGGCGCAGAGTTTTCGCTTATCGACGGAATCCTGTGCGCAGTCGGCATCGTGCTGTTGGTGTTCTTCATCATGCGCCAGCGCCGTTTGGCACCGCACAACCGAGCTCTGCTGGATCTTCGAACCTTCCGCACAAAGAGCTTTAGGCTGTCCACAATCATTCTGACCATTGGTTTCATGCTGATGTTCGGTGTGATCATCATTTTGCCGCTCTACCTCAATCTGCGAGGTGTCGATGTCAAGACTATTGGTTTGATTGTGATGCCTGGTCCACTGGTTATGGGTCTGATGGGACCGGCTGTCGGCCGGCTCTTTGACAGCTATGGTCCGCGCCCACTGGCAATTCCCGGCTCCATTGTCCTTGCCCTCGGTCTTTTCGGGCTCGGCTTCATCTCAGCATCGACTCCGCTATGGTGGATTGTCGCCTGCCACATCGTCCTTGAGATTGGCCTGGGGCTGCTGTTTACTCCGCTGTTCACATTCGGTCTTGGTGATCTTCCGAAGCGCCTCTACCCGGATGGCTCAGCAATCATGAACACGCTACAGCAGGTTGCCGGCGCTGTCGGTACCGCACTGTTTGTGGCGCTGTCAGCTGTTATTGCCACTGGCCTGTCCGGCACTGGTGCAGCAGCTCCTGCCGCCGACGACTTGATTCGTGGCTATAGCATTGCGATGTTTACCGCCGCGGGATTTGCCGTGGTGCTAATCTTCCTCACCACGCTGCTCAAGCCGCAGCGGAAGAAGATTGCATTACAGTAGCCCCCCCCAAGACCGGGGGGAATACCGCCTAAACTAGGCGGCTTGCTCCCGGCCCGGGATTTCCAACGAAAAACTCCGGTTCCGGCATTCCTCTGTCACGGAAGGCCGACGCAACTGCATTCGCTGCAGCACTGACACGGTCGTGTGGCAGCAGCGCAATGGCACTGCCGCCAAAGCCACCGCCAGTCATTCGGGCACCAAGCGCCCCCTGCTCAAGCGCTACGTCCACAGCAAGATCCAGCTCTGGACAGGAAACTTCGTAGTCATTCCTCAGCGAAAGATGGCTTGCCACCATCAACGTGCCAAAGGCCTCGAAGTCCCCCTCGGAAAGCTTTTCAATCGCCTGTGCCGTCCGGTCAATTTCGGTAACAACGTGACGTACTCGGCGCGCCACGGTATCAACCCATTGATCCCTATCTGCCTCAGCTGGGACGTTCTCCTTCGCCCAATTGATAGCAGCACCAACTGCATCATCCAGACCGCGGAAATCAGATACCCCAAGACCATTTGTCACGGCATCGATGATTCCGCGACGCGTCGCATACTGACCATCCGAGAGACTATGCCGAACGTTGGTGTTGATTACCAAAACCTCTAGGTCCTCGTCTGCGAAAGCAGCCTTTACAAGCTGGTCAGAACTCTTCGCAAAATCAATGACCAGTGCGTGGTTTTCCTTGCCCTTGATGGAAATACGCTGATCCAGACCGCCGGTAGAGGCACCAATGACCTCATTTTCTGCGCGGATAGCCGCCTCAACAATTCCCTGCTGCTCTTCATCGTTTGGTGCGCGCCCGTGGACGAGCTCAAAGGCTGCAACGCCGACAGAACACTCCAGAGCGGCGGAGCTGGAGAGCCCGGAACCGATCGGAACATCGGAGGAAATCGCAATGTCAAGGCTTGGACAATCCGCGGGCAACAGCCCTGCCTCACGCATAGCCCAGATAGTGCCAACTGCGTATCCCGTCCAATTTGCAGGAGAGTTCGGACCGACATCGGACATTGCGATAGCAACCGGCTTGTCACCGTCTGCGGCGTCGTCCTTGTCCATCAAGTCCGAAACAACTCGCACTGTCCACGAGTCACCAGCAGCCTGGGCACCCACCGCTGCGAAAGTACTCTGTGCCAACGCGAATGGCAGACAGATACCACCGGCATAATCGACATGCTCGCCAATCAGGTTGACTCTGCCTGGGGCGCGGAAGACGCCCTGTGGTTCCGAACCGAAACTGCGGCGGAATTGCTCAGTTACGTCAGATACCGCCTGTTTATGGGAGCGAGTGGGAAGCCAGCGAGTCTGGCCAACTTCCCGGAAGCGGTCAGCGATTGCCTCCGGGGTCGTGTCCGAAATCCAGGCTCCTTGCCCGGACTCTGAACCCGCGAGGAACTTCATGCGTCCTGCAGAGCGCATCATGGAATAGAGCTGCAGGTGGAGGCGGCCAAACTGGTGATCCTCGCCTACCGGAGCTTGGTTCCATGCTGCGATGTACGGCGTTTTGTCGATGCCGGGGAAGAATCGGTCAATACGTCGCAGCAGGTCAAGGTACATTGCTGTCAGTTCGTCCTTCTCCGCATCGGTCAGCTCCTGAAAACTACCGACAGCGCGGTTAGCCATAATCATGACTTCGACTGGCCACTTAGCTGCAGCTGGGACGAATGCGGTGAAGTACTCCCCTTCTGCGATGATCCGTCGACCTGAAGCCTTTTCGGCCTCCAGGACATCCTCAAAGAGGTCACGACCGGTGGTTTCGAAGTGGGCTTTCGCGCGTGAAACAATGGCTGCCGCACGTGGGGGCAGATACGGGTACGAGTAAATCTGCCCATGAGGATGCTGCAGCGTTACCCCAATTTCCTTGCCCCTGTTTTCAAAGGGGAACACCAACCTCACACCTTCGAGCTTGCTGAGTTCCGCAGTGCGGTGCGCCCACGCTTCAATAACGGTGCGAGCACGAGTAAAGGTCAGATCCCGGAAGGAGTCCGAAACATTCGGGGTAAAGCAGACAACCTCGCACCGAGCCAAGGCCGGCTTCCGCGGGAAAATCTCGGCGCCGTCGACAGTTTGGGCAAAGTCATCCGGAACTTCCATGTGCATGGAAAGCGAAGGGAAGCGGTTTTCAAAAACCACCACGTCGTAGTCACTGGCAGGCACCTCTGTGGGAAGTTGTTCCGGCAGCGTCGGAGCTAGTGGGTTCTCACCAGCAGGAGGCATAAAGGTGCGGTTCATGCGGTGCGCCGCGTAGCAGTACCAATCACCTGTCAGCGGATCTTGGCGCAGCTCCGACTCCGTAATCGCCTGTGGCAAATCACGTTCGTCGGTTAACTTTCGAGTCTTTTTGCCCGAGACATAGTCCGGTTCATCGTCGAAGTAGATTAGCTCGCGACCGTCGGCAAGCGTAGTGCGCGTTACCGAAAAAGCGTGAGAAGGCTGGTCATCGGTTGTCATTTTTACTCCTTATGATTCTTCGACAACCGTTGGGCGCAGTTTTGCCCAGGCATAGAAAACGATTGCAAAGAGAAGCAGGGCTATGCCGCTGTACAGGTTATACATCGGCTCTTTGGCAACACTGGTCTCCGGGTTAACTCCAGGATCGAGGAACAGCCACGACAGCAGCAAAATGATGCCGTAAAGACCAAGCAGCGCCCCAATGACATTGCGAATGTCAAAGGCACCTGCTTTCTTATTACCGGTGCTGATAGTCGCTTCTACAGTTGAATTGTTGTGTGTCCGTGACATGATTTCTCACTAGCTCCTATGCGAAAACGATGTTAAGAACTACGGCCATCACCAGGCACAAAATACCCAGCGGAACAGTTCGCTGTAACAATGGCAGCTCTGCCTCAGCAGCGTCTGTGAAGTGAGCCTTCGGCGTGACGGACTTGACGAAGCCCACCAGCTCCTCATCGGGTTTCGGCGTTGTCATGAGCGAAACGACCACAGCCACCACAATATCGACGACGAATGCCACGGAGGCGGCAGCGAACGCAGTGCCTTGCCCCGGCAGCTCAAAGATGGTTGCGCTTGCCGACGTGAACTCGGAGATGTACCAGTACAAAATCGCAGCACCCGTTCCTGCGAGCAGAGACGTCCAACCTGCTGTCGGCGTCATGCGCTTCCAGAACATACCGATAAGGAAGGTAGCGAACAACGGTGCGTTGAAGAAGCCGAATAGCGTCTGCAGGTAGTCCATGACGTTGCCGAAATTATCGGCAATCAATGCGGTGAACACTGCGATGCCGGTCGCGCCAATGGTAGCGATACGACCAACCTTGAGGTAGTAATCATCTGCTCGATTTTTGACGACGTAGGTCTGCCAAATGTCGTAGCTAAAGACTGTGTTGAACGCGGAGATATTCGCCGCCATACCTGCCATAAAGGCTGCTAGTAGCCCTGCAATAGCGATGCCCAGCAGGCCGTTGGGAAGCAAATCTCTCATTAGGTACAGAATTGCGTCGTTAGGCTTGGCAGTCTGATCCATGATGGGTGCGACAGTCGCGCCGGCGATCATGCCCGGCAGCACCACGATGAACGGAATGAACATCTTTGGAAACGCGCCGATAATTGGAGTCTTGCGTGCGGCCGACAGCGAATCGGCTGCCATGGATCGCTGAACCTCCACGAAGTTCGTTGTCCAATAGCCAAAGGACAGCACGAATCCCAAACCGAATACCAATCCGATGACTGAAACTACCGGGTTGTCAAAACCAGAAATATCCGTGCCCGGCCAGGTGTGGAAGTGCGATTCAGTGGCAACTTTTTCCTTAAGCCCCGACCAGCCGCCGACGCTGTGCAGACCGATTAGAGTCAGTGGCATTAGAGCTGCGACAATCACGAAGAACTGAAGTACCTCGTTGTAAATCGCTGCGGACAGTCCGCCCAACGTGATGTAGGACAGCACAATGACTGCAGCGACGACCAATGTCAGCCACAGTGGCCAGCCGAGTAGCGCATTGACCACTTTGGCCAGCAGCAAAAGGTTGATACCCGCGATGAGCAGCTGCGCGACGGCGAATGAAATCGCGTTGACAAGGTGCGCTCCGGGACCAAAACGACGCAGCATGAATTCTGGTACTGAGCGAACCTTGGAGCCATAGTAAAAGGGCATCATGACAATGCCCAGGAACACCATGGCGGGAACCGCACCAATCCAGAAGTAGTGCATGGTCTGGAAACCGTATTCCACACCATTTGCGGACATACCGACGATTTCCACTGCGCCTAGGTTGGCTGAGACGAACGCCAACCCTGTCACCCAAGCCGGCAGTGAGCGCCCAGAGAGGAAGAAGTCAATGGAGCTGGACACTTTGGCTCGTGCAGCCCAGCCAATGCCTAGGACGAATAGGAAGTATAGGGCAACAATGGAGTAATCCACCCATGATGCCTCGAGCCGTAGGGCTGATTGCGCCACTATCACGACGGCCTCCTCACAATTAGGGAGTCAAAACGTATTCAGGAAATGCACGAATTTGGATTTCTTTTTCTCGGCACCTGGCTGGTGCACGCCCATCAAGGCCGTGAAAGTGGCTCGACCTACCCCGAAGTGTGGGGCCAGATAGCCACTATCCGGAACAAAAGGAAGACCTATTCTTTTACATTCGTCCCCAAGTGTATTTTCCATTCTTAATTCCAGGTGAATTAATTAAGAAGGTTTTAACCCGATTGAGGGGGCTGCACTCTTCTGCGCTGGGAAAACTATTTTCCGCCCGTTTCCGCGCGCAGTCCCATGGCAAGAGTTGTTGTCTCTCCAGCCTGAACTCGCAGCAAACCGGTACCGGAGCGTAGCGCATCCGGCGGACATGTCATTGGCTCCACCGCAATCGCATTCCCGTGCCCAGGAAATCCTTCTCGTCGTCCAGCGTCGGCAACATAGACCTGGAAGAAGCGGAATTCATCATCGGCCCAGAGCACAGCACCCTTGCCATTTGGTCCAACCAAATGTGCTTCACGACGGCACGGTGAGTGACTCCCCGCTGCCTCCGCGGCAGCAAAGAAGCAGTGATCCAGCCACAGTCCATCCAGGGATACCCCCTCTCGAAGGCTGGGAACCACTGTCTCCGCTGGCACCGCTGGGCCGGCGGGCAAGTTTCGAATTGGCTCCAGTGGCAGGTTGTTATCAACGGGCAACCGTAGTGTGCAACTGCCGAAGTCAGCGCCCAACGCGCTTAAATAGGGATGCCAGCCCAGACCAAACGGGCACTCCCTATCGCTGCGATTATGCACTGTGAACTCCGCCGATAGGCCATCTGCAGACGTGACTTGCCAGCGCACGGTCATACCGAGTTCCCAAGGCCAGCCCGGTTGCGGCTCAACTTCCACGCCCAAGGTGACGCTGCTGTCATCAGAATCGACCACAGACCAAACGCGATCTGCAACAAATCCGTGAATAGCATTCGCCCGGGACGGCTCCGAAATATCTAGTCGATGGACTTCCCCATCAAAGATGAATACTCCGTCAGCGACCCTGTTCGGCCACGGAGCCAGGAGCGTACCTGCGGACAACGGTGGATTGAACCCTTTGGGATAGTCAGTCAGCAGTGGCAGGCCACAGTACTCCAGTGATCTCGGTCCACCACCGAACTGGGAAATACTTGCGACATAGCCACCGGCCGCAATGTCGATGAATTCATGATCGTGCGCGACAAGTTGCATGCGCAAATTACCTTCCACGTGGGTTCGAAAATTAATCCCTTCGAAACCCGAGATTAACCCAAAACAAAAGCGCGGTTAGGTCAATTTGTGACCTAACCGCGCCATCGCTACACGCGTTGTTGGAGGCTACCTAAAGCACATCCTCCGTCGCCAAGCATTAATCGTCTTCGACCGGAACCAGCGAGATCTTGCCGCGGTTGTCGATATCAGCGATTTCGACCTGAATCTTGTCGCCGACATTGATGACATCCTCGACCTTCTCGATGCGCTTGTCGCCACCGAGCTTGGAGATGTGGATCAGACCGTCACGGCCCGGAGTCAGGGAGACAAAAGCACCGAAAGCGACAGTCTTCACGACAGTGCCCAGGTAGCGTTCGCCGACCTTCGGCAGCTGCGGGTTAGCAATGGCATTAATCTGCTCGATTGCAGCGTCCGCGGCCTTACCGGAAGTTGCCGAGACAAATACGGTGCCGTCGTCCTCGATAGAGATATCAGCACCGGTTTCCTCGGTGATGCCGTTGATGGTCTTGCCCTTCGGACCGATGAGCTCACCGATCTTCGAAGCCGGAACCTTAACGGTGGTGATCTTCGGAGCGAGACCACTCATCTCGTCCGGAGACTCGATGACCTCAGCCATGGTGGACAGGATGGCCAGACGTGCATCACGAGCCTGGGACAGAGCATCGGCCAGAACCTTCGACGGAATACCGTCGAGCTTGGTGTCCAGCTGCAGTGCGGTAATGAAGTCCGCAGTACCAGCGACCTTGAAGTCCATGTCACCGAATGCGTCTTCGGCACCGAGAATATCGGTCAGTGCGACGAAGCGGTTCTCACCGTCAACCTCGCCGGAAACCAGGCCCATGGCGATACCGGCAACCGGAGCCTTCAGCGGCACACCGGCGTTGTACAGCGACAGAGTCGAAGCACAGACCGAGCCCATGGAGGTCGAACCATTGGATCCAAGAGCCTCGGAGACCTGGCGAATGGTGTACGGGAATTCCTCGCGGGACGGCACGACCGGCAGCAGAGCGCGCTCAGCCAGTGCCCCGTGACCAATCTCGCGGCGCTTCGGAGAGCCAACACGACCGGTCTCGCCGGTGGAGTACGGCGGGAAGTTGTAGTGGTGGATGTAGCGCTTGGAGGTAACAGGAGTCAGCGAGTCAATCTGCTGCTCCATCTTCAGCATATCCAAAGTGGTGACACCCAGAATCTGGGTCTCGCCGCGCTCAAACAGCGAAGAGCCGTGGGCACGCGGAATCAGACCGACCTCAACGCCCAGGTCACGAATGTCGGTGACACCGCGACCATCGATGCGGAAGCCCTCAGCCAGAATCTTCTCACGGACAATCTGCTTCATCACTGCGTTGTATGCAGCGCGAATCTGCTTAGATGCAGCTTGCTCGTCGACATCATCGGATACGAAGCGCTCCAGCAGCTGCCCCTCGACGTCCTCCATGTACTCATTGGTGGCGTCATCTCGTTCCTGCTTACCCGGAATGGTGAGCAGCTTGGCCAGCTTCTTAGCGGACTTCTTCTCGACTGCGTTAAAAATCTCATCGCTGTATGCCGGGAACAGCGGGAACTCCTGCGTTTCCTTCGCTGCGCGCTCAGCCAGACCCTTCTGTGCCTCACACAGAACCTTGATGTGCGGCTTTGCTGCCTCGAGGCCAGCGGCGACGATGTCCTCGGTCGGCGCCGGTGCACCGTCAGCAATACGCTTGACGACGGTCTCCCCTGCTCCGGCCTCCACCATCATGATGGCGACATCTTCGACGTTCTTGCCGCGACGCTTGCGGGTGACGATACGGCCAGCGACGACCATCTCGAACAGAGCCTGCTCGTGCTGCTCCTCGGTCGGGAAAGCGACCCATGCACCCTCTGGGTGCTTGTCATCAGCAACAAGCGCGATGCGGACGCCACCGACAGCGCCGGAGACCGGCAGCCCGGAAAGCTGAGTTGCAGCTGACGCGCCGTTGATTGCGACAACGTCGTAACGGTCCTTCGGATCCCAGGACATGACGGTGACAACAACCTGTACCTCGTTGCGCAGGCCCTTGACGAAGGTCGGACGCAGCGGACGGTCAATCAGACGACATGCCAGGATGGCATCGGTAGACGGGCGGCCCTCACGGCGGAAGAACGAACCCGGAATCTTGCCCGCAGCGTACATACGCTCTTCAACGTCGACGGTCAGCGGGAAGAAATCAAAGCCCTCGCGGGGCTGGTTGGAAGCGGTGACGGTGGACAGGAGCATGGTCTCCTCGTCCAAGTAGGTGGTCACCGAACCATCGGCCTGACGAGCCAGCTGGCCCGTTTCAAAGCGAATGGTGCGGGTGCCGAAATCACCATTGTCGATGGTGGCAACGGCCTCGGTAATACCGAAATCCTCATCAAAGAAAAATTCAACAGCCTTGCTGTTGGCCATAGGTTTCTTACTCCTAGAAATAGCGGCGATCATCGATGTCGCCTGTAAAAGATCGAATGAACTTCGTTTGCGTCACGCATTCTACCAGCTAACGCGGAAAGTTCTCGTATTGGACGGATCGGAGATCTCTCACTGCATCTGGGTTCTTGCACCTACGCGGGGTTCTAGGAGTTTGCGGGGCGGGGGGCACTTATCGATGACTTTTCTTGACTCATCGATGGTTTACCGTGTCTTATCGACGAATTACCGTGTCTTATCGATGGTGCCCCGGCACTTATGCGCACGCTTTCGATCAGCCCCTCCACCTGTCGATGAGGTATTCACTTGTGGCCACGCTACAGCGCATCGATGAGTGAATACCACAACGACGGGTTAAGTGACAAAAAGTGTGTCTGAT
>NZ_KV787407.1:50037-137967 GCF_001807105.1 Corynebacterium sp. HMSC14H10 | reverse complement strand
GCCGCGGCCCGCTTTTGTTTTACCCACAAGCAAACAACATAAACTAGCGTAAGTGTTTTAACGCTGTATCTTTTTGTCGGCATGTTTATTCCCATACAGCACTCTTGGTCGGCGCCGTTTTAATTGCCTGAACCAGTCAGCTGTATCTTGGAAATCATGCGAGTGGGAATCGTGACTGGAGCATCTCGGGGCATAGGTGCCGTCTTCGCCGATAGGCTCGGGCAGCTACGTCCAGACCTAGATGAAATCTGGTGTATCTCTCGTAGCTACAACGATGATTCTTCCAGCGAGGCCGCTGAACACTCTAGGACCCAAGGTTCGCGTCTTCGATATCTTCGTCTAGACCAGTCCGATGATGATTTTGGCGATAAGCTCCGGAATCGTGTTGAGCGCCATCACGCGACGATAGTTTATTTAATCCTCAATGCCGCGTACGCGAATTATGGCGATGTTAATACCCAGGACTTTTCGCGGGCTGATCAAATGATACAGACGAATATTCGCGGAACGGTCGCAGCGGTTTACTCTCTAAACGATTTATTCGAAGAGGATGGCCACATTATTCTGGTTTCGTCGATCTCGGCTGTAGCACCAACTCCAGGGATCGCGGTGTACACAGCATCGAAAGCGTTTATTCGGCATTGGGGTATCAGCCTTAGGGATGAATTAAGGCCTAATGGTGTAACTGTAACTATTTGCTACCCGGGAAAGGTTAAGACCAAGGCGCTCCGGGACGTCGTGAAGCAGGCGAAGTCGGTGAAGTTGCGTCTTATGCCTGAGCAGAATCTCAGTTATCTGGTGGAGCGCACGTTACGTGCAGCGGAGAGCGGCCGAGCGGAGGTCGCACCCGGTCTATATGGTCTGGTGATGGCTCTATTTAAGGCTGTGCCGAAACGTGTTGTGGCTCGACTGGCGCGGTTAGTTTGAGGCCCTCTAGTTTCGCGGTATCAAACTTTCGTTTAACCCCCTGGGTTTAGTCCATTTAGCAGCCAGTATTATCTGAGTAGGCTACGAAGTATGCGTAAGTTATTCACAGCCGCTTCGGTCTATCTCGGTCTTGGTCTATTTTCTGGCGTTTTCTATCGTGAATTTACCCGTGCAATGGATTTTGGCGATAAAACGCAGCTCAATACGCTGCACACGCATTTCCTTGTCCTTGGCACGATCTTTTTCTTGGTTGCGCTGGCATTGGATGGTCAATTCAATATTTCAGCTGTCAAGGGCTTTGATCGCTGGTTCATTGTTCAGAATGTCGGCATTGTTTGGACGATCGGCATGATGGTGGCAAACGGTATCGTCCACGTTGTTTCAGGCCCGGAGGCCTGGGGTCCGATGTACTCGGGAATTGCAGGACTCGGCCACATTATCCTGACGGTTGGCTTTGTGTGGTTCTTTATGCTTCTCAATAAGGCGCTGAAGAATCGTGAACGCGTGGATCGCAAGGCCAACGCAGCCGTATAAATTTCCAGCGGAAATGCGTGAGTCGGATAGCTGATTCGGCCTAGGTAATAAGGCGAAATAAAACCCCGTGCAGAAACTATATCTGCACGGGGCGCTTTCATATAGCGGCGGCTATTCGTCTGCGATAGCGGCCAGAGGTGGTGTCTTCGCGGCCTTCTGACCAGGTCCGAGAGCAGCAATAACGCCTACAATCGCAGACCCAAGCAGCATGAGAACAACCTGCAGCCACGGTACCGCAATAGTATTCAGGCCCTCATCCTTCAGCACGGTCAGCAGTGACCAGCCAAGGAACAAGCCGAGGACAATACCCACGACTGCGCCGAAAATGGAGATTTCCACAGATTCCAGGCGAATCATCCGGCGAATCCCCGAGCGCTGCAGGCCGACGGCTCGAAGCATGCCAATCTCCTGGCGGCGCTCGACAACTGAGAGCGCGACAGTATTGATAATTCCCAGAATCGAAATGATGACCGCCAGTGCCAGCAGTGCGTACACGATTCCCAGCATGACATCGATAGAGGCATTAGCCAGGCCCGCAAACTCCTTGGCAGTCATCACTTGTACTACGAGGTAGTCCGCAACGGCGTCGCTAAGCTTTTGCTTCATTTTATCCACGGCGCCGCTGTCTGCCGCGATGGAATCGGAGACATCGACGTAGGTCTGGAACGGTAAGACAAGCCTGCTGTTGATGTGCTCATGGATGGCAGCATCGGAAATGATGATGGACTGACCGGGATCGCCAGTGTCGGCAAAGATACCGGTGATGGGGAGCTGCGCGACACCACTCTTGGCAATTACTGCGAGTTCAGTGCCAATTTGCCATCGGTTCTTCTGCGCTGTTGATTCGTTGATGACAATGCCCGCCTCCGGCTTCGCCAGATCGAGGGAGCCCTGGATGGCGCGGGTACCGTACCACTTGGCAACGTCACTATTGAAAACGGATGCGTTGCCTCCTTCTGGTCCGCCTTCGAGTTGTTCGGGCATGGAGTCCATCATCGTGGCGGCTTCTTCAGGTGGGATCACCAGCAGTGCACCAATCGACAACGTTGCGGTGTCTTCGACACCATCGATATCCTTCACCGCGTCCTCGACACCAAGAGGCAGGGCCGAATGCGCAGTCAGAGGCGGTGAGAGCACGAAGTCAGCCGTCAGATTGGTCTCTGACCACTCATTGACCGCTTCCTTCATGGACACGCCGAACATGCCAATCACAGTCACCAGCGCAAGTCCGAGCGTCAGTGCAAACGATGTGGTTCCCGTTCTGCGCGGATTGCGGTGAGAGTTCGTTGCCGCAAGCTTGCCGACGGTTCCAAAAGGCGCACCTACGACGCGCCCCAGTCCTCCGATCAGAGGCATGGACAGCGCAGGGCCGACAAGCCAGACGGAGGCTACGGCCATCACCGCACCGACACCAACGAAGATGGCGCGAATCTTGGTTTCCGCGTCGTTCCACTGCAATGCCCAGGCAATGATTGCAATAGCGGCGGATGCCAGCACTGCGCCGGTCCACGTCCGAGCACTGAGACTATTGCTGGGTGTTTGGTCCCCAGAGCGCATGGCTTCTACGGGAGGGACTGCGCCAGCGCGGGCCGCCGGTGTCCAGGCGGCAATCATGGTAATTACCACGCCGACAATGAGAGGCACGATAACCGCAACCGGTTCGAATGTCAGGCCGTCGCCGGGCATGGAGATACTCATGGCATCGAGAAGCATGAATAGCCCCTGGCTCAGCCCAAACCCCGTGATTACACCTAGTGCAGAACCGATGAGGCCAACAATGAATGCCTCCAAGAGGACGGACGCAGTGAGCTGTCGTCGTGAAGCACCGAGGGCGCGGAGGAGAGCGAATTCCTTCATGCGCTGAGTGACCAGCATGGTGAAGGTATTGGAGATGATGAAGATGCCGACCAGCAGACCGATGAGCCCGAAAGCGATGAGGAAGTAGTTAACAAAGCTTAAGGCGGAGGAGACACGTTCGGAAGCCTCGTCGGCGAGCTTAGAGCCGGCCTCTACCTTGAGGTCGGGGAACGCAGCCGCGACGTCACGGGTGAGTGCGGCGGCGTCGGTGGTGGAATCGGCAGCGAGGGTGAACATGTCCGCATGTCCGTCTTCGCCGTAGAGCTCGCGCCACTGATTCTGGGTGAAGAAGACCGCGAGGTAGCCAGTTTCGTCGATGGAGGTATCAGCGATGCCGACGACCTTCACCGTCGCCCGATCGAGGCGGGTGGCCACCTTGATTTCAGTGCCGACGTGGAGGTTGCCGAGTTTGGCGGTGGCGGAGTTGACGACCACCTCACCTGGTGCTTCCGGTGCGTGCCCCTCGGTAATTGTGACTTTGTTGCCCACCGCTTCGGCCGCTGGATAGTAGGGAAGGCCCATCGATGGCGAACCATTGGTCTGAATCGGCTTGCCATCGGCTCCCGTGGCCGTAATGCTGTTGTTGGGATTGCCGATGTTGAGGGCGTGCACCCCAGGGAAGTTCTCTACCTTCTGTTCAGTTTCTTTGGTGAGCGCACCGGGATTGTCAGCAGGGGCCGTCACCACCACGTCGACACCGTCATAAGCGGTACTCATTGCGCCCTTAAAGGCCTTGTCCAGCGATGATGTGAACACAAATGCGCCGGTGATGAAGGCTGTGCCCAGCACGACCGAAATAATTGTGAGCACGAGGCGCAACTTGTGCGAGGTGATATTACGCCAGGCGACGCGGCTTAGCGTGGAAGACGATGATGCCATGGGGAGAGATGACCTGCCTTCCTAAAGATTCTCAATATCTGCCATGCGCGCCAAAATATCGGCGGGCGTGGGGTTGCGAAGCTCGTCAACCACGCGGCCATCCGCGAGGAACACAACACGGTCTGCGTAGGACGCGGCGGTGGCATCATGCGTCACAATGACAACGGTCTGGCCGATGTCATCAACCGCATCGCGGAGAATCGTCAACACCTCACGGGATGAGTTCGAGTCCAAGTTGCCCGTCGGCTCATCTCCAAAGATGATCTCCGGCCGGCTGACAATGGCACGCGCACAGGCGACACGCTGCTGCTGGCCACCGGACAGTTCCGAGGGGCGGTGCGTAAGCCGTTCTTTAAGCCCGAGGCGCGTGGTGATTTCCTCGAACCACTGCTTATCCACCTTACGACCAGCGATATTGATAGGCAGGGTGATGTTCTCCGCCGCTGTCAACGTCGGCACCAAGTTGAAGGACTGGAACACAAAGCCCAGGCGGTCACGCCGCAGCGCCGTAATCTCCTTGTCCGACAGCTTCGACAGATCCGTCGTGCCGATGTACGCGCTTCCCGACGTCGCGGAGTCCAAACCGGCCATGCAGTGCATCAGTGTCGACTTACCGGACCCGGACGGGCCCATAATCGCGGTGAACTCACCAGCGGCAAAAGAGATATCGACATGGTCCAGTGCAGTAACAGCGGCATTGCCGACACCGTACTTCTTGGTGAGCCCCTCAGCGTAGGCCGCCGCTGGTGGGGCGGAATGCTTCAAAGAAGACTCAGCGGATGATTTAGCGGATTGTTGTGCATGCTTGGCAGACATGGGGGAGGGGGTTCTCTTCTAATTAGATTCGATCAACGGCGAATTAATATCCGGCAGCGAAAGCGGATTGAAAACGCTGCGACGGGAATGGAACGTTCGTTGTTCCCCAGTCACGGGGTCAGCGAAACTCATTTCAACACAGACCAGGTGCAGGGGCTCCGAGGTATTCTCGGCCTCCAGCGGCAGAATCTCCGGGTAGTACTGGTCACCCAGGATGGGAAAGCCCAGTTCACTCAAGTGCAGCCGCAGCTGATGAGTGCGTCCGGTGATGGGCTTCAATTGCCACAGCGCAACGCGACCACTGTCGGCAGCGAGGCCGTCGGCGTCCGAAGGCACGTCGACAAGCGAAATGCGCTCGATGATGGTGTGGGCGTTTGGCTCGCCCTCGAGAGTATAAGCCTGCATCTGGCCAGCAATTTTGTGCTGTCGTGTGCGCAATTCCAGTGGGGTCTCGGGCAGGGCTTCGCTGGCCGCGCCAGCGATGGGTGTAGGCGACGTCAGTGCGTGGTAGCGCTTAGTGACTTCCCCCGATGCGAAAAGCCCCTGGTAGGCGCCGCGAACCTCGCGCCGGGCGGTAAAGATGAGCAACCCCGACGTCAGCCTGTCGAGGCGATGCGCGGGAACCAACTCCGGATTACCCAGCTCCCGCCGCAGGCGAACCACAGCAGTTTCCGTAATGTGTCGGCCGCGCGGCATCGTTGCCAAAAACGACGGCTTGTCGACGACCACAAGGTTGTCATCTTGAAAGACAATCGGCATCGGCCCCGCGATTGTGCGCTCCGGTGCCGGGGTGCGGTAAAACCACATTTCCGCGCCGGGCTTCACCATGTCATCTGGACTGTAGGGCACTGAGTTGGCGCGAACGACGAGCCCATCTGCAAAACGCTTGGCCACAGCCGCTTCATCATCGTCTGGGTGGCGGTAGGTTTGACCTGCGATAGCGCCTGCGAGCAGATCCCACGCACGGGTGGGGGCATCGCCACGACGCCCGGGAGCGGCGATGCGGGAGGGGTTGAGCCCATCGCGAATGGGCAGTGGCATGCGACGCATACGGCTGACTTTAACAGGTGCCCCGGATTCACCCGGCGGGCAAGCGGAGCTGCTGGCGCAGGGCTGTGTTGGTACCGCCCCTAATGGCGTAGGTGGACAACATTCTGCCCTGTCGGTCGCAACATAATGGGGGTAGGGTGGAGGTGAAAGTAATAAAAAGGTTGGCTCGGAAGAGTTGACTAAATAGCAAAGCTTGTCCATTAAAATGGCGTCCAAGCAGGTGCGATAGGTGTAGCTGCGTTGCGGTCGGGCCGCGGAGAGCCAATTTTTATGGATCGCATAATAAGGAGGCAATCAATGCCAAGGCAGAACATCATTGTGTGCGCGGTCGATGGCTCGGAGGCATCCAAGACCGCCGTCAAGTGGGCCGCTAACACCGCAGTGAAGCGCGGTGAGCCACTCCGTCTGGTCAGCAGCTACTCCATGCCACAGTTCCTCTACGCAGAGGGCATGGTTCCGCCGCAGGAGCTTTACGACGATCTTGAGGCCGAAACCCTGGAGAAGATTAACGAGGCCAAGAAGATTGCCCTCGACTTCGCACCGTCGGTAGATGTCAGCCACCAGATTGAAGAGGGCAGCCCGATTGACATGCTGCTCGACCTGTCTGAGCAGGCAACCATGGTGGTTATGGGCTCTCGCGGTCTGGGTGGGCTCTCTGGCATGGTCATGGGTTCGGTTTCCGCCGCTGTTGTTTCCCACGCATCGTGTCCGGTTGTTGTTGTCCGCGAGGACAACCTGGTCACCGATGAGACCAAGTACGGCCCGGTCGTTGTCGGCGTCGATGGCTCCGATATCTCCGAAAAGGCAACGGAGTACGCATTCCGTGAGGCCGATGCCCGTGGTGCAGAGCTGATTGCAGTTCACACCTGGATGGACATGCAGGTACAGGCTTCCCTGGCCGGTCTTTCTGCAGCTCAGAGCCAGTGGCAGGTTGTGGAAGAGGAGCAGAAGGCTCTGCTCGGCCACCGCCTGGAGAAGTACGCTAAGAAGTACCCGGACGTGGCCATCAAGAAGGTCGTTACCCGCGACCGCCCGGTTCGTGCTCTGGCTGATGCCTCGGAAGGCTCGCAGCTGCTGGTCGTCGGCAGCCACGGCCGCGGAGGCTTCAAGGGCATGCTGCTCGGCTCCACCTCGCGTGCACTCCTGCAGGCGGCTGCTTGCCCGATGATGGTCGTCCGCCCGGAGACTGACGCCTAAAGCGGTCTTCGAGGGGACTGGGAAAAACGCCGGTGCCGGTCGTGGACGTGCGTTTAGCGCCGAGAACAGAAACCGTTACCGAATATTTATAAGTAGAACCTAGCCGGTTTCCGACATGTCTCGGAGGTCGGCTTCGGTTTATATAAATGGGGCCTCTCGTCTGCATAAACCCCGTTTTCATGCAGAAAGTACAGATTCTATAAGGGTTTTCCTGTGGTTATCCGACTGTTATCTCGCTAGTTTCCCAGTGGCCGAAATGACCTGATAGTGCTTGCAGTAGGTGCAAGATATTTTGGAAAGCCTTATAGTTGAGTCAGAACGATTTCGGAAAGGAATATCTATCATGAACGAGATTCTTCTTGCTGCCTCCTTTAGCCCCTCTCTGGGCTTCTTCGGCTGGATTATCATCGGTGGCCTTGCCGGTTGGATTGGTTCCAAGATTATGGGCACCGATGCTTCGATGGGCGTCGTCCTGAATATCGTCGTCGGTATTGTCGGTGGCTTCCTCGGCGGTTGGCTGCTCACCCTGTTCGGCATTGATGTCGCCGGTGGTGGAATGATCTTCAGCTTCCTTACGTGTCTGCTCGGCGCCGTGATTTTGCTGTGGATTGTCGGCCTGGTTCAGAAGCGTAAGTAAACCAAGAAAACAACCAAGAAAAACAGCACAGCTCAGCACAAAGCGTCGTAACGCTGCTATCTACTGGATGGTGAGCTAGAGCGCGGGGCATCTCATCAACATTGAGATGCCCTTTTTCTTGTGCGGTTGTCGTGAAGTTGGCGTTCTGCGGTTGTCGCGACATCTGTTGGGGGCAGTAATCATCGCACGCTAAAGTAGGACTAGAGGCTGAAAGACTGACTAGTTTGTTCTTTTACAAAATCACAGTCGCAGATGCGCCTACAATGGAATATCACAAACTATAAACGCCCTGCTCAGTGTTGCGAAAGCAATGACGCGAACGCCGATATTTGCGAGTAAGCAGCTGTTATAACGGGGTGTGACTTTGGAAGGACGAGAGGTACTGCCGTGGCAGAAGCGACAACGGGCAAGGGCGCAAAAGGCGGCCGCGCTTCCTCTCGCCGTCGTAACCGCCCCAGTCCGCGGGAGCGCCTCCTGACATCAGCGACAGCTCTGTTTACAACGGAAGGCATCCGCGTTGTCGGCATTGACCGCATCCTGCGGGAAGCTGATGTCGCCAAAGCCAGCCTGTACTCGTTGTTTGGATCCAAGGACAAGCTGGTCATCGCGTATCTGCAAGACCTCGATGCCAAATGGCGGGAGGCTTGGGAGCAGCGAGTGGCCTCGTTGGATACCCCGGCGGAGAAGATTCTCGCTTTCTTCGATCAGTGTATTGCGGAGCAGCCGGCAATCGACTTCCGTGGTTCACACTTCCAGAATGCGGCTAGTGAATATCCACGGCCGGAAACGGAGTCGGAGCAGGACATCCGCCAGGCCGCAGCCGATCACCGCTCCTGGGTTTGGCAACAGCTACACACGCTGCTGACTGAAAATGAATCTAGTATGCCGTCTGCTCACGCAAATATGCTGTTGCTCTACCTCGACGGCGGCCTCGCGGGTGCCAAGATGTCCAAGGATCTGAACCCGCTGCAGATGGCGCGCGACCTGGCCCGTGACTTGGTCACGTAAATACCTAATTCCCTTTTTTTAACGCGCCCTAGTTCTCGCCTTTTGCTCACGGGCTAATCCCGGAAGCGTTTCCAGTCCGACTCCTTTGAGCCGGTGGCTTTCTTAACCATATTCTTCGTATTCTGGCCGAGCAGCATTCCCAGGTTCTTTGCAATCAGAATTGGTTTCGGCCGCTTCTGCGCCTTTTGTGCTTTCTCGGCTTGTCGTTTCATGTCTGCCCGCACTTTAGCCAGGCCGGGAAGCGGCGGAACTATACCCGAGGAAATCTTCATATCCTGCGTCAGGGACGGCAAATTGTCCTGAGCGCCAGGCCTCATCTGGGTCACCATGTAGCGAACCTTCGCAATTTTCAAAGCCTGGGCATATTCTTCGTCCTGCTTTGCTTTACGACGGTCCCGCGATTCCTTCTCAATAGCGGCATATTCGCTCTTATACTGCTTTATTTTCCACGGAGCGAATGCGGATTTGATATAAAAGCGACGCTTGGCCTGCTTTAACTTCTTCTTTTCTTCCCGCTCCGATTCGTATTCACCCTTTTGGTGGTTTTGCAGAGTTCGGAAATCGTCCGTGAGTGGGTAGGTCTTTTCTACATAGCGGGTGAGAATAATATTTTGGGTCAGTGTCCAGAAGTTATTGGTGACCCAGTAGACAATTAGAGCCACAGGTGTTGGGCCAAAGAACCCCGCGAAGAGGATCATCAGCGGTGCGTAGATAAGCATTACGCGCATGAATTTGCTGAGGAATACACTGACGCTATTGGAATAGTCGAGAGTGCGCTGCAACCGGCGGTAGGAAATGACCAAGTTAAAACCGGTGAAAATGGCCGCTGCCACGATGCCGATAATGCAGAAAGCTAACAGCGAATCATGATTGCCCCCAAGGATTTGTAGTTGCTCCGGGTCCATGCGCAGATACGCGGGTAGAGGCTGCCCCAAGAATGTCGCGCTCAGAAAGTCGGAAATCTCATCCTTAGAGATGAATCCGACATTATGAGACGCAGGCAGTCCAGGCCCCTCAGACGCCCGCAGCATGTGCCTCAGCATGCGAACAAGGCCCATAATCACGGGAATCTGGACGAAGAGGGGCGCCAGCATTACGGAGGTCTTAATACCTTCGGCTTTGCGCATTTCCTTGCTGGCAAAGTTTACGTATTGTGGCGAGTTCGGCTCGATGCTCCTGCGGTAGCGCTCCTTGAGTATAAAAAGCTGCGGCCGTAGGTTGGCCGTCTTGCGCGCCGAGATAAATTGCTGGAACGCGAGAAACGCCAGAGCGCCACGCACCGTAAACACCAGCAGGAAGAGAGAAAGCGTCCAGGACAGAGAAGATGGCAGGTGAAACACTGAGGCCAGTAAAAGGTGCCACGCCTTAAGGACAAACGAGACCAGCCAAACAAATGGTTCCAAAATAACCACGGGCCGACTCCTCCATGTCAAGGATAAGAAAAGTAAGACAACCGGATTAGGCCGGTGTGCCAATTCCAGCCGCTATCCTAGCGACTCGAATCACCTGCCCCAACTTTAAAACAGGGCCCCGCTGTGGCGGGACCCTGTCTTTAAGATAGTGAAGCTGGATGACATCCAGTGGAAGGCAAACGAACCTGGGTGAGAACTAGTTAGCGCTCTCGTACTTTTCAATAATGTGCTTTGGCAGCGCACCGCGGTCTGCAACATCCATGCCATTCTCTCGTGCCCACTGGCGAATCTTGCGATTGCGATCACGGGCCTCAGCGGCATTGGGATTAGCGGAAGAGCGCTTACGCGGAGCTACAACCGTGCTGTGATCAATAGAAGCGTTCGCAATATACGGTTCTAATACCTGCTCGAACTTCTCAGCATTTTCCTGAGAGAGGTCGAGAATGTAGTTCTTACCGCGGAAAGAGAAACGAACGACTTGGTGATCTGCGGAATCAAGCGGAGTCCCATCAAGGTCGTCGATGTACTGAATTAGTTCGCGGCGTGCCATAGAATCCCTGCCTAAGCTTGGTGCTGAACTTGTAATAATGAAGAAGGCTTACGGTGAAACTTCCATACGGTGAAATTTCAAATTAATATCAAGCCCTGTTTTCTTTCCCCCACAGTATAAGTGCAAAGAAATTTAATGTCTATTGGCGATAATTGAGTTAGATTGTGCAACTTATATCGAATACATGGTTTGTTAATAATTCGATTAATTGTGCACAAGAACTTGGGGTAATAAAAAGACGGCCCTGCATGTTGTGCAGGGCCGTCGTGAACAGCAACTACGCTACTGAGAGCGCAATGCGGGGTGCGCTCTCAGTGGTCGTCGGAAAGCGAAAGGATGAGAAGGCGCTTAAGCCTGGGTCATGCCCTCACCAGGCTTGCCTCGGTAGGTAGCGGCGACGAAAAGTGGCTGGTTCGGTTCCTCCTTGACCTCGACGAGGCGGTACTCAGAGGTAACGTCCTCGCGGCCGAAGTAGACAGCGGTGTAGCCGTGGCGGTCGAACTCGAGGTAGTTGACGTACGGGTTCGCAGCCTTGAGTCCAGCGGTAGCAGCCAAGGAAATCGGGTTGTCCTGAGGCAGCTTCACAATGTCATCGATGTTCGGGGCGCTGACGGAAGTACAGACAATCTCAATGGCGGCAATACCGGCACTCGGGTACTGGCCCGGGACCTTCGGTACGTTGCAGTTCCAGGAGGAGTGAATATCGCCGGTGAGGAAGACAACGTTGTCGTAGCCCTCCTTACCCATGATGTCGATCAGCTTACGACGCTCAGCAGCGTAGCCATCCCACTGATCCAAGTTGTACGGCAGGCCGTCCTGAGGCAAGCTCAGCAGCTCAGTGACAGCGTGAGTGGCCTCCGGATCCAGCGGCGGAACCAGCACTGGAGTGAACATGACGGAGTTGCCCACGACACGCCACTTTGCGCTCGAGGAACGCCACTGGCCGAGCAGGTAATTGAACTGCTCAGAGCCGAGCATGGAGCGACTCTCATCATCGGTTTCGCCAGCGCGGATGAACTTCAGCTGCTGGTCACGGTAGGTGCGCAGGTCCAGCATGGTCAGGTCGGCGAGATCGCCGAAACGGAAGCTGCGGTAGAGCTTGCCGCCCTGGGAGAAGGGGACAGCGCGAACCGGCAGCCACTCCAGGTAAGCCTGGATAGCGGCGTCGCGGCGGGCAACGTAGTCGCCTTCGGTCTCCGGGTCGTGGTTCTCAGCGCCACTGTGCCAATCATCGTTGGCGACCTCGTGGTCATCCCAGGTCACAATCCACGGCTTTGCGCGGTGAGCTTCCTGCAGGTCCGCATCGGTGCGGTAGGTGGCGTAGCGCAGGCGGTAGTCAGCGAGAGAAATAATCTCGTGAGCCGGCTTGTGGTCACGAACCGGGCCCTTGCCGGAGTAGCCACCGGCCTCGTACTCGTAGATGTAGTCACCGACACACATAATGATGTCGATGCGGTCATTTTCCGCCATATCGCGGTAAGCGGAGAAGAAGCCACTTTCCCAGTTAGCGCAGGAGGTCAGCGCGATGCCCAGGTGATCTGGCGAGGAGTTCACCGGCGGCGCAGTGCGAGTCTGGCCAATCGGGGAAACCTGGCCCGCGTGATTACCAGCGGTGACGGTAAAGCGGTAGAAGTAGTAGGAATTAGCGGAGAGACCCTTGACATCGATCTTGACGGTGTTGTCAGCATCCGGGTCGGTGTTCAGGGCACCAGAGGCAACGATGTTGCCGAAGCCCTCATCAGAAGCGACTTCCCACTTCAGTGCAACAGGGCGGCCCTGGTTTGCACCTGCGGTGTCGCCAGGGTGCGATGTCACACGAGTCCAGATAAGAACGGAGTCCGGCAGTGGATCGCCAGAGGCCACACCGTGTTGGAAGACCTGAAAACCACCAGAACCGCCAGCATTAGCTGAGGACTGCGACTCAGGATTGGCCCCCGCACTAGTAGCGGTCGCCAGGCCGATGGCGCCAGCAGCAGCACCGGTAGCGCCGGCACGCAGTACGGCACGACGAGTAGGGGTGAATGGCTTTTGGGCTGTTGCGTCGCTGTTCGAGACTGCGCCGTTCAGATCCGAGGCTGCAGTCTGAGATTTATCTGAAGATGGCATAGCCCTCATTACAGTAGTTCTCAGTCCGTAGCGCCATCGGAGGGAGAAAATAGCCCGATACGGGGGTACTAAGAGCGAAAGCGCGACTATTGCTGCTCAACAACAGTCGCGCTTAGTTCGACGAATCTCGGCGAGTGGCCTTAACCCGAAGCGGCCAGGTTTACGCGCCCAGCTCCGAAATGATCTGGCGATCCAGAGAATCCAGCTCTGCGGTAATGGAGTGGTGTGCGCGACGACGCTGCTCCGGGGTCATCTTCTCGGCAGTGTTAATGGCGTCAGTCATGACATCCAGACGCGAGTTGGCGTCCTTGATAAAACCATCGGTACCCTTGACACCCGACTTACGCAGCTCTGTCAGTGAACCACGAGTGGCCTCAATGCGGGCCAGCAGCGGCGCACCGTGCCCCTGGTAACGAGCGGCATCATTAGCGGAAACACCGAACTTCTGCGCGGCCGAAGAGTGTTCACGGCGCTGAATGGCAGTGATGGCGCGGTAGGCCAGCGGAACCAGCACCGGTACCAGCAGGCGTGCGCCACCGATCCACGACTTTGCCTTGTCCTTGTTGAAGCCCTGGCTGCGCTGCTGTTGCAGGATCTTCTCGGCCATCTTGGTCTGGTGGCGCTGCTTGGCGGCCAGCGCCTTCTTCTCGTCCTTGGCACTCGCCTTGCGGATCTTCTCCGCGCGCTTCAGAGCACGGTTTTCCAGCTTGAGTTCCTTCTTACCGAGCTTTTCCTCAGAACGAACGCGGCCAGCGGCCTCCTTCAGCTCCAGCTTGTGTTGGTGCTTCTGGTCGCGCTTAGCGGCCTTGACTTCAGCCTTATGTGCCTTGCGATTAAGTCGAGCTGCGTGGCGAGCCTCTTCCTTAGCCTTCGCCTTGGCAGCCTTCACCTGCTTGGCGGTTTCGCGCCGACGCTCACGGATGTCACCCAAGAAGCTCATTTTTTCCTTCGCCTAGTTGCTCGCAGATAGTCCCTCCGGAAAAGTGGGGCGGAAAACCCGTAAACCCCACCGCGCCGGAGTGCGCTTGCCAGATGCAGTGGCTGCATCACGATTCTTGCTATCCAAGCTTAACGTGAAACTTCCTACCGAGTGGCGATACGCTAATTCTCATTGTGACTGATTCATCCGTTTCGCGCCCGCTTCTCCACGCGAGCGACCTCATCGGCTGCCGCTACCGGCTGAGCCTCGACCTCCGCGAGGGGCGGCTAGTCGAACCTGCTTCTCACCATGAGCACCGCTTGCCGACGTCCATCGCGTCCATCCCCGGCCTGTACACAGTGGCCTCGGGACCGGACGCTCACCTGGATACCCTTGAGGCCATCGCCCGCGGAGAAAGCGTCATCACCGGTGGCGTGCTCATGCATGAGCGTCCGATTCCCGGTGGGGTGTACTCGGGAATCGACGAGATTTGCCACCCCGATCTGCTGGTCAAGGTCGATGATTCACCACAGACGACCTCCCCGACGTATATGCCGGTCCTGGTTGTCACACGGCACCTGCTCTCTGCGCGCAAACCGGGCCGGCGGCGTAAGCCGTCGTCAAGCAATGTGGCGCGTGCGGCGGCGATGCAGGTGCGACTGCTGGGCGTTGACCGGCTCGGGCGTGATGGCGTGATGGGACGGACCCTGCGTCAGGCGATGGTTGTCGCGGACGAGTGGAAGCTACGGCATTACGGACCCGATGCTGTGAAGCTTGGGCAGGCAGCGGCGATACTGCACCGCCTGGGCGTGTCTTGTGGCCTGGTGGGGGCGATTAGTGCCACCGGGATGAACCTGGATACACGGCATATTGTCATTGCCGATGAAGGTTCGCGCGTGGCCTCGTACCGGATGGCGTTGCGGGATGCGCGTGATGCCGTCGCTGCCACTCAGGGGCGACCGTCACGGTTTACGCCAGGCACCTGGCCGCTGGCGCCACGGCGCATCCGGGAGTGCCGAACCTGCCGTCACCACGACCTTTGCTTGGATGAGCTGACCGCAAGTGACGATATTTCCCTCCTCCTACCTGGCGATAAGTCCATGCGGTTGCGCAGTGTGGGCATCGACACAGTCACGGCACTGGCGCAGGCCAGTACCAACACTCCGCACGTCAGCAAGGAGCAGGTGTGGATGGCGAGGGCGCGGCTTGCCGACGTCGACGCGCTCCGGGTAGCCGCTAAGACATCGGCCCCGCGTGGCGATATTGAGATGGATATCGATATGGAGGCGTACCCCAACGATGGCGCCTACCTGTGGGGAACGTGGGTGCCTGGGGAGGACTACCGCGGGTTTATCACCTGGGAGCCACCGGGGCCAGAAGGGCTCGGTGGCACGGCAGAGGCCAGGAACTTTGCGATTTTCTGGGATTACCTGATGCGTCGTCGAAATGCGGCGCATGAACAAGGCAAGACCTTCCGCGCCTATTGCTGGGCGGCAGAGGGTGAGAACTATTGGCTGCGTCAGAGCGCCACCCGGTTCGGCGGCCAGGAATTTGTGGTGCCCGCAGATTCGGCGGAGCTGGCTACAGGCGATGCGGCTGGTTCCAGTTCCGAGGCAGCTGGCCCGACAAAGATTGTGCGGGTGCCGACCCGCGAAGAAGTGGACAAGTTCATTGCCTCGGAGGACTGGGTGGACATGCTGAAGGTCGCCCGTCGCCAGATCCTCTCCACCGTCGGCATGGGGCTTAAAGTCGTGGCCCCGTGGTCGGGCTTCCACTGGCGCGACGCCGATGTTGACGGCGAGGCATCGCTGGATCTGTATCGCATTGCGACGGTCACTGACCTTGACTTTGTCTCGGAACAGTCCTTTGAAAAGCTCACGCAAGCCGAGGCTCGCGCCATGCTGCTGCGCTACAACGGCGATGACTGCCGATCGGTAGCCCACGTCCGCGACTGGCTGGATTCACAGCGCGCGGCCGCGGACCTGCCGCATGGGGATGACCTGCCGGTTCCTTAGCGCGCTAACCACGCGCCCACGTGCCGCGCCGGGCGAACTTAGGTGAGACCTTCTTCATCGCAGCATTGCGAATAATGGCCGTGTTCTTGCGGGCTAACAGCAGCAGCTGCTGTGTGCGCTCGGCACGGAATGTTGAGCGAGGAGAGCGGTGCACATCGCGGAAAAGCCGCTTCGTCGCCGCCAGCTGATCCGGCGAGCGTGTCGCCAGCTGTGCCAACTTCTCCTTGGACAGCTTGAGTGCAGCGTCCTCCGTGTCCACGGCCCACGTCGCCAGACCGATCTCAGTTGCTTCCTTGCCGTTGAGTTCTTCGCCAGACATGGTCAGCCAACGTGCAGTATCGGCGCTGACCTCATCGAGGATGGTTCGCATACCGGACATATCCGGAATCAGTCCCCACTTCGCTTCGAGGATTGACCACTTGGCATCGCTCGTAGTAATGCGGAAATCAGCACCTAGTGCAATCTGTAGACCACCGCCGTAGCAGTGCCCATGCACCGCCGCAATGACCGGCACCGGCAGGCCTCGCCAGTCCCAGCAGGCGCGCTGGAACAGGTTTGTGCCGTGGATATCGGGGACGAATGAGCGCAGGATGCGTGAGGGCTTCTTAAATGCCGAGGCGAAATCGAGTCCAGCGCAAAACGATTTGCCCTCGCCACGTAGGATTACGCCACGCAGATCACGGTCAGCTGCCAGTTTCCGGGCGACGGCGGACAGCTCGGTCAGCATCTCAAGTGTTAGACCGTTGAGTTTGTCTCCGCGATCCAAACTGACGACAGCGATTTTCGCCGCCTCTGAATCAGCTACGGCGAGGTATTCATAGGCGACGTTGACATTGTTGCTGGTGTTCATGGGCACTAACGCTAAACGACGGCTACGTGTGCCGCCCGGGAAATACCAAAAGTGGTCTCAAACAAGACACAAAAAACCGACCCGCTGAGGGTAAGCCCCGTCAGCGAGCCGGTAAGCCATCTTTAGCGCGCGGCAGGGACGCGTAAAAAGCCGCGCGCTGTTAGCTGAAATTACTTGGCAGCTGCGAACAGCTCTGCAGCGTAATCCCAGTTGAAGACGTTCCAGACAGCCTTGACGTAGTCAGCCTTGACGTTCTTGTACTGCAGGTAGAAAGCGTGCTCCCACATATCCAGCAGTAGAACCGGCTTCAGGTTGATGGACAGGTTGCCCTGCTGATCCGTCATCTGCTCAATAACCAGGCGCTCTGCAATGGTGTCGTAACCCAGAACAGCCCAGCCGGAGCCCTGCAGGCCCAGAGCAGCAGCGTTGAAGTGAGCCTGGAACTTCTCGAAAGAGCCGAAGTCGCGCTCGATAGCCTCAGCCAGCTCACCGGTCGGCTGGCCGCCACCGTTCGGGGACAGCAGCTTCCAGAACAGGGAGTGGTTGGTGTAGCCACCCAGGTTAAAGGCCAGGTCCTTAGACAGGCCGGTAACAGCTGCGAAGTCGCCGGACTCGCGAGCAGCAGCGAGCTTCTCCAGAGCAGCGTTGGCGCCGTTGACGTAATTAGCGTGGTGCTTGCTGTGGTGCAGCTCCATAATCTCGCCGGAGATGTGCGGCTCCAGAGCGTCGTAAGCGTAATCCAGCTCAGGAAGTTCGTACTTAGTCATTAGGAAAATTCCTCCTCAACACGTTTTTAGGTTGTGCCGTCGATGGTACTCAAGATGAGTGGATGCGCAACCATTTAAGCAATACAATTAATGCGAAATTCATAAAAAATGCTGTTCAGGGATATCTGTCACAAGTTTATGAACGCGGCGGCTGAGTGCGGCGAATCCACTTACTCACGCGCTTGAAGCGCATTCCGGCTGCGCCACCCAGGTCGTCGTCAAGCGGAATGTCGAGGATGGAAGCCCACGTTGGCAACATTTCTTCCTCGTACCGGTGGCCGTGACCACCGGGGACGGTGACGGAGGCGAGGCCGTCGATAAGCACCTGCCAGAAGGTGACGAACGGATGCCAGCGCATGGAGGGGAGAACATCGCGGCCGACGCGCTCTGCAAGCCAGTCGGGGCGGCGCCAGGCCAGTGGGTAATCCCACCAAACGATGGGGTCAGAGGCATGCTGCAGGAATGCGACGCGCGGGAATTCCCACGGCCCGAACTTGGTGCCATAGAAGGAGTGGTACAGCTCGTCGGGGCGCGTAGCGAAGCGGATGTTTCGCCCCTCGTCGATGACTGGAGCGATTTCCGGAGACCCCTTTGTCCGACGGTGCGTCAGCTCTTTCCACATCGCGGAGAACTGTGGTGCGCCCGTCCAGACAGCACCGTCGACGCGTGCGAGCATGTCAGCGGAATTCTCGAATGCGCCGAGACCGCCAAACCCGCCGAGGGATTCACCGGCGACGTAGACCTTTGGCCGGTCGTTCTCCGGCATCTTGTCGACTTCCTGCAACACCCGATGGATAAGGGTGTGGCCAGCCGCGATTGGGGTTTCGTGGTCCGTTAGCCATGCCACTGGGGAGGGGAGGTCAGAGTACTGCAGAGCGACAGTGGCGCAGTTGCCAAGGGTCAAGAACTCTGCAGCCTGCGCCGACCACGGTGGCACCCAACCGGTGCCGGTGGTGGTGAAGACAACCAGATGATCGCGCCGAAACGCGCCGGTGCGGTGCATCTCGCGGATGATGAGCTCCGCCTGTTCCCGCAGAGAACGACCTGGCACCTTGCCCGCATAAATGCGGATGGGTTCCTGCAGTTCGGAGAGCGGCTTGCCAGTGACCACCGCCAAATCTCGGGCACGGGGGCCTTCGGCGACGAAGACGCGCCCCTCGGCGCCGAGTGCGTACCACGGCTCCAAAGACCATGGACTCCCGGAACGTTCCGGCTCCCAGGGCTGCATGCGGCCTGGAACTACCAGGGTATTCAGGTATCGGGACTTCTTGGCGATGGACTCCAAAGTCCGACGGATAAGCAGTCGATCAATGCTGGCGGCCACGGCACCACCGACGATGGCACCGCTGAGAACCGGGGCGAGACCGCGCGGCAGCCAGGGGCGGAGGTTGTCCCGCAGTAAGTCATAGCCGCGATTGGCCAGCGCGGAGAGCCCCCGAGTGGTCAGGTAGAGACCACTGGCAATCATTGTGGAGGCGAACTGGCTGCGTGCGGATTCCTGCTCATCCTTGCCCACCAGGCGGCCAATTTCGCGCTGCTGGGAAATGGAGCGCAGCCACAGCGCCGCGGTGGTGGCCGTGGTGGCAACATGCCAGGTCACGGCCAGTGCGCGCTCGTGTCGAGGTGCCGGCGCAAAGCGGCTGAGCGGAGTGCTGGCCAGACGCCGCATCGTCGTGTTGTAGCCATAGCCGATAGCCACTCCGGTGACATGGCCCGCCAGCTGTGCCAGGAAGGTCACAGTAACGGTGGCGATCCGAGTACGCGGCATCAGCGAGGGGCTAAAGGCAGCCCATGACGCAATTTCTGCACCAATTAGACCGGGGTTGGAGGGAATGCCCGCTCGCAGTGCGCTGCGGATAGTGCCAGGGCCGGTACCTAGGAGGCGTTCGCGAAAGACTTTGGTCGCCATCAGACTGCCGGTGCCGACTGCGCCCAGCGCTTTGGCCATGCCAGCTGTGCCAGCGACTCCTGTAATTCCCGTTCGCGCTGCTCGTGCAGCTCGCACTGTCCTGGTGGTTTCGATTGGCTGAGCTACAGGTGTGTTGCCCGTAGACGCAATCGAGGGCGCAATCGAAGTAAATGCGCGACGCAGGAATCCCATAACTCCCATCATGGCAAAATTTTTTCCACGGGGTTTATTCATCTCGCGCCAGTTTTCCGCACAAAGCGTAGCCTGTGGGGTGTCGCAACGTTTTCCGAATCGGTTGAGAAGGATCCGAGGGCTATGAAGCTATCCACAGGAAATAAGGTCGTGCTGATCGGCGCTGGCGACGTCGGCGTGGCATATGCGTACTCACTGGTCAACCAAGGCACTGTCGACCATTTGGCAATCATTGACATCGACGAAAAGAAGACGATGGGCAACGTCATGGACTTAAACCATGGCGTCGTGTGGGCGTCGTCGCGCACCAAAGTCACTCAGGGCACGTACGCCGACTGTGACGATGCCGCGCTGGTAGTCATCTGTGCAGGCGCAGCACAAAAGCCCGGCGAGACTCGCCTACAGCTGGTGGACAAGAACATGAAAATTATGAAGTCCATCGTCGATTCCGTCATGGCCAGCGGTTTTGATGGGCTCCTACTGATCGCCTCCAACCCCGTCGACGTACTCACATACGCCGCGTGGAAGTACTCCGGGCTGCCACACAACCGTGTCTTCGGCTCCGGCACCATCCTGGACACCGCACGTTTCCGTTACATGCTGGGTGAATACTACGATGTTTCCCCGATGAGCGTGCACGCATACATCATTGGTGAACACGGCGACTCCGAGCTGCCGGTGTTGTCCAGCGCCAACGTTGCAGGCGTCAGTCTGTCCAAGCGCCTCGCCGCCGACCCCGCGCTTCACGACGAGCTGGAGGACATCTTCATCCGAACCCGTGATGCCGCCTACGAGATTATCGATGCCAAGGGCTCCACTTCCTACGGAATCGGTATGGGGCTGGCCCGCATTACGCGCGCCATTTTCCAGAACCAAGAGGTAGCTCTGCCGGTCTCCGCATACTTGCAAGGTGAATACGGTCATGAGGACGTGTTCATCGGAACACCAGCCATTGTGAACCGTCGAGGAATTCGCCGCGTTATCGAGCTTGAGCTGGACGAATACGAAAAGAAGCAGCTGGACAAGTCCATTCAGACGCTCCGAGATGTGCAGGATCCATTCTGGAAGTAACTGCTGGTAGCGAGAGTAGATGTCTTCTCGACATGCGCTTTCGGCCGTCTCATTTGAGAATGAGAATGCCCACCTTCTATTGGCCCGCGTGGCCGACTCTGGCCAACGCTTCGTCTTCAACACAGGAGTGCCTTCTCTATGGCAGCGCAGAGCCCTCAAGACACAGCAACTGACAACACTGAAAGCGGCGCGGCCGTACCGCGTCTGGATGACCTCATCAGCAAGGTCACTGATCTGATCACAGAGTTGGACGACGTCTCGGTGGAGGCTTCTGCACTGCTCGCAGAGGTGCCGGAAGAGCGCCGTCGGCACGCGGAAAACCTGCTGCACTACGCACACCTGCGCACAATTGACATCCGTGAGCTGCAAAACAGCTTGCACGACCTCGGCGTGACCAGTCTGACCACGGTGGAGACTTTCACCCGGGGGCGCCTTGAGCTCGCTCTCAACGCGCTGTTGGCGCTGGCGGGGCGCACCTCAGACATCGATGTCGCCCGCATTATTGCCGACGATGAGCGCGCGGATATTGCCCTGGATAACAACGCCACCGAGCTGTTCGGTCAGGAGCGCGCGGATGTCACTTCGCACATTATGGTGACCCTGCCCGCCGAGGCCGCCGACGATGCAGAGTTGGTGGAGAGCTTCGCTGCCGCTGGCATGGATCTCGCTCGCATCAACTGCGCCCACGACGGACCTGAGCAGTGGAGCCGCATGATTGACAACGTCAATGCTGCAGCTGAGAAGGCCGGTCGCCGCATCTTCGTGTCCATGGATCTGGCTGGTCCGAAGCTGCGCACGGGCGATATCGAACCGGGGCCGCGTGTGGGGCGCGCCCGTGTTGTGCGTGACGACGCTGGCACGGTCATCTCCAAGTCCAAGATTTGGCTGACTCCGCGACTGGATGAGCACCCCAAGCCAGCTCCGAGCGATTTGCCGGGGCGTCCCGCACTGCCGTTGGAAGCAGATCAGGGGTGGTTGGAACAGCTGCAGCTTGACGATGTCATTACGCTGCATGACTCCCGCTCGGCGAAGCGTCACTTCACTGTTGTGCGCATCGACACCGACTCCGAGGGCGAGGTCGAGGCTGTCCTCGCCGAGGGCGAAAAGAACGCCTGGATTGCCGAGGGAACACACCTGCGCAGCAACTACGAGGTCACGCGCGCTGGTGGCGTGCCACCGACCGTGCAAAAGCTGCGCTTCCACACCGGTGATGAGTTTATTCTCACCAGCCGCGAGGAAATCACCACCATTCCACGCACTGACGATGAAATTCCACGCGTCTCCTGTTCGCTGCCGTCTGCCGTGGCGGCTCTGAAGCCGGGCAATCCGGTGCTTTTCGACGACGGTGCGCTCGGCGCTGAGGTGGTTGAGGTCTCCGAGACGTCGTCAAGCGAAGATAGTCACGTCGATGCCCGGCTGCGTGTCCTGCGTACGAAGCCGAATGGTCAGCCGCTGGCGGCGCATAAGGGCATCAATCTGCCGAACACCGACCTGCCACTCAATTCGCTTACCGACGAAGACATTGAGCACCTGCGCTTTGTGGTGGAGCATGCGGATATTGCTGCGGTGAGCTTTATTCGCACGCAGGGGGATGCTGAGTACGTTTACAAGGTGCTCGATGAGATTGCGGCGGAACATGAGGCTGCGGGCCGCGAGGACCTGGCGTCGAAGGCTCGGAACCTGGGTGTTGTGCTGAAGATTGAGACTATTCCGGCATTCCAGAATCTGCCGGGAATCATCATCGCCAGCATGAAGCGCGCCAAGTCCGGTCTGATGATTGCTCGTGGTGACCTGGCTGTGGAGCTGGGCTTCGACCGTATGGGTGAGGTCCCAGGCCAGATTCTGACGCTGGCGCAGGCAGCCGGTGTGCCGACCATTCTGGGTACTCAGGTGCTGGAGAACATGGCCAAGGCCGGCCTGCCGTCCCGCGCGGAGATTACCGATGCGGCCTTCGCCCTGCGTGCCGAGTGCGTGATGCTGAACAAGGGGCCGCACATTACCGAGGCCATCGCGATTTTGAACAACCTGGCCCGGAAGATGGGACGTTCGCAGCGTAAGAGCCGCATCATGCTGCGGAAGATTCGCAGCTGGTCGGACTAGTGGCTGGGTTAGGGGCCGGGCTAGTTTGGGTAGGTTAGGGGGAGCGCACCTAAAAACACCGTGGGAGAAAAGACTGCGGAAGAAGCCGGCCGCGCGTAAGAGAGGAGCCCTGCGGAAAATGTCTAATGAACAGGCAGAAAACGCGGGGTGGGCTGTGCCGCCGCAGTCTCCAAAACAGCAGCCACAGCAGTCCCCACCTCAGGTGGTGCTGCCACCGCAGCAGAGCTGGCAGCCGACTGTCTCGGATTCGGCCATCACAGGTGTGACGCCGCGCTGGAAGGCCGATGAGATTGTTCGCAAGCGTGCGGACAGCGTCTTTCGATGGGCAATGAGCGGCGCTGGAGTATTCGCCGCATTTACCGTATTCATCTGGATGAGCATTCTGAGTCCAGGTCAGGATCTGGTGGTTTCCCTCCTCGGCGAACTGGGAGCATGGGCTTTCGGTCTCTGCGGAATGGTTTCCCTCATTGGGCTGGGTTTTTCGGTCTACAAGACCCTCCAGGTGCTGCGTGACCGCGCAACGTATGCCCGCCCACTGCTGTCGCGCACGGCAACGGATGTGCGCACGATGCACATGTGGCCAGTGCGCAACATCACGGGACCCGTGGTCGCGTTGGCTGAAACAGGAGTCACTGCCGTAATGGGGCCAGGTCGCTTTATCTGGTATCTGGCCTGCGTTTTGTGGCCACTTGCAACGGGTTGGTTTATCGCTGCCGACGTGTCCAGGACGTACTTCCAGGCCGGAATCATCACTGTTTTAGCTTGTGTGACAACTGCCCTTACGGCTCGGCTACTCCGCTACGTGTTGGCTCCCGAGGAAGTGCATCGCAACATTCCCGTTGGGGCAGGTCGCGAGCGCACCCAGCCCGGTTTTTGGTCCAAGGGCTTCATCCCCAGCGAAGCTACCGATGAACAGGGGGAGGCGGGCGCAATGGCCGTCGACAAGCAGCTTTTCGAAGGAACGGCGAGCGAATTCGTCGACGATTTTTATAAGTAGCCCAGGCAGTCGCGAATTACGGACTGCGAATAGGTATTCTGTGGCCT
This sequence comes from Corynebacterium sp. HMSC14H10, assembly GCF_001807105.1. Classification (NCBI taxonomy): domain Bacteria; kingdom Bacillati; phylum Actinomycetota; class Actinomycetes; order Mycobacteriales; family Corynebacteriaceae; genus Corynebacterium; species Corynebacterium sp. HMSC14H10. The sequence goes on along the minus strand of NZ_KV787407.1, from coordinate 114,127 downwards.
TGTGGGAAAGAAATCTCGTAAGAAGAATAATCAGGCCCCGGAGGGCATGAGCCGCCGTCAGGCGAAGCTGGCAGCCCGCGCTGCTGAGCGTGCAGCGTTGCTGGGCAATCCGCGTCCGTTCAAGGACTTCGACGAAGAGGCTGACATCGTGGCTGTCCGCGAGTTCGCTCCGGCTGTGGTCATTCCGGTCACGGTCGCTGACGCTGAGCGTGACATCAAGCTCTGCACCGTGCTGCCGGGTGGCGTAGCCGCACTGACGCGTGCCGCTGACCAGGGCAATGAGGCTTTCGTCGCGCTGCAGACGCAGGCTCGCACCAATGACGGCGCTGCGGATCTCTCCCGTGCGCTGGCATGGGCTTGCGATGCAGAGCCGGGTCAGCAGCTCTCCGCCGCTACTGACGGCGAAGCTGCACCGCTTACCGACGTCCTGACCGCCGTGGATCTCGACAACATGGAGGTCCACCAGGACTTCGAGTGGTGGATTCCCAAGGGCATTGAACGCACCCCGATGATCGAGCAGAACCTGGCCGTGGCTAACGACGCGATTCTCCCGTCATACCGCCTGGATGCGAAGGTCGCTGGTGCTGTGTGGTGGATTGATCCGGGCGAGCGCGCCCACATCCGCTGGGTGCGTCGTGAAGATGAGAAGCCGCTGCTGGATGCCTTGGCACGCGTGCACGCTGCGGACAACCTCTCGCTGGGAGAGGGCACGAAGTTCGCCGGTGTCTTCCGTACCGATGGCGTGCTGGTGCCGGTCTGGGACCTGGATAACACCAAGCCGCACGACCACTGGATTGCTGCCGTGGAAGAGGCCGACAAGCGTATCGCTGAGGCGCTGGCCAGCGAAGAGCCGCTGACCGCCGAGGAGCGTAAGTCCCGTGAGACCATCGTGTCCCGTCAGGTGACCATTCGGAACTAGGTACCTAGACAGCCTGGCGGAACTGGTTTAAGAACTAACGCGTGTGGCTCAGCGAAAAACTGAGCCACACGCGTTAGTTGCCTCTAAGTTATCTGAAGCAGTTTTAGCTACTCTCTTGGCTATCTCAGCTCCGCAAAAAGTGTTGGCGCTTCGATTTCGTCCCAGAGCAGCACATTGCCCGCATAACCGGTATCCATGGCGCCTGAGGTGGGCACGGTAAGAGAATCGGAACCGAAGAGCATGCGCAACATCAGCCAGGTCAGATGCCAGACGTGGTCACCATCGCCGACGAGCACGGCCTTAGTGCCAGCATTGGCCAGGCGAATCCAGCGGTAGGGGTTGAGCCATACCGCAGGTGACTTCAGCCGTCCCATCAGCGCACTCATGAATTCACGCTGCCGCTCTACGCGGTCCAAGTCTCCCTGGGCGGTAGCACGCGTGCGCACGTAACCCAGGGCACTCGCGCCATCGAATTTCTGGCAACCGGCCTGAATATTCAGGCCTGCCAGCGGGTCGTCGATGGCTTCTTCAGGGCACATTTCGATGCCACCGACAGCGTCGACGACACCGGCGAAACCGCCAAAGCCAATTTCGGCGTAGTGGTCGATGTGAATTCCAGTGTTTTTCTCTACGGTGTCGATGAGCAACTGGGGGCCACCAAATGCGAATGCCGCATTGATCTTGTTTTTGTCATTGCCCGGGATATCCACGAAGGAGTCACGCGGGATACTGACCAACTTCGGCTTACCGAACACCGGAATGTGGGCAATCATGATGGTGTCTGTGCGCTGGCCGAAATCACCACTGCCCGTCGATAGCTTGGCGGCATCTTCCTCTGACAAGCCCGTACGAGAGTCCGAACCGACGAGCAACCAGTTGGAGGACATCGTATTGGCAGGGCGATTTGCCAGACCTGAGAGCGCGTCGACCCTGGTCAGGCGGATGTCAACAAGTGCCATCGTGGCGACAAGGAAGATGACGACAACCAGGATGATGGGTTTAAAGCGCAAGCGTGGCAGCCGCATGCGTGGCATGCGGAAGCTCGACCGGGCACCGGCTCCGCCACGACTGCTGCGGCGTCCACCACGGCCAGAACTCGCTGCTTGTGGGGCACTGTAGTAGTCCTGCGACGAACCCTGCGAGGAAGATTGGAAATCCGCATCCGGGTTATAGCCGGGTGGAGGAAACCGCGGATCGCTGCCAGCGCGTCCGCTACCGGTCCGGTTCATCGGTGGACGGGACTCAATGCGCGTTTCGTTCAGTGGCGCCTGCCGACGTTCTGGTTGCGGCCTAGACCTGCGTGGAGGCATAGGCGCTGGGCGGGCTGCCCCTGCCCGAGAAGGGCGGTCCGGGCGGGGAGGGATGGGGCGTCGTGAAGCGCCACGCGAATCGGCCGCACGGGAGCGAGCATGCTTCGGCGACGCCTCGTCCACACGGCGGTAGATGGGGCGACCATAGCGATCTTTGAGCGGCCTGCCGTATCGGTCGCGGGCAATGCGCGAGTCGTCGAAGTTGCCTTCCATACCAATTAAGAATAGGCAACGACAGTGCACTAAGAGAACCGAGACAGCAATACAAGTATTGGTAGCGCTGGCGTTACCCTGTATGCGACATGCTGAAAGGGTTTGGGACCGAAGAAGAATATGCTGAAAATATGTCCGCCATGAACCAGAACTACGAACGTGCAGTCAATGAGTCGGATGTTTATGTCAAGAGCCGACATGGTGTCCCTCGAGGGTTCTTCGCCTGTGAGGCGGCGGGGCTGGACTGGCTGCGCGAGGGCGAACCTGACGGCGGTGCGCGCGTCGTGGATGTGCTGGGCGTGAGCGGGCATGCGCTGAAATTGCGTCGAATTGAGTCGATGGCGCCGAATCCACAGGCAGCGTACGAGTTTGGAAAATCGTTGGCTATTACCCACAATCTGGGCGCCGCTGGCTGGGGTGCCGGCCCCGATGAGTGGGAGGGGCACGGCTACTTCGGTCCGCTGGATCAGCCACTACAGATGGACCTGACCCCACGGGAGAGCTTCGGTGAATACTGGGCGAAAGGACGTCTGCTGCCCACGCTTGGAAAGTTGGAAAACTCCTACAATAACCGTCAGCTAGATATCTTTGACCAGCTCATTGATCGGCTCTTGGCTGGAGATTTCGACAACGAGCCAGACGCCGCGCGTGTCCACGGTGACCTGTGGTGGGGAAACCTCATGTGGGATGCAGACGGCGCGATCTTGATTGACCCCGCGGCACACGGCGGAGCCCGCGAGGAAGATCTGGCACTGCTGGCGCTATTCGGGGCAACGCACTTCGACGAGATCTTGCGTGGCTACGAATCTGTACATCCCCTGCCGGATTTCGCCGAGAGCTGCGAACTCCACCAGCTCTACGCGGTGCTCATGCACGCGGTGCTATTTGGTGGCGGATACGTCGGACAGGCAGCGGCAATGGCAGCGAAGTACGTGCGTTAGCTGGCGTTAGCAGCCTCCAGCACGCTAGCGATCTCCAGTAGCTCTGCCTCACCGCAGTGCACCGCACCGATGTTGACGCTGGTGGCGGGGAGCTCCGCGTTGGGTGTGCTGCCGCTTGTGCCCGGCACAGCAATTGGCACGGACACGCTTGCCCACCCAGTCAGATTCCACAGCGATAACCACGGAGTCCACCGGGTTTGCTCGTCAAAGTCCTCCCACGGCGCCAACGCAGAGAAATGCCCAATACGTGGCGGATCAAACGCCAGCGTTGGCGTAATCACCGCGTCGACTTCCCAACGCGATCGAATCGCGCCGGGCAGAGCCATCCGCTGCTGATGTGTCGCCGCCGCCTCCGCTGCGGAAATCTCCTGGCCACAGGCGCGAATCCACTGCACGATCTCGGAGTAGTCCGCGCGCGGTAATTTCGTGGCCATTCGCGTGATGGTCCGTCGAAAGATCTCGAACACGTCCGGACCTGCCGGGTCATAGGGGTTGGGCACTTCCACCACCTCATACCCGGCGTCGGCAAGACGGTCAGCCGCCGCCCACGCACCGTTTGCCCAGCGCTTATCGACGTCCACCTCAGCATGAAACGGGCTGACAGTGACACCGATGCGAAGGGGGCGCTGGGACCGTCGGAAAACATGCGAGGTTGCGGAAAAGGGCACTCCGGCCAGTAGCGCTGCGTCATCGACTGTGCGAGTGAGAAAAGCGGGCGTGGAGAGATTTCCACCCGCAATATCGTGTGCTGGTTTCAACCCAACGAGGCCACAGCAGGCGGCAGGCACGCGGATGGAACCGCCACCGTCAGAGCCCAGAGCTGCGGGAACGACACCAGTTGCCACAGCTACTGCGCTGCCGCCCGAGGAACCACCGGGAGTGCGTGGCGCGGTATCCGGCTGATTGGACAGCTGATTGGGCGCGGCGAAATAGGGGTTTTCCGGAGCCGGGTAGCCAATCGGCTCGGTGTAGGCCGTCATCCCAACCTCGGAGGTGTGTGTAGTCGACGTGAGGATGGCGCCGCGAGCCAGAAGTTTCGCCACGGGTTCCGAGGTTTCGGTGGCGGTGAAAGCCAAGTTGGCGGAGCCCATCGTGCATTTGACACCGGCGATGGTGAATAGGTCCTTAATCGCCACTGGCAGTCCCAGGAGGTCACGCGGGAGGCCGTGGCTAGCGCGCCGGGCGGCCTCTGATTGGGCAGTGAGGCTGCGTGCACGGTCGACAGCGTGCTCGGCCAAGGACGTGGCAATACCGAAACGGGCGGGATTGGCTGCGGCGTCGTCGGCAAGCGTGGCGAATTCCGAAACGATCTCCGATACCGAGATTGCGCCACTGCGCACGGCTTCAGTGAGGGCGCGGGCGGGCATCTCGGAAGAAAAGGTCATGCAATAAGTGTAGAAGCCCTCTAATCTGAGCTTATGACGACGGTTACTTATTTGGGTCCTGCGGGCACATTCACAGAGCAGGCGCTGTGGGACATGGCGCGTGCTGGCGAGATTGATCCGGCAGGGGAATCCGCGGTCAATGCGGTGCCGGTGGATAGTCCCGCGGCCGCGCTTGGAGCCGTGCGCCGAGGGGAAGCGGACTTTGCCTGCGTGGCTATCGAAAGCAGCGTGGACGGTCCCGTCACACCAACTTTTGATGCCCTCGCTGCTGGGCCGGAGCTGCAGGTTTTCCGTGAAACCGAGGTCGGGGTGGTCTTCTCTATCCTGGTCCGTCCCGGTACGACGGCGGAACAGGTGCGTACTTTTACGACACATCCTGTGGCGTATCCGCAGGTCAAACAGTGGGTGGATGCCAACCTTCCGGGCGTGGAAGTTCATCAGGCCAGCTCCAATGCGGCGGCGGCTCACCAGGTCGCCGAGGGTACCCACGACGCTTGCGCTGCCCCGGCCCGCGCGGGTGAGCTGCTCGGACTTGAGGCGCTGGCCACTGAGGTCGCTGACGTGCGCGGTGCCCGAACCCGTTTCCTACTGGTGGGGCGTCCTGGTGTGCCGACGCCGCGCACCGGTGCCGACCGGACCTCGGTCTCGTTCACGCTGCCGAACCAGCCCGGCACACTGATGCGCGCCATGAATGAGTTCGCAGTGCGACAGGTCAACCTCACCCGCATCGAGTCGCGGCCGACACGCGAGCTCTTCGGCCTCTACCGCTTCTACATTGACTGCAACGGCCACGTTGATGATGCACAGGTTGCGGCGGCTCTCGCGGCACTGCACGAATACGCCGAAGACCTGCGGTATCTGGGATCTTGGCCGGTCGCTGAGGGCGGTCGCCGCAGCATTATGACCCCGCCGCCGGATATCTCCCAGTCAATTGAATGGGTCGACGCGCTCAAGGAAGGACGAAGGTAAAACATGACACCCGCCGCGCCCGAAAATCCAGTTGGACAGCTGCCTTTCCTCGATGACCGCCCAGACCGCCCTGAATCTGTCATGCCGGTTGATTCCCAGCGCATCATTTTCATCCGCCACGGGCAGACCACCGGCAACATCAACCGCCGCCTGGATACCGCATTGCCGGGCGCACCGCTCACCGACCTCGGTGTGAGGCAGGCGCGCAGTCTGGGACGTCTTTTGCTTCCCGACGTCCACAGAATCGGTGACATCGTCACATCCCATGCCCTGCGTGCACGCCAAACTGGTGCAGGCGCGGTCGCGAATCTGCACCACCTGGGAGAGACTTCCGTTCGCATCCGCCATGAGGGTGGTCTCCACGAGATTCAGGCCGGCGACCTCGAGGGGCGCAATGACCGCGATGCGCACATGGAGTACATGCGTGCCTTCTACCAGTGGCTCAATGGGGAGCTGGAGTACCGCCTTCCCGGCGGTGAATCCGGTGCTGACGTGCTGAATCGCTACCTGCCGACGCTACAGCAGCTGCTGGTGCAGGCAGGGGCGACAGGTGGTGAATCCAGGGAGTCCGGGGAGGGCGGCAGCAAGGATGTCGTCATTGTCAGCCACGGCGCGGCTATTCGTCTGATTGGGCAGTATCTGACCGGGGTGGATCCGGAATACGCACTGCGACACCGCATTGCCAATACCGAGCGAATTGAGCTGGTTCCGAGCGCTGTGGACGTCGGCAAGCGTGCCGGCATTGAGCCGGGCACGTGGGATGTGCGTCGCTGGGGCGACAGCGAGTTGCCCTAGAAGAGAGCGAAACGGCGACCGTTACTGCTGACCGTTACTGCTGGCCCTCCTGAATCTCGCGGCGCTTCTGAGCTGCCAGGCGTAGGCGTTCCGTGCGACGCTTGGATTCCTCTTCGTTGATTTCGTTGAGGAGCTCTTCTTCGTCATCATTGATGTTCAAGGCGGCGCGCCCGATAAGGGCAACGGCCGCAGCGACGATGAAGCCGAGCCACGCGTTATCGATATTGGTGAAAAACATCAGAACGATAGTGACACATACGATAACGCCTGCAGCAGAATCAACAATGTTGAGCTGGCGGCCCTTTTTCATCAGGTTTTGCAGCTCTTGATCGACACTTTGATGCTGCGGATTAGCCGGGGTGCCCTGTGAACTCTCGGGGGAGACCTCAGCGGGCAGGTCCGCGAAGAGAGTTTGCAGTTCCGCCCGAGTTTTAGCGGAAGCAGCACTTTCGGCGCGTTTGGAGAACTCATCGACATCCAAGTAGCCATCAGCGAAATGATTGCCGAGACGCTCCATGGCAGCGTTGCGCTCCCTGTCGCCGACCCTGATTTCTGGCTTCTCGCTCGAGTTGTCGCTCATGGTTATTAAGGCTACAGGGAAGAAGAGGGGAGGGGACAGTATCGCGAGAGGAACGAGACCGTGCACGGCGGGACAAACTTATCCGTAGCCGAGTCGGTCCAAATCCTCCTCTTCGAGGCCGAAATAATGCCCGATTTCATGCAGGAGAGTGACCCGAATCTGCTCCACCAGCTCCTCTTCGGTGCGGCTGATGCGGCAGAGCATGTCGCGATACAGGCTGATTTGGTCAGGCGGACCCCAGTGGTTGTTAGAACGCTCGGTCAGAGGTATGCCCTCGTAGAGGCCCAGCAGTGTGGGTTCGTCGAGGTTATACGGGTGGACCTGGATGATGACCTGATCGAGCTGGTCGAGAAACTGCGTGGGGATGCGGTCGATGGCCTCATCGACAAGTGCATCGAACCGCTCCGGGCTAACGTCAACCATTTATGGTGCTGCCTCGCAATGTCCTCTTGTTTTACTGGCCGATTGTTCTACTGTCCTGCGGGAGCGACTGCGTTATCCACAGCGCCTGCTTCAGCACCAGTACTGTCGGCGCCGACCTCACCGACGTCACCTGTGCCAGCGCCAGCGCCAGCGTCACCCTGCTCCTCCCGCAGCGGATTGCGCGGTGGTGGAGCCACGGGCGGCTGGCCGTCGATAGTGAAGGACTCGTTAGCGTGGCCGTTGAGAGTGGAGAATCCGCCCTGGCCATTGTCCTTAATCAACCAGCAATTCACACTGCGCGAGCCAGCATTGAGCGACTCCTGCGACAGGGACGTCCAAAATGGCAACAGCGTTGAGTTATACAGCGGGTCGTCACCGCCGAGGTAATTCTGCGCGAGAGTCACACACTGTTCCGCGAGCACATCATTCTGCTCCTGGTCAGTGGGGACGTTGTCACCGAAATGGTCGCGGAGATTGACAATTCCCGTCGACTCCATCAGGTGATCTTCCACGCAAGGCACCTGGCGGATGGCGCCGCTTTCGTCCAACGTCACGCAGCGGCCGCCCTCGAACACGCGGGACTGGTCCTGCCCGGCCGCAGGACCGGACATGTGCGCCGTGTTGCCGTCTTCATCGACGACCTGGATACCGCACAGGAAGGTTCGATCACCCTTTTCCCACTGGCTAGGCGAAGGAATGATTGGCGCCGTGATAAATCGACCGTCCGGATCGTACTGGCCGCCCAGGTATTCAGTCACGGTGTTGCGACACACGCCATTTTGCAGAGCCACCAAATTGTCCGCTGTCGGGTAGTTGGCAGTTTTTGCGTATTGCCCCGGATGTTCCTCGTAGTCGGCGAGGTTCAGTTTCTTGGCGACCTCATAAGCGTGTGGCTGCTCACAGGGCACGACGCGGAAGTCAGAAACATTCAAATCTTCTGCCAGATTCCAGTCCAGACAGTTGCCCGCGGTTGCGCTGGTGAACGCCGTCGTCTCCTTGTCAACGATGGTCGTCGTTGTCGACGATGACGCGCTTGCCGACGAGCCCTTGCCCCCAAGTGGCCCACTCGGTGGCTCGATGACTCCCGCTTGCAGCGCGAATGCCATTCCCGCGGCGCCGACCAGCATTGCCGTCGACAAAGCGCGCATTCCCCAGCTTCCACGCGAGTTACGGGAAGCGTTGGCATCGTTGCTGGCTGCGGAGGATGCACCAGCGCTGGCATCTGCGCCAGTACCTGCACCGGAGTCAGTGTCTGTGGCGGCAGCGTGCTCGCGATTCTGGTTCATATTGTCATCAGCCATAGTGACCCCATTGTGCACCGCCAATGAGCCTGTGGACAAGGTAACGCTCTGTCCGAGTTTGCTCAATAACTTCAAGCACTACAATAGTCCGGTATTTGTTCGCTACCCGAGGACACGAGTCTTGACCTGGACTGCACTACTCAGCCTGCTGGGCGTCCACATTATTGGTATGGCCTCACCAGGGCCTGACGTCTTCTTAATCCTGCGCCTTGCCACCAAATCCCGAAAGCACGCCATCGCAGCGGTTGCGGGTATCAGTACTGGCGCCACTATCTGGATGACCCTCACAGTTTTTGGGTTCGCAGCTGTCATCACCGCCAATCCTTTGCTGATGGGCGTAATCCAGCTCGTCGGTGGCTGTTATCTCATTTACATGGGTATCAGTATGGCCAAGGCAGGCATCAATACCCTCCGCGAACTGCGCGCCGGTGCCGCACCAGCCTTGGGAAGTGAGGCGCTCCGGTCACCGAAGGCGACGTTCCGCCAGGGTTTTTTCACCAACATGTCGAACCCGAAGATTGTTCTCTTCCTCGCGGCAGTGCTTTCACAGTTCATTCCCGCAGGCGCATCCGTGGGGACGCTTGTGCTTTGTACGTTGGTGCTAATCGTCTCCCAAATCGCTTTCTTCCTATTTATCGCAATCGTGGTGTCGACGGATGCCGTCGTCAAGCGAATGGTGCTGGCAGGGCCGTGGATTGACACTGTCGCCGGCGTGATCTTCCTCGTCCTCGGCGCGCTGCTGGTCGCCTCAGGAGCGGAAGCGGCACTCTAGCAAGCCTTGTGCCTGCTTGCCGACGTAAACCAGGTACTCTAGGGGACGTGATTGATCTCAAATTTCTCCGCGAAAACCCTGAAGTAGCCCGCGAGTCCCAGCGCACCCGTGGTGAGGACCCGGCATTGGTCGATCAGCTGCTGGAAGCTGACGCTAAGCGCCGTGAGGTTATTGCCTCCACCGACGCGCTGCGTTCAGAGCAGAAGGGCTTCGGCAAGAAGATTGGTCAGGCGTCGAAGGAAGAGCGCCCGGCCATGCTGGAGAAGGCCAAGGAGCTTTCCGACGCCGTGAAGGCAGCCGAAGCGGAGCAGAAGGAAGCCGAGGCTGAGGTCGAGCGCCTGCAGTACCTGATTGGCAACATCGTTACGGGTGCGCCCGCCGGCGGCGAAGATGACTTTGTCGTGCTGGAGGAAATCGGTGAGATTCCACAGTTCGACTTTGAGCCCAAAGATCACCTGGACCTCGGTGAGTCGCTGGGTCTTATTGATATGGAGCGTGGCGTCAAGGTCTCCGGTTCCCGCTTCTACTTCCTGACCGGTTACGGTGCCATGCTGCAGTTGGCCATGATGAACCTGGCTGCTCAGAAGGCAACTCAGAATGGCTTCCAGCTGATGGTGCCGCCGGTGCTGGTTCGTCCGGAGACCATGTCGGGTACTGGCTTCCTCGGTGCGCACTCCGATGAGATCTACTACCTGCAGGAAGATGACCTCTACCTGGTCGGTACCTCGGAAGTCGCGCTGGCCGGCTACCACTCCAACGAGATTATTGACCTGTCGGAGGGGCCGCGTCGCTACGCTGGTTGGTCTTCCTGTTTCCGTCGTGAAGCGGGCTCTTACGGCAAGGACACCCGCGGTATCCTGCGCGTACACCAGTTCGACAAGCTGGAGATGTTCTCCTACTGTCCGCCGGAGCAGGCGGAGGCAGAGCACCAGAAGCTGCTGAACATGGAGCGCGAGATGCTGGCCGCGGTCGATGTTCCGTACCGCATCATCGATGTTGCTGGTGGTGACCTGGGTGCATCGGCTGCCCGCAAGTTCGATACCGAGGCATGGGTGCCGACGCAGAACACCTACCGCGAGTTGACCTCGACTTCGAACTGCACGACTTTCCAGGCTCGTCGTTTGAAGACCCGCTACCGCGATGCCGATGGCAAGTCTCAGTACTGCGCCACCCTAAATGGCACGCTGGCCACGACGCGTTGGCTGGTCGCCATTCTGGAAAACCACCAGCAGGCCGATGGTTCTGTGGTGATTCCGGAGGCGCTGCGTCCGTTCATGATGGGCAAGGAAGTTCTCGAGCCGGTTAAGTAGGTGCGGCCCCGCCCCCAGCTCATCCGCGACTTCACGACACCTATGTCACCTCATGCCACCTCCACAGCTGGCACGAGGTGACATAGGTGTCGTGAAGTGACTTTTTCGGGCGTGAGTCGTGTAATTGCGCTAAAAAATTACTTGGGGGATTGAGAAGGTAAAAACACCAGGAAGGTTGAGTGTAGAAACACAACCGAAAACACAACTGAATCAGGGGGATAGCCTCACTCGAGGTGGTAGAGGTTGTTTACAACATTCGGATTACAACAATCTTTCTGATGAGTCTTTCACCTGCTGATGTCTCCTGCACCGTGATTTAAGCTGCTCCAGCTTTCTTCCACGTGGCCTTCAGCCCCGCGAAGAGGGGAAAGACAAGGCATGCGGCCGAAGCCACGACCGACGTCAGAGCAACACCAGCGTGGACTAAGGCCGGATTGAGCTTGGAGTTTTCTTCCGTGAGAACGCCGATCAGCTGAGATGGCGCAATTGTGCTTGCGAGCGCGCCTAGGGACGCGACGCGCAGAGTATCTTCGCGGTCATCCGCCTTGAGCAGCGAAGCAGCTGAGAATCCAGCTCCGACCGTAGAAACCACGAAGGGAAGAAGCAGAGTTTCCTTCGGTGCTGTCTTTTGAACTGCCTCGCCGTTTAGCTTCCATTTTGTGTGGACTTCTGAAGGCAACTGCTTCCAGCACCTGGCCAGTGCGACTCCGTGTGCAACCGTCACGGCTGCGGGGAGAAAAGCGGTCGCCTGCAGTGCGCGAGCCGGAATTTCAGAGATAACCTCACCGTCAATATCGTCCGGTCGGACAATGCCCAGCTTGGTGGCCACCGCAGCCCAATTAACGGACCAGCCGAAACCCAACAGGTGAGGTTGGAGGATCCGCGGGTCGTTCATATTCCACAGGGAAGCGCGACCGCGCTTGGAAAATGCTCGAAGTGGGTTGCTGAGGTAGCGTCGCAAAGCGCTCGGTTCACCAACTTGTTCGGCGACTCGCTCGGCGTATTCGGTCGCCGTTCCCAGCTCTTCGGCCAGGTCTGCGTGGACGTCGTTAAGCTCTTGCAGAAGACTCTCCTGCTCGGAAATGATTGCCTGGCGTTGCGCGTGCGGCATGCCGATTTCACGCAGTTTGTGGTCGATGGCGGTGAGGTAGGTGTTCATTGGGGCTCCTCGGAAAATAGTGCGGTCATGTCGGCGGATAGGTCGATGAAATCCTGATGTAGCTGCGTGAGTGTTTGCTGTCCTTTGTCTGTTAGTGAGTAGTACTTGCGGGGCGGCCCCTTGGGGGATTCCTCCCAGCGATTGCTAATCAAGCCGTTGGTGGTAAGCCGCGAGAGTAGGGGGTAGACGGTTCCTGCGGGCGCGCTGAGGTGGGAGTAGGCGTTGAGCTTTGCGACGAGTGCCGCGCCATAGAGCTCTTCGCGAGAAATCAGCTTGAGAATGGCGAGCTCGAGTACTCCCTTCTTCAGTTGTGTTTGTGGGCGTTTGGGCATGGCGTTGTGCTCTCTTTCCGGCGGTAGAAGGAAGTTGTTTGAGCATAATGCTTTTCATACCTAGTACCTTGTAATGCCAACTATACCCCCAGTAGTTTGTATTGCCAAGTACTGAACGCCTATACAGCTGGCAGAGAACAGGGCAAAGAAAATGGGGGCAATTGTCAGAAGACAATCGCCCCCATTCCACCGGGTTAGCTCTATGAAGAACTCGTAACTGTTAGGAACCGGTTCGGTTCCTATTTAGCGCTCAATTAGATGCGCGCATCAAGCCAGGCAATAGCCGTCGCAATGGCCTCATGCTGTGCCGGCTCATTGAAGGTCTCGTGGAACTGGCCTTCGAACTCGATCAGCTGCTTGTCGGTGGACGAGATACCGTTGTACCAGTCACGCGAGAAGAACGGCGGCACAATCTCATCCTGGCCACCCATCATGACCAGGGTCGGCTCAACGAAGTCGACGGAGTTGGTGCCGTTGTAGGTAGCGGCAAACGCCATCTGCTGTCCCATGCCGAGCGAAAGCTTGGAGTTGTTGTACGGATCAGTGCCGTATTCATCACGCACTGCCTGGGAAGAAGAGGTTTTCGCACCCAGCGGGTTGCCAACCTGAATCAGGTCAGTGCCCGGCAGCGATGGGACGCGCATCTCGGTACGGTTCGGTACTTCCTTGAGCATGCGCGTGTTGAAAGTAGTCATGTCCTGGAACGGCAAACGCTGGTAAATCGTCGGCTGTGCTTCGCGCTGGACATCGGTCATGGCTTCTGGGGTGATGGTTTCGCCCTTGTCCGTGCCGCCGTAGGGGTTGAACAGAGCGCCACCGCCGTTGGCGACGATGCCGTCGACACTGCCCGGGTACTTGATGCCGTGGAAGTCCACAGCAAGACCGCCCATGGAGTGGCCGAGCAGGAAGGTCTTCGTGCTCGGGTTCTCCGCCTTGGCCTTCTCTACAAGCATGTGCAGGTCATCGACAAGCGAGTGGAAATCATCGATGTGGCCACGAGCAACTGGAGTGCCTTCAACCTGACCCGTGTGGCCGTGGCCGCGGTGGTCGAGGCGGTAGACGTTGTAGCCGGCGTTCAGAAGCTTGCCGGTTACCCACTCGTAGCGACCCAGGTGCTCTGCAGCGCCATGCACGACGACGACAGTGGCCTTGGCGTTCGGAATGGTGTTGGACTTCCAGTAAATCTGGGTGCCCTTGCCATCCTGTGAGGTCATGTAGCCGTCGGTGACCGTCACGTGGCGTCCGTCAACTGTAGTGGTCGGCGCCGGGGTAGTTGGCAGTTCGACCATTGCAGTGGACTGCGGGTCAGGGGTTGGCTCCAGCGGGTTCTTGATGAAGTCCGTTGGGGCTGCTGATGCTGCCGGGGTGGCCAGTGCCAAAGTCAGGGCGGTGGTCACACTCGCAGTGAAAATCGATGCGCGACGCATGATTGCTCTTTTCTATTTTCAATCGAGGAGCGGATGGTAGTGATAATAATTTTATTATAACAAATAAGCCCTGAATTTATAATAAAAATGGCTCGGAAAACCGAATCGGTTCTCCGAGCCATTTTTAGGCTCTTACGAGGGCTTATTCAGGCTTCGGTGCCTCCTCAGCATCGGTATCCTCGACCCAGCCGTAGGTGCGTTCAACGGCACGGTTCCACTGGTGGAACAGGCGATCGCGCTCTTCGGCCTCCATCTTCGGACGCCACTTCTTGTCAATCGTGATGTGGGCCTTGACCTCATCCAAGCTCGACCAGAAGCCAACGCCCAGACCTGCACCATATGCAGCGCCGAGAGCAGTGGTTTCAATGTTGTTCGGGCGCGTGACAGTGACATCTAGGATGTCGGACTGGAACTGCATGAGGAACTCGTTCATGGTCATGCCGCCATCAACGCTCAGCGTCGTGATGTCCGTGCCGGATTCTGCGACCATGGCATCGAGAACCTCACGGGTCTGGTACGCAGCAGCCTCCAGCACAGCGCGGGAGATGTGGTTGCGGTTAACGAAGCGAGTCAGGCCGACGATGACGCCACGGGCGTCCGGCTGCCAACGAGGAGCGAAGAGACCGGAGAATGCCGGCACGATGTACACGCCACCGTTGTCCTTGACACTCTTTGCTTTGTTCTCGATGGAAGCGGCATTTGGAATCATTTGCAGCTCGTCACGCAGCCACTGAACAAGTGCGCCGCCCATGGAGACCGAACCCTCGAGAGCGTAGACCGGCTTCTCGCCCTCGACCTGGTAGCAGACGGTGGAGATGAGGCCGTGCTCGGACCACTTCGGGTTCTCGCCGGTATTCATCAGCATGAACAGGCCAGTGCCGTAGGTGTTCTTGGTGTCGCCCTCGCCGAAGCAGCCCTGGCCGAACATGGCGGCCTGCTGGTCGCCGAGAATACCTGTAATGGGCAGGCCGGACAGCGCATCGCGGGCGCGAACGCGGCCGAAGTCGCCTACCGACGGGCGGATGTCCGGCAGCATCGACATCGGAATGCCAATCTCACGGCAAATGTCCTCATCCCACTCGAGGGTCTTGAGGTCCATCAGGAGAGTACGGGATGCGTTAGTGACGTCCGTTGCGTGAACTGCAGATTCGCCGTTGTCGCCCTCTGCGCCGCCGGTGAGATTCCACAGCAGCCAGGTGTCGATAGTGCCGAAGAGTAGGTCGCCAGCCTCAGCCTTTTCGCGAGCGCCCTCGACGTTGTCGAGAATCCAGCGTACCTTTGGTCCAGCCGGGTAGGAGTTGATACGCAGGCCCGTGGTCTCACGCCAGCGGTCCGCGCCTTCATCCCCCATGAGCTCCTTACAGATGGTGTTCGTGCGGGTGTCCTGCCAGACGATGGCGTTGTAGACCGGTTCACCAGTGTTCTTGTCCCAGACGACAGTGGTTTCGCGCTGGTTGGTGATACCGATTGCCTCAATGTCCTGGGAGGAGATGTCGCCATCAGCGAGAGCTTCACTGACTACGCGACGGGTGTTGGTCCAAATCTCCTGGGCATCGTGCTCGACCCAGCCCTCTTCCGGGAAGATCTGCTTGTGCTCCATCTGGGCGACAGTGACGATCTCTGCGTCATGGTTGAAGATGATGCAGCGGGTGGAAGTAGTTCCCTGGTCAATGGCGAGGACATATTTGCTGTGCATCATGGGGGATACTCCTAGCGAAATTGTGTGTAAATGTGAGTTTTCGGACTTGCGCTATTTTATTGTGCGTTTACTCTCATATTCCCGTTATCCGATGGCAAAGGCAAGAGCGCCTGCAGCCACGGCTGCCAGCATCGGTGCGACAATCGGAACCCATGCATATGCCCAGTTCGCATCGCCCTTGCCCTTGATCGGGAGCACGAAAGCGTAGGCCAAACGGGGGCCGAGGTCACGAACCGGGTTGATAGCGTATCCAGTCGGGGAACCAAGGGAAAGACCAATCGACACAATGATGAACGAGACACCGAAGTAGGTCAGCGGGCCAAGCTCGCCGCCGGCTGGGCCGAACAGGATGAATGCGAGCAGAACGAAGGTCGCGATGAACTCGGTGACGGCATTCCAAAAGTTATTTGGATGAACCGGCGCGGTGAAGAAGTTGCCACCAGTTTCGGCATTCGCATTGGTCGGATTGCCGTTGTCGTCAACGCCATTGGCATCGAACAGCTGCTTAAACGCGGCCCATGCCAGGATTGCACCTACGAATGCGCCCAACAGCTGACCTGCGGCATAGTAGGGGACCAGGCTCCAAGCCAGGCTGCCTTTGACTGCCAGGGCAACGGTTACCGCTGGGTTCAAGTGCCCGCCGGATACGTCAGCAATAGATGCGCCAGCGAAAACGGCCATACCCCAACCGAAGGCAATGCCCAACCAGCCTGCATTTGCAGCGCGGGTAGTCCGGAGGTTGATAGAGGCGCAGACTCCGTTACCGAGCAGAATCAGAATGGCGGTTCCGAAAAACTCCCAGAGGAATGCCTGGGATCCTGTGATTGTCTCCATGAGATGTAGAAAACTCTCTGTGAGTCGTGACCGGGCAAGGTCACGATGAATCTTGCAACGTAGAATTCTTTAGGTATAAGAAATGCCGGCGAGAAACTATTTTTCGCCGGCACTTTTATTTCGACCCCATCAGCCCTTTGAAGTGCGAAGCCGTTTTCCCGAGAAGGAAGCTATTTCGTTGTGGCTACAGCGCTGGTGGCCATTCAAGAGCTAACTCGTATGGCCACCTAGGGGAGGGTGGGAAATGAACTAGCGGTCGAGGCTGACGTCGACGTCCGCGCGAGTTTCCACTGCATGAGCAGCAATCTCGTTAGCGGCCTTGTCAGTCAGCTCACGTTCAGCTGCCAGGGTTGCTTCGACACGTTCGATGAAGACCTTAATCTCCTTCTCCATCGTATCCTTGTCCCAACCCAGAGCTGGGGCAACCAGTTCAGCGGTGGCCCGGGCGCTGTCGACACCGCGGTGTGCGTACTCCATGGAGACACGCAGGCGGCGCTCCAGGATGTCGTCGAGGTGCTTTGCGCCTTCGTGGGTCACTGCGTAGAGGACCTCAGCGCGCATGTACTGCTCAGCGGCCTCCAGTGGCTCGAGCAGGGACTTGTCCTCAGCTGCCGGAGCCAGAACCTCGTAGATAAGGGAGCCGTAGCGGTTGAGCAGGTGCTCGACCTGCTTCTCGGTGATACCGAACTGCTTGGCCAGCGCTGGCTTCTGGTTGTTCAGTGCGTGGTAGCCATCGGCACCGAGCAGCGGGACATCAGCGGTGACGGACTCTGGTACCTTGCGTGGAACATCCTGGACTGCAGCGTCAATGGTGTCGGCGCCGATGACGCGGTAGGTGGTGTACTTACCGCCTGCGACGGAGACCATGCCCGGAGCAACGTGGGCAACAGCGTGGTTACGGGAGAGGTTAGTGGTGGAGACGGAGTCGCCTTCCACCAGTGGACGCAGACCCGAGTAGACACCGACGATGTCGTCGTAAGTAATCGGACGACGAACCTTGGCGTTGACGTGATCGAGGATGTAGTCGATGTCAGCGCGGGTAGCTGCCGGGTTTGCCAGGTTCATGGTCCAGTCGGTGTCGGTGGTACCGATAATCCAGTACTCACCCCACGGGATAACGAACAGGACGGACTTCTCAGTCACGAAGGTCATTGCCACCGAGCCCTCAAGAGCGGACTTCGGAATAACAATGTGGACACCCTTGGAGGTGTGGACGCGGAACTTGCCGGTGACGCCAGCCAGCTTCTCAATCTCATCGGACCAAATGCCGGTGGCGTTGACGAAAACGTTGCCGCGGATAGTGGTGGTCGCGCCAGTGTCGGTGTCAAGGAGCTTCGCGCCGACGATGCGCTCGCCTTCCTTCACGAAGTCGACAACCTGGGTGGAGGTGCGGACGTCAGCGCCGAAGTGAGCAGCGGTGCGCAGGACAGTCATGGTGTGACGGGCATCGTCAACCAGAGTGTCGTAGTAGCGAACGCCGCCGACCACGGCATCTTCCTTCAGGCCCGGAGCCTGCTTCAGGGTTCCCTTGCGGGAGTAGTGCTTCTGCATCGGAACCTGCTTGGCGCCACCCATGACGTCGTAAAGGAAGAAGCCCGATGCCATGAACGGACGCTCCCATACGCGGTGAGTCAGAGGGAAGACGAAGCGCAGTGGCTTAACCAGGTGCGGTGCCAGATGCGACATGGACAGTTCGCGCTCGCGCAGGGATTCAGCTACCAGGCGGAAGTCCAACATCTGCAGGTAGCGCAGACCGCCGTGGAACATCTTTGAGGAGCGGCTAGAGGTGCCGCCTGCGAAGTCACGAGTTTCAATGACCGCAGTCTTCAAACCACGGGTTGCGGCATCGAGCGCAGCGCCAGCGCCTACAGAACCGCCGCCGATAATGACGACGTCGTATTGCTCGGTACCGAATTTCTCCCAGGTCTTTTCATGCTGTTCCTTGTTCAGAACTGCAGATGGGGCGAGAGATGAAGAGGACGACATTTTCCAATCCTTCCCGGTGGGGGCGTTGATTTTTTCGTCGAAGAGAATTTCTCGGCTCACGGCTCAGGTTACCAAAACTCGGCTTACTTGTGAGCGCCAACCTACGGTTACGTAGATATAAATAATGGGGCAAAAAGTCACGAAAATCGCGCCAGTAATGTTGTCCGATTTTCCGCAGGTAGATGGCTATGTTAATAGAGGTTTTCCACTTTTAGACTGAAAGTCGGCTGGCAATGAAACCCCCATAATGGGGGTATCAAAGATGGCTGATGGGTGGGCAATGGGTGCACGGCGGGCGTGTGGCGTATATGAGAGGCGATGACTGGAACTGCGCTCGCATTTACACATGAATATGAGCCTGTAACGACATTTATTCACGAGTCTCAGATACCAGTACATATTGCCCCGCTAAGGGGTGCGAAAGATTGTAGAGTAAAGGCCATGTTCAAGGATCCTGTGTACTTAACGATTATCGGATTGGCGCGCACCGTCTTCTTTGCCCAAGGTTTGAAGTTCACCGTTAAGGGCTGGGAAAACGTGCCGAAAGACTCTGGTGCCGTTCTCGTTACTAACCACACCGGATACATGGACTTCACCTATGTCGGTCTTCCATTCCGCAAGCACCGCCGTTTTGTCCGTTTTATGGCGAAGAAAGAAGTTTTCGACCACTCGGTCGCCGGACCAATCATGCGTGCTTGTAAGCACATTCCGGTCGACCGCACTGACGGCTCCAAGTCTTTCGAAGAGGCCTGCGCGAAGCTGGAAAACGACGAGTTGGTAGGTATCTTCCCGGAGTCGACTATCTCGCGCAGTTTCGAGGTCAAGAATTTGAAGTCCGGCGCAGTGCGTATGGCGCAGCGCACCGGCAAGCCCATCATCCCCGTGCTGATTGTGGGATCCCAGCGCGTGTGGACGAAGGGGCACCCCAAGCATCTCGGCCGCAGCAATACTCCGATTCACATTACGGTTTTGCCACCGTGGACACCGGAGGGGGATCCGGCAGAAGCCACCGAGAAGCTGCACGAAATCATGGATCAGGGCGTTCGTCAGCTCTGGGACGAGTACGCAGCTGAAGAAGGTCCCCTGCCGAAGGGCGCCTACTGGGTGCCGGCTCGTCTTGGCGGTGGCGCGCCGACTTTCGAAGAGGCACAGGCAGAGGACCTGAAAGTCGAAGAAGAGCGCCAGCGTATCCGTCATTTGCGCGGTGACCTGGCTGCATTCAAGGAAAAGCTAGCCGAGTCGGCGCGTGAATTCGGCGATAGTGCGCGTGAGTTCGGCGATCAGACCAGGCAGCAGTTCCTCGATGCCTCGCACACGATGAGCGCGGAGTCTGCTCGTCGAAGGGAACAGACGACCGCGCTGTTGGCGCAGTTCCGTCAGTCTGTGGAACAGATGGCTGATGATGTCGTCGCCGGCGCCAAGGAGAGCAAGGAGTCCGTGCGTACTGCCACGGATTCGATGCGTGTGACGTTCCGCGAAGCGTACGTGCAGCTCGAGAAGGCCTCCGCCTCTGGTGTTGAACAGACGCAGCAGACCGTTTACCGTCTTATCGGCCAGTCGATGATGATTCGCGACAAGCTTCCACAGCGCTTGAACAGGCTCATCGCCGCTCAGCCGGAGACGTTTATCTTCGATTACCCCGCATCGCTTGCCGACGACGCGGGCACAATTAGCGAAGAAACTATCAAGGCCTTGCAGCAGCTCGGTGATGTCGGAGCCACAATCGTTGTTCTGCACGAGTCGGGAGATAAGCCGAATCTATCGGCTTTGGAATCGGTTGACCTGCAGGTCGTGGAACTTCCGGAGGGCGCCAGCAAGCTGGACGTCACAAATGCGGTGGTTAGCACGCTGCGCAAGCAGGCTCGCAAGGAAGAAACCGCGATTCTTTTCGCCGGTCGCTCGAACTTTGAGGAAGCTACACAGCGTGTCGGCATGCCGGTAGTTATGGCCGATGCGGACTGGGCCTTGCTGAAGAACGCGGACTGGGTAATTGACACTGTCGAGCATGGGGGAGTAGCTGCAACGCTGCAGTTGTTGCACGACCGGTTCTGCGATGACGGTGAAGATGGCAACAGTGAGGACGGCAAGTAGTTCGCCGTGACCGAGAGACTACATCCACTACTCGTAGCTTCGGATATTGACGGGACGTTCATCGACTCGCGGGAGCGGGTAACTCCCCGCCTGCGACAGGCCGTCACGCGAATGCTACGCCGCGGCACCCCGTTGGTGCTGGCCACGGGAAGGCCGGCCCGGTGGTTGCAGCCAGTGCTCGAGCAGCTGCCGGTTCAGCCGTTGTGCGTGTGCGCCAATGGCGCCGTGATTTACGACTCCGGCCGTGATGAAGTAGTTGCCGCCAACACACTGAAGCCAGAGACGCTGCGATACGTCGTTAAGCATGCGCGCGAAGCGACGCGATCCATCGGTGGAATCGGCATTGCGGCAGAGCGCGCTGGGACATCGGCGAATGACGCCATCGATGAGCTTTTTGTGGTGGCACCGTCCTATGATCATGCGTGGGAATCGGATGAGCACGGTGAGCTTGCTGAAGAGGCCGTGTTGTCAGAACCCGCGACGAAACTCTTGCTGCGAAACTCAGATGTGAACAGTGCCCAGCTATATGAACTGGTCGCCCCCGCAATTGACGCGAGCCTGGCGCACGTGACCTACTCCATGCCGGACGGGCTTTTGGAGGTGTCCGCGCCGGGCGTGACTAAGCGCGCCGGGCTTGAATACGTATCTGAACTGGTCGGAGCGACCGCGAAAGATGTGGTCTGCTTCGGTGACATGCCGAACGATATCGAGATGCTGTCGTGGGCGGGCACGGGTGTGGCCATGGGCAATGCGGCTGACAACGTCAAGGAGATTGCAGACGAAATCACCGCCACCAATGATGATGACGGTGTTGCTCGTGTGCTGGAGCGCTGGTTCTAGCTAGCCTCGAGGTTTTTCCCCGCGCCAGCTGGCTGACCAGTGCTCGACAGCGTCTGCTTCGGGTTTACTGCAGCGTTTACTTCAGCTCGGTCTTGACTTCGCCGGTGGTGCGGTCGAAGGTGATTGAACCGTTCTGGAACTCAGCGCGCTCGATGTTTCCATCGACCACCTGGGTCTTCGTCGGAGCGCCCAGCTTGCCGACCTCGAAGCCTTGGCGGGCCCACTCATCAGCAATCTTGCCCCAGATAGCGTGAGCGCCGGTGGTGTCGGAGTCGGTGATTACGCCGTTGGAAAACTTCACGTAGCGCAGGGCATCGGCCTGTCCAGCATTGTTCGCCACGGTAGAACCGCTCTGGATACCGGACATTGCGTAGCCGAGAACCGAGCCCATTTCCTCGGAAACTTGGCGCCATTCGGCAGCCAGGTCGTTCTGCTCATTGATAGTGATGATCTGGTCAATCAGGACCGGCAGGTCAGCAATCGATGGGCCGTTTTCAATCGAGCGTCCAACGGCACCCAGAATCGCATCGGCGGTCTGTCCGAGCCCCGGTGCGCCGAGCATGCCCAGCGCCGAGGCCAGCATCGAACGTGCACCCGAGACTGTCTCCAGAGCTTGTGCCTTTTGCTGCTCGTCGGATGCGCTCGGCGAGGAGGAGTTGCTCTGCTCGCTTGCCGACGGTGCGGAGGAGTCAGCCGTAGCAGTGTCACCGGTGTTCGTGGCGTCGGTTGGCTCCGAGGTATTCGAAGTACCCGAGGTGGTCGAGTCGGAGCTCGACGTTGTCGAAGAAGTGGTGCTCGATGCGCTCGAGGACTTCTCGGAGGACGAGGTCGTGGACGTACCCGTGGATGCCGAGGTGGTCGAAGTGGTCGAGGTCGACGTGCTCGACTGCGAGTCTGTGTTCTCGGTGGTCTTATCGTCCTTTTCATCCTGCGGAACGAGGAGATCAATCAAGCCGTCAGGCCCCTCATTATCAATCTTTCCGCTGGTGAGTGTGTTGTACTTCTTCTCGGCAATCGAGCGGATTTTGCCCATCTGGGCGTAGCCAGCATCACCTGGGCAGGTGGTGTTACCAACATCGCGGTGCGCGAAGATGGTCGGCAGAGTGACCTGCTTGCCGTAACCATACTTGGAGTAGCTGGTGCCACCCGAAGTCATCTGAATCTGGCCGGTCGGCTTGACGCCGGCGACCTTCAGACGCCAACCAATCATGTTGCCCACCGAGTTCAGTGCAGCCTCACTGGGAGCAACCGATGTGTAGTTACCCATCATGGAGATGCCGAAAGTACCGGTGTTGAAGCCACCTGCGTGAGCGCCCTGGACATTCTTATCCAGGCCACCGTAGCGGCCCTCGAAGATGTTGCCGTACTTGTCGACCAGGGCGTTGTATCCGATGTCGCACCAGCCCAGAGTCTGTGCGTGGTACTGGTAAATACCGCGGACGATACCAGCGGACTGGCTCTCGGTGTAGTTGTTTGAGCCAGCGGTGTGGTGCACGGTGGCACCGACAAGCTTGCTGTCGTAGTCCGCGCCCTTACAGCGGTTATTCTCGTTGGCACCCCAGCCGGCACGGGTAATGACCTTCGGCATGCCCGTGACATTCTTGGCGTCCACAATTGGGTCGATGCCGGATGCGGCAGCCTGGCCGTCAATAAGCACTGCGTCGACCTGGTCGATTGGCAGTTCATCGGCGACTGGCTCGATATCCGTCCACTTCACTGGGAGGTTCGGCGAGTCCAGACCTGCAGCGTCGTTAGCGCTCGGAGCGGTCGGGTCATCGAGTGCGTCCTCAGGAGCTGCATCCGGAGTCTGCTGGTAGTCGGAAGCGGCATCGTCAACGGCCTTGGCGACATCCTTGGCTGCATCCGTAGCGGATTCCTTTGCATCCTCCACAGCCTTCTTGGCGCCCTCAGCATTAATCTCGTCGAGGTTGAGCTTGGACAGATCCAACTTCTCGGCGCCCTTGATGTCCTTCAGATCCACGCCGGAACCCGGGCCGAAGATGTTGAGCCCGTGGGTGGAAACCTGAACACGCTTGGTTGGCTCGATGTAGATGAGCTCCGTTCCGTTCAGGCCGTTGCCATTGCCTTCAGCGGGGTAGTCTGGGTCGACGCTGAACCAGTCGGACCAGGAGCCATCGGCGCGCTCGGCGCGGACGAAGCTGGCGATATCAGGGTCACCGGCCCACGTCAGCGCAAACTGGGAAAACTCGGTATCGGAGGTAATTTCCTTGACGACACCGCGGTTGGGATGAGCCTCGTCGGCAAGCGACTGCGTTGCGATTGCCGCGTCTTCGACGAGGACAGAGGCGCTGTCTGCAAGCGACTTGCTCTGGACAACCGCGTCGATGGGGCTGGTGCCGTTTTCCTCGATGAGGTCATAAGCGGCACCTGCGCCGACAACGGCAACGGGTGTCAGGGCAAGGGTCGCCACGGCAGCGAGTACCAAGGATTGCTTGGCACCTGCGCGGCGATTGATGCGGCGGCGACTAAACACGGTAATAACTCCTGGGTGATTGCGAAGATCTGGTGCTACACCACAAATGTGATGTGGTTATGCCTGTTGTGGATAAGCGGGAGACTTAGTTCTGAGGTGCGAACCAGGCCTGCGTAGCTTCGGCAGGGTTGGCTGGCAGGGAATCAGTTAGAAACTCACCGAGAACCTCGCCTGGTGTGGGCGTTTCCACGTTTCCGAGGGAACCGCCGTTGTCGCCCGACTCGCCGGTGCCCGGAATCGACGGAATGCTGGCGGCCTCTCCGTCCTGGTTGTTCGAATCCGTCGAGCGGCCGGCGATACCCGCTCCGCCGGCGCCATCAAACTTGGCTTTGGCTGCAGCGCGGATGGCATCCATCTGCTGGTAGCCGAAGGTGCCCGGGCATGAGGTGTAGCCGGTGTCGCGGTGGCCGAAGATGGCCGGGAGGTTCACGGTCTGGCCGGAGCTGTAGCGTGCCTTCGAGTAGCCGGCGCTGGTCAGTGCGGCGGTGGACATCGGATCGACGCCACCGACCTTCATGCGCCAGCCGACCATCTCGCCGAGTGCAGTGACGGCCGCATCCGGAATCTCCAGCTGGTCGTGATTGCCCATCACCGAAATACCGAAGGTGCCGTTGTTGAAGCCACCTGCGTGTGCGCCTTCGATGTTCTTGTCCAGGCCGCCGTAGCGCCCCTCGTAGATGTTGCCGTACTTATCGACCAACGCGTTGTAGCCAACATCGCCCCAGCCCAGCGTCTTTGCGTGGTAGGCGTAAATGCCTCGGACAATGGCTGGTCCCTGCGACTCTGAGTAGTTATTGGAACCCGCGGTGTGGTGGATGCACGTGCCCTTGAAAGTGCTGTAGGAGCTCGAACCGCTGCGGATGGACTCATCTGCGCCCCATGCTGCACGGCTGATTACATTTGGCGCACCGGCAATCGACGACTCGTACGCAACTGGCTGAATAACCTCGCCGACCTGCTCTACGCCGTCGATGAAAACTGCCTGGACGGCGTTGAGGGACAACGCGGCCGTAGCACTGACGAGGTCCTGCAGGGAACCGCCGATGGTTGCGGGGTCAAGATTGTCGATACCAATGATGTTGCGTGGATCTAGGCCCTCGAGGAGGTTCAGTCCGACAGTCGACACCTGCACGCGCCTGGTGGGCTCAACGAACAGCAGCTCGGTGCCGGACTGTCCGGAGTTATTCATCGGGCCGTGAGAATCAGCGTGGAACCACGGGCCAAAGCTGCCGTCTTCACGCTCGGCGCGAACGTAGAGCTGCAGGTTGTCATCGCCCGGCCAGGTCAGGGCGAACTGGGAGAACGGTTCGTCGCGGGTGATGTCCTTCACGAATCCGCGAAGCGGGTGCAGGGCATCGGTAATGGCATGCGTGCCGACGGCTGCGTCGTCAATCATCATCGTGACAGCGTCAACCAGCGGCGATGTCGAGATCTTGGCTGCGATGGGGCCTACGCCTGGGCTTTCAACCAGGGTAGGGGCCTGGCGAATGCCCCATGTTGCTAGTGGAGCTGCGGCAGTAGTAGCTGCCAGTCCATAGAGGAAGGTGCGACGGCCCATCGACGGGGCATTGATGCGACGGCGAGTTGGCACGGTAAAAGCTCCAAAAAAATGGGGTACAGGGTTATCGACCCGAGGCCTACCTCGGGGTCGAAGGGAAGGAAAGTTGCAAAGCAACAGAAAATTCTGAGGAGGATGTTACCAGTGTGACTAAAAAAATCTAGTGAGACATCTGTGTTTCCCCGTTAATTTTGGGAAAATTATCAAATAATGTGACCAAACGAACGTTGGGTTGGGCTCACGTGGACGTCGTAAAGCCCGCGTGTACACCCGCAAACCGGATGGAAATGCAATAGGTTTTAAGGCGTGAGTAGCGAAAAGAACACCACTGCCAATGAATTTGCTCCGAAGTCCCTACAGGACATCAAGGACAACACCTACGACCTCATCGTGGTCGGCTCGGGTTTCTTCGGTTTGACCGTTGCTGAGCGGACCGCCAATGAGCTGGGTAAGCGCGTGCTCGTTGTCGAACGCCGCAACCACATCGGTGGCAACGCCTACTCGGAGGCAGAGCCGGAGACTGGCATCGAGGTGCACAAGTACGGTGCGCACCTGTTCCATACCTCTAATAAGAAGGTGTGGGACTACGTCAACCAGTTCACTGACTTCACCGACTACCAGCACCGCGTGTTCGCTATGTACAAGGGCACCGCATACCAGTTCCCGATGGGGCTGGGGCTGATCAACCAGTTCTTCGGCAAGTACTACAGCCCGGACGAGGCGCGCCAGCTGATTAAGGACCAGACCGATGGTCTGGATCCGCGTGACGCGAAGAATCTTGAGGAAAAGGCCATCTCCCTGATCGGCCGTCCGCTGTACGAGGCCTTTGTCAAGCACTACACCGCCAAGCAGTGGCAGACCGACCCGAAGAACCTGCCGGCCGGCAACATCACCCGCCTGCCAGTTCGCTACACCTTTAATAACCGCTACTTCAACGACACCTACGAAGGTCTGCCTGTCGACGGCTACACCGCCTGGCTGGAAAACATGGTGACCTCCGACAAGATTGATGTCGTTGTTGACGCCGACTGGTTTGAGGTGCGCGACGAACTGCGCGCTGTCTCCCCGGACGCCCCGGTCGTCTACACCGGCCCGCTGGACCGCTACTTCGACTACGCAGAGGGCAAGCTGGGTTGGCGCACGCTGGACTTCGAGATGGAGGTTGTCAACACCGGCGATTTCCAGGGCACTCCAGTGATGAATTACAACGACGCGGATGTGCCGTACACCCGAATCCACGAGTTCCGCCACTTCCACCCGGAGCGCGATTACGTCAAGGACAAGACGGTAATTGTTAAGGAATACTCCCGCTTCGCCGACGATGACGACGAGGTGTACTACCCGATCAACACCCCGGAAGACCGCGAGATGCTGGAGGCCTACCGCAAGCTCGCTGCAGCAGAAGCGCAGGAGAACAAGGTTCTCTTCGGTGGTCGTCTGGGCACCTACCAGTACCTGGATATGCACATGGCAATCGGTTCCGCACTGTCGATGTTCGACAACAAGATTGCGCCGTTCTTCAACGACGGCGAAGCAATCGAGCAGGAGCGCGGGCACTAATTTGCCGCTTGCGGCTCCCGCGCTAGTATTGCGCGAGTGTCGCGCGAGAAAATCCAAGCCGAAGTTCCCCAGCAGGGAGCTGGGCAGGTTCCCCAGCAGGGGCCATTGCTGCAGCGTGTGAACAAGTTTCTCACTCTGCCGGTGGCTCCCGTAATTCTGGTTCTCATCGGTTCTCTTGGCACACAGGCCGCGGCCGTGCTGGTCACTGGCATGCTTTCCACGGTCGGCGCGCCGGGCATATCGGGCCTGCGCATGACCGCCGCCGCCATCATTATGGTGGTTCTGTTCCGACCAAAACTGTCCGGAATGACCCGCGCCCGCGCCATCAACATCGTGGTCTACGGCATCGCCATGGGCATGATGAGCATGATGATTTACGCCGCCATCGCCCGCCTCCCACAGGGTGTCGCCGTCACCATCGACTTCCTCGGCCCCTGCGTCGTGTCTTTCCTGGGACTGAAAATGTGGCGTTCCCGCCTGTGGGCCATCGTCGCTTTCATCGGCGTTGCACTGATTGCCCAGCCCTCCAATGACCTGGACCCTATCGGCATTGGTTACGCCGCAATCGGCGCGATCTTCTTCGGCGCTTACACGCTCTTCTCCGCCCGAATGGGCAGCACCGAAGGCGGTGGCATGCCAGATTTGGCGCTGTCAGTGGTCGTCGCAGCAATCGTGCTCGCGCCGTTTTCTGTTTCCGCTGCACCGCTTGTCGACGGTTCGATGTGGGCCACCATCGTTATTTCCGGGTTTATTGGCGCTGTTATTCCCTACGTGATGGACACCATCGCTGCGGGGATTGTCTCAGCGGCGGTCGTCGGCACGCTCTTTGCACTGGACCCGGTCATCGGTGCAATCCTGGGCTGGGCGTTTTCCGGTGACCGAGTGACTTGGTCCATGGCGCTGGGCATCGTGCTAATCGCGGCGGCTGGCGCGATTATTACCTGGCGCGGGGCGCGGGAGTCGCGCGAGCTGCGGGGGCTTGCGCAGTAAAAATGCGGATACCAGAACCCGCCGAAAAGTGGGGTTTCGACGTGTTCTGCTGGAAAACAACAGTGAATGCGGGTAAGTTTGTCGAAGATTTATTGTTTCTTAAGGTAATTCCCTGAAGAGGAAACACGCCTGATAGCTCCCACCGGCCGTGGGGAATCGCACATTGTGAGGAGAATGCACACGTGAAAATCACCTCTACTTTCCGTGGTTGGCGCCGAAAGGTTGCAGCCGTTGCGTCCGCAGTAGCTGTGGCTGCGTCTGCATTGACCATGGCGCCGGCAGCGAGCGCGGCGGGTGACCGAGGCTCGCTGCGCCCGGGTTGTGAGTGGGATTCGTACCGGTACTTCACCCAGAAGTGCCAGGTTTATTCGCCGGCCATGGATCGTAATATTCCGGTTCAGATTGTGGCCTCGGCCAATGGCGGTAACAAGGCTCTCTACCTGCTAGATGGCCTGCGTAGCCCGGCTGATGCCTCAGACTGGGTGGAGCACGGTAACGCCCCACGTACTTTTGAGGGATCCAACGTCAACCTGGTTATTCCAGGTGGTGGCGGCGGTAGCTTCTACACCGACTGGAAGCGTCCGTCGGTTAGTGTGCACGGTCCGTTTGTAAACATGTGGGAGACTTTCCTGACTCAGGAACTGCCGGTTTACCTTGAGCGTGAGTTCGGCATTTCTCGCACTGGTAACTCCATTGCAGGTCTGTCCATGGGCGCATCTGCTGCACTGTCGCTGGCATACAACCACCGAGACCAGTTCGGTCAGGCTCTTGCCTTCTCCGGTTACCTGCACACCACTGCGCCGGGTATGACCACTGCAATTGAGGCTGCTCAGTTGTCGGCTGGCTACAGCTCCTTCGACATGTGGGGTGCGCCTATGTCAGCGGAGCGTGTCCGCAATGATCCGTACCTGAACGTCGAGAAGATGAAGGGGCTGGATCTGGTTATTACCTCGGCAAATGGTGTTCCGGATGAGGTTCGTGACCCGAAGAACCTCTACCGTGTTGTTCCGAAGGCCGGTGGCGTTGCGCTGGAGTCGCTGTCCCGCTTGTCAACCCGCGAGTTTGAGTTGCGTGCTCGTACCTCCGGTTTGGATGCCACCTTTGAATACGAGCCGACCGGTATCCACGATTGGCCGACCTGGGATCGCAACCTCCAGAACTCCAAAGCCCGCATCGAAGGTTTCCTCGGAGCTTAAAACTAGAACCTGAACGAAAAGTCCCTATGCGCAGCAGATAGTCCGCAGCGCGTAGGGGCTTTCACATTCTGGCCTGTCGCTAGCGTGGCAACAAGAGGCAATCCGCCACGGGCACTAGGATGCTATGAGATAGAAACGTCGGTAACTTATCGGCGGCTACACCCCCGGTAGACCTTTCGGAAAGTGGTTGATACGTCTCATGGCATCACAGCCTGAACAAAAGCGGACACATACCCCGACAACGTCGTCAAGCCTTGCCGTTGAACGCCTGCAGCGGATTCTGCTGCCAAAATTGGGTGAGCCGCGTGATGTCCGCTCGCTCTACTTGGTTGAGCCGGAGACTAATGCCGGTCGTGTGCAAGCGCATTCGCGCACGTCAGCCACCATTCCGGCGGGTGATGAAGTTAGTTTTGAAACCTATTTCAATGCGTTTCCGGCCAGCTACTGGCGCCGGTGGACGAATCTGGACAATGTTGTCCTGCGCCTGGAGCTGTCCGGTACCGCGCGCGTGGACATCTACCGTTCGAAGATTGACGGTGCGCGTATCGCCGTGACCGGCGAAGTTGTCGGTGACCTGGGCGCTGCTGCTGAAGGCGCAGAAGCCAAGGTGGACGGCAAGGATGTGCATGTTTGCGAAATCCCAGTACCGCTGACGCAGTTTGAAGACGGCGGCTGGATTTGGTTTGACCTCACCTGTGAGACGGACGTGGTAATCCACTCCGCAGGTTGGTACTCCGATATCGAGGCACCGAGCCAGACGTACCCGGACGGCACAGAGCATCCGGCGCCGGAGGGGCGCGTCACTATCGGTATCCCGACGTTCAATCGCCCGACCGACGCAGTTGCTGCTCTTGAGGCGCTGTCCTCGGATTCTGAGGTCGATGCCATCATCGATGCTGTTTTGATGCCTGATCAGGGCACTAAGCACCCGGCAGATGAGCCGGGCTTCGATGCTGTCGCCGAGCACTTTGGTGACCGCCTGCGTATTTTCCCGCAGGGAAATCTCGGTGGTTCCGGCGGGTACTCCCGCATTATGTATGAGGCCCTGGGCGGTCCGGATTCGGATTCGAAGCGTGCGACCGATAGTCCGTTCATTCTCTACATGGATGACGACATCGCCATCGAACCGGATTCCATTCTGCGTGCGGTCGCTGTCGGCCGGTTCGCGAAGTCCCCGATGCTGGTCGGCGGTCAGATGCTGAACCTGCAGGAGCGCAGCCACTTGCACTCGATGGGTGAAGTCATCGGCCGCCATGACTTCATGTGGACTTCCGCTCCGCACGTCCACTATGACCACGACTTTTATGCGCACCCACTGCGCGATCGCGGGGAGCACGGCACTAACGCAACCGGTGAGGTTGTCGATTCGAAGGATCTTCACCGTCGCATCGATGTTGAGTTCAACGGCTGGTGGATGTGCCTGATTCCACGCGTCGCCGCTGAGACAATCGGTCAGCCGCTGCCACTGTTTATTAAGTGGGACGATGCCGAATACGGTTTGCGCGCAGGCAAGGCAGGCTTTCCGACGGCTACGTGGCCGGGCGTCGCAATTTGGCATATGGCCTGGTCGGACAAGGATGATGCGATTGATTGGCAGGCGTACTTCCACCTGCGCAACCGCTTGATTGTCGCGGCCCTTCAGCACGAGGGCGATGCTGCCGGTATCGTGCGTTCCATGCGCAAGGCCACTTTCAAGCACCTTCTGTGCCTGGAGTACTCCACTGTTGCCATCCAGAACGAAGCCATGAAGGACTTCCTGGCAGGTCCCGAGCGTTTATTCGACATTCTCGAGTCCTCGCTGCCGCGCATCAATGCCCTGCGCAAGAGCTTCCCCGACGCGGTTGTGCTGCCGAGTGCAGGCGATCTGCCAAAGCCCTCCGGTATTCCGGGGATTCCGACAAAGGATGTCGGTGGTCGTCTGGGCAAGCTGAAGAAGGTCGGTTGGCTGGCCAAGGGCTTGCTTCACAGCGTGCGCCCGGAAAACTCCGAGCACCATGCGGTGCCGCAGGCAAACCTGGCGCCGCTGGAGGCTCGTTGGTTCTCCCTGTCGCGTCTGGATGGCGCAACGGTCACCACCGCTGACGGCCGTGGCGTGGTGTATCGCCAACGTGACCGCGACAAGGCCAAGGCTCTGCTGGAAGAATCCTGGGAGCTGCAAAAGCAGGTTGAGGAGCGGTTCGAGCAAATGCAGGCACGCTACCGCGCAGCCTATGACGATTTGACCAGTAGGAAGGCCTGGGCGAATGTCTTCGAAAATTAAAGGCGATCCGTTCGGCGAGTCCGACGTTCTCGTTAATATTCAGCACACGCTTAACGACGTTCCGGGTGTGCTGCCCACCGCGCGTGCCATGAGCTATTTCGGTGAGCACGCCCTTGGGTGGATGGGGCTCGCTGCCCTCGGGGCGGCGGTGGATAAGGAGCGACGCATTAGCTGGGCAAAGGTCGGTGTGGCCGCCTTTACCTCGCATGCGGCATCGGTGGTGCTTAAGCGCATTGTCCGTCGCCCGCGTCCCCATGACCGTCGTATAGCAATCGGCGTTGGTACGCCAAGCAAGCTGAGTTTCCCGTCCTCGCACGCGACGTCGACGACGGCGGCGCTGGTGGGGATTGCAAAGTTGGGTTACCCGGCAGCACCGGCCGTGGGCGTGCCGGCGATTATGCTCTCCCGCCTGGTGCTGGGAGTGCATTACCCAACCGATGTCGCTCTCGGAGCAGCGCTGGGTACAGCCACTGCTCTTGCGGTGGACAAGATAGGTGATAAGGTCATCGAGCCGAAAAAGGCGCAGCATAACCAGGGTGGACAGCCCTCCATTGCGGAAAGGAATGCACAGTGACACAGGCGGCGAACGACAACTTGGCCAATGTGTCGGCCAACCAGAGGCGAGCTTCTCAATCAAGGATTGGGTCCGAGCCGCACACTTCCGGTATCGATGAGCCTGCGCACCCGCAGGGGCATCCGCCGAAGAATCTGCTGGACGGCATGATCAAGGCGCTTCGCCCGAAGCAGTGGGTGAAGAATGTCCTGGTCATTGCGGCTCCACTGGCGGCCGGCAACGAGATTATGGACTCGGGACGTTCGATCGGCACGCTGACCGTCGACATCCTGGTGGCGTTTGTGGCCTTCTGTTTGGCGGCATCGTCGATTTACCTGATTAATGATGCCCGCGATGTCGAAGCTGACAGGGCGCACCCAACCAAGCGCTTCCGCCCAATTGCCGCTGGCGTACTGCCGGTTAGCATGGCGTACATTATGGCGGCCGCACTGATTATTGGTTCGATTGCGGTGTCCTGGTTTGCCTCTGAGGGGCCGGGGCTAGCAATTGTTGTGGCTGTATACATTGCACTGCAGCTTGGTTACTGCTTTGGCCTGAAGCACCAGCCGGTGATTGATATTGCGCTGGTGTCCTCTGGTTTCATGCTGCGTGCAATGGCCGGTGGTGTTGCGGCCAACATCAACCTGTCCCAGTGGTTCTTGCTGGTTGCCGCCTTTGGTTCGCTGTTCATGGCAGCCGGTAAGCGTTACGCTGAGCTGCTGTTGGCGGAGCGCACAGGTAAGAAGATTCGTAAGTCGTTGCAGGGTTACACCGCGACTTACCTGCGCTTTGTGTGGACCCTCGCTGCGACCGCCGTGGTGCTGAGCTACGCGCTGTGGGGCTTTGAGATGGGCCGCGCGCCGGGCACTTCGTCGACTTCGGCTATTTGGTACGAGATCTCGATGGTTCCATTCACTGTGGCCATCCTGCGCTTCGCAGCCGACGTTGACCGTGGTGATGCAGGAAGCCCGGATGAGATTGCGCTCAAGGACCGTCCGCTGCAGGCACTGGCTGTGCTGTGGCTGCTGTCCATTGCCATCGCTGTCTACGCTGTTCCAGTTCTGGGGTAGTTTCCTGTTCTTTTCCCTTTAAGCGAACTGCGATTTCCGTCGGGTTCTCGTCGGGTTCGGGTGGTAGCTGAAAGCCCATGCACCGAGGGGTGCATGGGCTTTTCTGTACCTCGTTAGTACTTAGGTTGTGTTTGGGGTTCTTGTAGGCGTGTTTTAGGTTTCTCAGTTAGTCCTACGGATCAGCCGGGGGCAGAATTACAATTTTGTAATTCCATGCTGGTAAACATTGTTTCTCCTTGTGGTGGATAGTTTTGGGGAGAAATGTGAGAAATATTACGGAATGATTACGATTTAAACTTGGATGTAGGGAAACGATTGAGTATCGTTACATACTCGAGATTCTTTTGTGGGGTCTCCAGTTGTCGCGTCACAACTGGAAGCAGAAAAGCGAAAGCTCGCGTAAGCGACTGCCTCCGAAAAGTCTGGCGCGGAGGTAAGTCCGAAAGTAAAGAGGAGAACGATGAGCTTTACTGCAGTGAGTCGTAACTTCACGGTGAAGGTCGTAGCTGCCCTTGTGGCTGTTGCAATGGTGTTTGGTGGCATCATGCTCGCATCCGCGAAGGATGCGAGTGCTGATCCAAACCGTGATCGACTGCGTCCAGGCTGTGAGTGGGATCCATACAACTGGTGGGTTCAGTACTGCCAGGTCTTCTCGCCGGCTATGAACCGCAATATTCCGGTTCAGATTAAGGCGGCTACTGGTGGCGGCGATGCGTCCCTGTACATGCTCGACGGTCTGTGGGGCTTTAATAAGGGCGCGTCCGGTTGGATTTGGTCGGGTCACATTGCTCAGACCTTCGCCAATGACAACATCACTCTGGTTGCGCCGGCTGCTGGCGACGGCTCCTTCTATGCCGACTGGAGCGATCCGGCCGTGACTTCCGAAGGGGTCAAGACTCAGAAGTGGGAAACCTTCCTGACTCAGGAGCTGCCGGTCTATCTGCAGCGTGAGTTTGGTGTCAACCCGAACCGCAACGCAATCGCTGGTCTGTCCATGGGTGCGGCTGCGGCGGTTTCTCTGGCGGCCCGCCACCGTGATCAGTTCAAGCAGGTTACTTCGCTGTCCGGTTACTACCAGATGTCCAACCCAGTTGTTGCTACGGGTACCACTGCAATGGTGGCTAGCACTGGTGTAGTGAATCCGACTGGCATGTGGGGTCTTCCGGTTCCGGCCTCGGCGGAACGCCAGGCCCATGACCCTTCGATGCTGCTCGACCAGCTCAAGGGGCTGCCGATGTATGTTTCCTCCGCCCAGGGTGTTCAGAGCCTGTGGAGTGATCCGGAGGTTTTGAACCGTCCGGTGCCACAGCTCCCTGACACCGTCTGGCGTGCCGTGATGGAGTCCGTCTCCCGCGCTTCGACGCAGCGCTTTGAGCAGGATGCTCGCGCTGCCGGCCTCAATGCGCAGTTTGTCTACAGCCCCAACGGTATCCACTCGTGGGAGCTGTGGGGCCGTGATGCCGCGCTTGCTCGCCCGCACATTCTTCGGGCGCTGGGGCTTTAAGCCGGTAATTATTTCAGGGCACTCTGGCGCTCTGGCGCGCTGGCCTAGTTCTGGTGCTGGATGACTTCTTAAAGGGACTAGCTTCTTAAGACGTCTCAATTTTGAAAAAGACCAATCCTTTTGTTGGGGTTGGTCTTTTTCTGTGTTGAGTCCGGTTTGGATGCTGAGCGGAAGGTGTGGGTAACGGCTTAAAGAGGGGCACAAAGAGTTGCGCTGTCAAAGCTTGAATTCAGTTCCGTTTGCGTGTGTCTCCACGGTTTTTACCCGTAAGAGGGTAAACATGAGAGTCGAACCTTAAAGTAAAGGGTGAAGCTATTCAGGTAGCTATACCGTTTGTTTCGCAGAACGTGTGTGAGATTCTTCGTGCAGCGGCATGCCGGAGGAGGGGAACCTTCGGATACGTTGCTGGTCACCACGTAATTCCGCGAAGTCGAACGGTAAACGCATAGCTCTAGCGCCGCGTGATGCTATCTGCAGGTGCCTAATCGGCGCCGGTGCAACACTCAACGTCTCAAATAATTTCAACCAGCGACTTTGTAAAGGGAAGCCCTCTTATGCGCGTAACCGCTAGATTCCCCCGTGGTGGCCTCGGCAACAGCCGGAAGTCATCGCGGGCGTTGACCGCACTTTTGGCACTACCGTTGACTCTCGCTCTCGGTGCCCCTGCTGCAGTGGCGGAACCGGAGCCAGCTCAGCCAGGTCTGCCTAGCTACGAGGAGCTTCAGGCCGTTCAGGGGCAGTTGGCTCAATCTGGAGACCTGGGAGACCTTGCTAAGGCCGCTGAAGCAGCGCAAGCTGCTGGTGCGCAGCTACCTGGCCTGGGTATGCCGAAGCCGATGCCAGGGCCGGAGCGTACGCCATTTAAAGTCGATACTCCCGCAGTGGCGAACCTCCCCAGCGGAGTCAGCGTAGACAAGGTCGAGTGGTACACAGATCACCACGTCATTGCGCACATTCGCTCGGCTGCCATGCCGGAGAAGCCAATCCAGGTTGAGATTTTGCTGCCGCGCGATTGGTACCGCGACAAGGAGCGCACATTCCCGAGCGTCTACCACCTTGACGGTATGGCATCGTTTGATGACTACTCCGGTTGGATTCGCGCTACTAATATCGAGCGCTTCTACGAGGACAAGAATGTCCTGGTGGTTATGCCTGCCGGCGGTACATCGTCCTTCTACTCTGACTGGGATCAGCCGGATAACGGTCAGAACTACAAGTGGGAGAGCTTCATCACTAAGGAGCTCGTGCCGGTTATCACCAACGGCTTCCGCGGCAACGATGAACGCGGCATTATCGGTATCTCCATGGGAGCTACCGGTGCTTACAACGTTGCAGCACACTCTCCGGAGCTGTGGAAGTTTGCCGGTAGCCTCTCTGGTTACCTGGATATGACTTCGCCGGGCATGCCGCAGGCAATCTCTCTGGCGATGAAGAACACCGGTGGCTATGACGCGACGAAGATGTGGGGCCCGCTCGGTTCGCAGCGTTGGAAGGACAATGATCCGAAGCTGAACATCGACAAGCTCAAGGGCATGTCGCTGT
The DNA here is from genome assembly GCF_001807105.1 of Corynebacterium sp. HMSC14H10. Taxonomy (NCBI): domain Bacteria; kingdom Bacillati; phylum Actinomycetota; class Actinomycetes; order Mycobacteriales; family Corynebacteriaceae; genus Corynebacterium; species Corynebacterium sp. HMSC14H10. The sequence goes on along the minus strand of NZ_KV787407.1, from coordinate 78,114 downwards.
ACATCTCGGCGGGTAACGGCAACACCGGTGAGTGGGACGTGCCGTCGCAGATCGATCCGACGAAGCCGGACAATCCGACCGGTTACGCATTGGAAGTGCTTTCCCGCATGACCAGTGAGACCTTCATCCGAAATGCTCGCGAAAAGGGCGTCGAGCCGGTTGTGAACTTCCGGAGCTCGGGTACTCACACCTGGCCGTACTGGCAATTCGAGGTCAGTCAGGCCTGGCCAACGCTGGCCGATGCACTGCAGTTGCCGGAGTCCGATCGTGGCGCTGTCTGCCGCGTAGGTGGCGAGATTGAAAAGGCCGTCGCATCGCTGCCGGGAATCGGCACCTGCCTGTCGGATGAGTATGGTGTCGCCAAGAATGGCGTGGCTCAGGACTTCACCGGCGGTACCGCCTACTGGCACCCGGATTCCGGGGCACATGTGGTCTGGGGACGCATCGGTTCGCGTTACAACGAGCTCGGTGGTCCGTCCTCGCCGCTCGGCTACCCAGTGACCAACGAACTGGCTACGCCGGATGGCTCGGGACGCTTCGTTCACTTCGAAAAGGGCTCGATTTACTGGACTCCGGAAGGCGGAGCCCACGAAGTCACCGGCGACATTATGAACGTCTGGGGCAAGGCCGGCTTCGAGACCGGTCCGCTGGGCTACCCAGTCGCCAACCACCGCGATATTCCGGGCGGTGTCGCTCAGGACTTCCAGGGTGGCACCATCGTCAAGATCGGCGGCGAAGAACCTCGCATCGTGCGTGGTGAAATCGGCCGTGTCTACAAGGAGCTCGGTGGCGCTGAGTCCGATCTGGGTCTGCCTGTCGACGGCGACGAGGTCAAGCTCGCCCGCGGCGCTTTCCAGCGCTTCGAACACGGTGCCATTTACTGGACTCCGGAAACTGGTGCACAGCCGGTGCGCTCCAACGACATCACTGACCACTGGGGCAGCACTGGCTACGAAAATGGCCCGTTCGGCTACCCGGTCGGCCCACTGCAGCCAGTCAAGGCCGGCGGTCTTGAGCAGCAGTTCGAGGGTGGCTGGATTCGTCAGCTCAACGGCAAGATTGTCGAAGAGCGCAATAAGCCAGAAGCGCCGGCCCCAGCCGCCGACAACGGTGATGACAAGTAAGCCAACCAAAGCAGGGCACTGAATAAGGGATAGACAAATGTCCATGAACAAGTCCTTCCGGACACTGGCTACAACCACAGCTGTTGCGCTGCTGACCTTCGGAGTGGCCGCCTGTGGCAGTTCCACAGTGGAATCTTCGGAGGTCACCTCGTCGACGACTACGAAGACCTCCACGACGTCGTCAAGCACGAAGACTTCTGCGCCGAAGTCGAGCGAAAAGTCTGCGCCGGAGATCACAGATCCCCAAGCTAAGCGCGTGGACGAAGCGCCCGATGGGCAGATGAAGCTCAGCGAGGCGGACGATTCATACCTCGGAGCGCTGGAAAAAGCGGGAATCGATGTTGATGGGGTGGAGGATCAGCTCATCGGCACAGGTCGCGCGGCATGCGCGGACGCACCGGAGGAGGAGCGTGAAGTCATCGCGCTGGCGATTGCCGGGCAGCTGGTCGCACAGGGGCGCTCACAGGAAAGTGCCGAAGAAGTGGCGAAGACTATTGCAAGCTCCGCTAAAAAGGCGTATTGCTAGCACTCATGCGTAAAGTGCTGACAATTCTGGCGGTCATTGTGCTGGTGGCCGCTATTGGCTTCGGCGTAGTGCAATGGCTTAACGACGACCAAGGCGGTCAAACCCCACCGACCCCCGGCGACGATGGTGGGATTCTGGCCGAACAGCCCGAGTGGTGCCCGGCGGTAGAAGTTATCGCGGTGCCCGGAACTGCGGAATCGCGTGCTGACGATGACCCAATGGCCCCGACCGCGAACCCACATTCGCTGCTGCTTGGCCTGACAAACTCGATTTCGCAGTCCTACTCGGAGGGTGATGTCAAGGTCTGGACTACGCCGTACCCGGCACAGATTAAGACACATCAGCTGCCCGACCAACTCACCTACGATGATTCGCAGGCAGTCGGGCGCGATGTCACCGCTAAGGAAATGGCTGACTTACACGGGCAGTGCCCGCTGACGGACTTCGTCCTGATGGGCTTCTCCCAGGGTGCGGCTATTGCAGGTGACTTGGCCTCTGACATCGGCAATGGCCGCGGTGTCGTTCCGGCCGAGCGCATCGCGGGCGTGGCTCTGTTGGGCGACCCGCGGCGTGACCCCAATCAGGGCGTGAACCAGGGCGTTCCGCTGGCTGGTGTGGGTGTCGAGCTGTCGTTGCAGCCGCTTGGCGGCATTGTGCAGGCTGTGGTTCCGGGCGCAACGATGCGCGGTCCACGAGACGGCTTTGGGCCTCTTAATGACAAGGTCCAGAATGTCTGCGTGCCATCGGATTCCTTCTGTGATGTTCCTCCGGCAGTGGCTGATGCGATTGCGCGAGCGCAGGAGATGATTGCCGGCGCAGGAGCGCATGCGACCTACGCCACGAATGACGTAGCAATCCCGGGTACGACTCCGCTGGCCTGGACTGAGGGCTGGACTCGCGAACTGATTGAGCAATCGCTGGCGCGGTAGGGGCAGCTCAAAATGTGCGAGACGCCCCCGACGGGGACTTGCTGTTAGAATCTTGCTCAAGAACTGGTGTTTAATGTTTCAAAACAACAGTTTCGCTAAAACTTCGAAAGAAATTGACGAAGTTGCAGGAAGCAGTCTGAAGGAACCGGTTATTATCGCCCAAGGAACTGCTGTTCATGACCGGGGAAATCTAGGCGAAAAGGTAGGGTGCAATGACGAATCCGACAAACCCATATGGAGATTTCGACGAAGACGGTATGCCGAGGTCCAAGGGGAAGTTCGCTAACAGCTCGGGTGCTTACAGCTCCGGTATGCCGTACTCGGATCCATACCCACCGCAGCAGCCGAACGTGGGGCAGGGCTATCAGGACCCGAGCCAGCACAATTTCCACAACGGGTACTCGAACCCGTATCAGAGTGGTTACCCAAACCAGCAGGCGCCGGCGTATTCCGCTGGCTTCAGCGGCCCGAACCCGCACCAGGGCTACGGGGTCGCAGGTTCCCCTGTCTCGGATAAGTCCAAGATTGCAGCGGCTCTGCTTGCCTTCTTCCTGGGCACCCTCGGTGTTCACAATTTCTACCTGGGGCACAACTCGCGTGGTGCTATTCAGCTAGCACTGACGGTATTCGGCTGGATTACCGCCATCTTCCTGGTTGGCTTCTTCCTCATTATCGGCGTCAGCATTTGGGCATTTATCGAGTTCATTTTGATTCTCGTCGGTAGCGGCTCCTACGCCTATGACGCAAATGGGCGCCGCCTGCAATCGTAGGAGCCTCGTCCGAATCCGCTAGTTCCTGAAGCCGTGCACCGGCGCGGGGATGTAGCCGCCGCGGGCAATGAACTCGGCATTGCCCTTGGCATTGACATCAATGACCGGCGCGTAGCCGAGCAGACCACCGAAGTTCACCTCATCGCCCGGCTTGGTACCCGGCACCGGAATGAGGCGGGCTGCGGTGGTCTTGTGGTTCATCACACCGATGGCGGCCTCGTCGGCAATCATGCCGGAAATCGTGGTCGCAGGCGTGTCACCGGGAATCGCAATCATGTCGAAGCCCACCGAGCAAATAGAGGTCATCGCCTCCAGCTTGTCCATGCTGATCGACCCCGCGCGCACAGCATCAATCATGCCCTTGTCCTCAGAGACCGGAATGAACGACCCGGACAGTCCACCGACGCGTGAACACGCCATCAGGCCGCCTTTCTTGACGGCGTCGTTAAGCAGTGCCAGCGCGGCAGTGGTGCCGTGCGTGCCGACCTGCTCCAACCCCATGTGCTCGAGAATATGAGCGACGGAGTCGCCCATCTCGGCGGTCGGCGCGAGCGAGAGATCCACGATGCCAAAAGGCACGCCCAGGCGCTCCGACGCCATCGTGCCGACCAGCTGACCCGTGCGTGTGATCTTGAACGCTGCCTTCTTGATCTCCTCGGCGACTTCGTTAAAGCTGGCGCCCTGCAGATCGCCGAGCGCGCGATCGACCACACCCGGACCCGAAACGCCGACGGATACGACACAATCGGGCTCCCCGACGCCGTGGAACGCGCCGGCCATGAACGGATTGTCGCCCACCGCATTGGCGAAAACCACCAGCTTGGCGCAGGCAATCGAGCTGCGGTCAGCGGTTTGCGCCGCGGCTTCCTTCACCACCTCGCCCATGCGACGCACTGCATCCATGTTGATGCCCGCGCGTGACGACGCTACGTTGACCGAGCTGCACACCAATTCGGTCTCGCTCAGAGCGTGGGGAATGGAGTCGATGAGCCGCTTCTCGCTGGTCGTCGCACCCTTTTCGACGAGCGCCGAGTAGCCGCCGAGGAAGTTCACGCCAGAATCGCGGGCGGCGCGGTCGAGGGCCTTGGCCACCACGGTGGGGTCGCCTTCGCAACCGGCCGTGATGAGGGAAACTGGTGTGACGGAGATACGCTTATTGACAATCGGAATGCCCAGCTCCGCCTCGATACCCTCACAGACCTCCACGAGGCGAGCGGCCTGCCTGGTCACGCGGTCATACACCGCCTGTGCGGTGGCTTCCATTTCAGAGCGAGAGCACTCGAGCAGGGAAATTCCCATAGTGACCGTCCGGATATCCAGACGGTACTTCTCGATCATGTCAATGGTGTCGAGGAACTTAGATTGCGCGAAGTTGAAATCCATCCTGGTCGCGCCCTTTAAATCTCGTTGACGGCGTTGAACAGCGCCTCAGACTGGATTCGAATGACAAGCCCCTCCCGCTTGCCGACGGAATCCATGTAACCCTGCAGCGTGCTGATGGGGGTGGCCTTCTCGTTGAACTCCACCCGCAGGATCATGGTGAACCATTTATCCATGAGGGTCTGGGAAGCATCGACGATGTTGACGTCCTGCTCCGCCAGAGCAGTGGTGACGGCGGCGATGATGCCGGTGTGATCTTCGCCGGTGACGGTAATGATGGCAAACATGGCCTCAATTTTAGCCGGTGGGGAGGCGGGGAAAACTTGTGGATGGCGGTTGTGCTGGTGGCAAGTTTGTGGCGAAGCATGTTCAGGGCCACCCAAAAACACTTCACGACACCTATGTCACCACGTGCCATCTGTGGAGGCGGCATGAGGTGACATAGGTGTCGTGAAGTGAGGAGGAGGGGAGGGGCGTGGGCGTGGGCTGTGCCAGAGCGGGGGCCAGCCTTACGGAGCCAGCCCTACCGGACGTCGACGAACTCCTTGACAATCCACTTGCGCAGTGCGAGCAGAATCAGGCCCAGGACAACCGAGGCGATACCCAGGGTGATGAAGAAGGTGTTCTCAGCAGCGGCATCCTCGTAGTTGTAGAAGCCGGCCAGAGTGCCTGCCAGTGAAGTACCCATAGCGACTGCCATCAGCCAGACGGCCATCATGCGCGACGGGAATGCTGCCGGAGCGACCTTGGTAGCAAGGGCGTTGCCGACCGGGCTCAGCATGAGCTCACCCATGGTGAACAGGAAGAGAATCCAGATAATCGCATACAGCGGAGTGGAGTTCTCACCGCCACCGGAGAATGGGATGAAGAAGAACAGCGAGATACCGATGATGATGTTGGCGACACCGAACTTCACTGGGGTGGACCACTGGCGGTCACCAAGCTTGGACCAGGCGGCTGCAAAGACCATCGAGAAGGCGATGATGAAGATCGGGTTGATCGAGTTAATCCAGGCCGGGGACATTTCCCAACCGAAGATCTCGCGGTCGAGGCGGATGTCCGAGTAGATGGCCAGCACCGTGAACTGCTGCTGGAAGATACCGAAGAACAGCACGCCTGAGACGAACATCGGGATGAAGCCGACCAGGCGAGTCTTCTCCGATTTCGTCGTAAGTGGCGAGGAGTACATCTGCCACCACAGCACCACAGCGGCGATCAGTGCAATCACTGTGACCACAGTGGAAAGAGTCGTGACCGGAACAATTCCGGTGGAAACCAGCGTAACCGAGACAACAGTGATGACCACTGCGATGCCAATCCATACCGGGTACTGCTTCTTCGGCAGCGGGTTCGGAATCTCATGGCCAGCCTCGGCGATGGTGGACTTGCGCATCAGGATGTACTGAATCAGACCGGCAGCCATACCGATAGCGGCCAGGCCGAAGCCCCAGTGGAAGCCCTTCATTCCCCAGATCCAGCCGGTGAGCAGTGGGCCGAACAGGGCACCGATATTGACGCCCATGTAGAAGATGGAGAAGCCGGCGTCACGACGCGGGTCGTCCTTGGCGTAGAGCTGACCCAGCACGACCTGTGCGTTGGTCTTCACACCGCCGGAGCCGATTGCGATGGAGACAAGGCCAATAGCCAGGCCAATCACGCCAGGGATGAATGCCAAGGAGATGTGGCCAAACATGACCAGGATGGCGGAGTAGAACAGTGTCCGCTCCGAGCCAAGGATACGGTCGGCAACCAGAGAGGCAACGAGTGCGGCCATGTAGACAAGACCGCCGTAAGCACCGACGATGGAGGTAGCAGCACCCTTGTCCAGGCCGAGACCGCCCTGAGTGGTCTCGTAGTACATGTAGAAAGCCAGGATGGCCTGCATGCCGTAGAAGCTGAAGCGCTCCCACATTTCGATGCCGAAGAGGTTGGCGAGACCCCACGGTTGGCCCATGAAGGTACGGTCTTCGCTGGACCCTGCGGGGTTATGAGTTCGTTGGGTCTCAGCAGTTGGTTGATTGCCGAGAGCCTCGTCAGAAGATTTGTCCATTCTTCAATTATCGAGGCGGAGTGCAAAAATTAAAAACCAGATTTAGTCAGTGAACTAAACCGAAGGGCTAGGGATGGGGCCGAAGGCTTAGTCCAGAGACTTACGAGCAACCGCATTCGACGCTGCTCGCCAACCCAGCAGCAGCAAGGCGCTCATGACTGAGGCAACCAGAATGAAGGACCAGTGCGGGACTGCCGAATTGCGGGTGGCCCACACAGCTAGGCCGACGACGACAGTGCCGAGCCACACAATTGCGCCTGAACTCACTGCACGCGGGTTCGGCTCGTTCTTAATCAGCGCGGTGCCCAGGAGGACACCGAATGCGAACGGCCACCAGGTATCGAGGATATTGATGAAGGTAAAAGAATCCTCGGGAGTGTTGTGAGCCAGGCGCGCTAACACGGCGAAAATAAAGATGGCGAGGATGTCAATCAAGAACGTCGATACGCGTGTGTTCATGCTTCTTAGTCTAGCGACCCCTCAGATTGGTGGGGGACCAGCGACCAGCGGCGAGGAAGCCATTAGCGGTCAGCGACTGGCTGATGCTCGGGCTAATCCTTGTGGTCGAAGCCGAGGGCGTAGATAATCCAGCCCACAATTGCCACCAGGACGAAGGAAACGATGCGGTAGACCAGCACCGCTGCAAAAGCCTCGGCGCCGGTGGTGCCGCCTGCGATGAGAGCCGCAGTCAAAGCGGCCTCGACAGTGCCGATGCCGCCCGGTGTGGCCTGGATGAAACCCGCGAGCTTGCCGGTTACGAAGGCCAGCAGCACCTTCGTAGCGGAGATGTCATCGACACCAACGGCCCGGATGGCGGCGTAGAGACAGACAATTTCCGCCACCCAGTTGATAAAGGACCAGGTGAAGGAAAGAGCTAAAGTTTGCACGGGCAACTTCACGCTGGTCAGCTGTTTGATGGACTCTTCAAGTCGGTCGACATCGGTGTCTGCGGGCTTCTTTCGAATCTTGTTAAAGACACGCAGACACCACGCGCCTGTCTTGTTGAGAAAAGCCGGGTTCTGCGAAATCCGCCACAGCAAAATGGTGGCCAGTAACACCGCAATTGCCATAGCGATGAGCACTGCGGTCGTGCCACCCTGTCCGACGAAGAAGAGGCTGCCAAGCCCCAGAAATGCCAGACCTAAAAACGACAACGCACCCGAAAAAAGCACGAACCAGCTGACAAGGACCGCGGATGCGCCCCACTGCATCATGCGCTTAATCTGCAGCGCCGTGGAAAATGCAGCACCACCGGGAACGGTGACCGCCCACGCGTTGGATGCGAGGGTTAACGCATTGGTGCTACGGCGAGTGGCTGCTTTTACGCCTCCAGCTCGCAACAGCAGACGCATCACTTCCGCCATCGCGTAGAGCGAAAAAGCCACGGAAAAAATGGCGATGAACAGCCACTTAGCGTCGACATCCGCAAGGATTTGGAGCCCCTGGACGACGCTGTCCCAGTTTCTTACCGTCAGGACGATACCGGCAATCACGAGGGCCACGAGGATTATCGATCGTAGCCAGCTCGAATTGCCGGTTTTGAGGACTTTTTTAAGTCGTGACATAAATAAGAAGCCTGTTCGTCTTCCTGTTCGTCTCCCTAGACGTCGCCGCGGTGGTCTCCCTAGTCGTCGTTCTTGCCGTCGCGCTCCTTGAGCAACGACGTGAGCGGACGGAACGGCTGCAGCCACGCACCGTCATCAGGCAGGCGGTCGAGATCGATACGCGGTAGCGGCTCGCGGAAGACGCCCTTGATTTCCTCCAGGTCAACGAAGCGAATCGCATCGGAGGCCAGCGCCCAGGAAGCGTGCTCGTGAAAACCGATGACGGTTACCCGAATCCCCTCGGATGCGAGCTTTTCCAGCAGCTCCTGGAAATTCTGGCCATCGGCGGACGCAACGACGACACTGCGCAACACGCCCTCGTCGTAACGCCGCTGGATGTGCGCAATCATGTCCGGGTCAACGTCGGTGTCCTCTTCGATCTTCGGCTTTGCGAAGACCGCGAAACCGACATTGCGCAGAGCCTCGACCCAGGGGCGGACAATCTCCGCTGAGCCCGGGTTGACGTTGGTGAACACCGTGGCCTCGGGGAGGACGTCGGAACCGATTTTGTGGGATACGCGCTCGGCTTCGTCGATAAGCCATTTGCCCACGGCGTCGAAGCGCGGGCGGTGCGCGGCGGTCGGGCGGGAGCCCAAAATGGCGCCGAGCCCCATGTCCAAGTTCGGGGCATCCCACACGAGCAGCGCGGTGGGGTGTGTCTCGGTGGTGTTGTAGCTGGCAGAGGTGTTTTGGGTAGTGCTCATGTTCCTATGCCTCTTTCTTGCGCCAGATGAACTCGTGGATGTCGTGGTCGAGGTTCAGGCCGCGGGCTTCGAACTTGGTCGTCGGTCGGTCGAGAAGCATGGGGGATTCCGGCCAGGGCCAGGCGATGGGCTCGAGCGTCGGCTCAACCTCGCGGAGCTCCTCGATCCATTCGGCGTAGTCCGCATGGTCGGTGGAGGCGTGGAAAATGCCGCCGGGCTTCAGACGCGAAGAAATCAGGCGCAACGTGCCGGACTGCACAATGCGGCGCTTGTGGTGGCGTGCCTTCGGCCACGGGTCCGGGAAGAACAGGCGTACGCCGGCCAGCGACTCCGGCTCGATCATGCGCTGCAGGACCTCGACGCCGTCGCCGCGGACCATGCGGATGTTCGACACCTCATTGCGCACGGTGGCGGAGAGCAGTTTCGCCAGGCCAGGGCGGTAGAGCTCAACGGCGATGATGTTGTGGTCCGGTTCTTGCGGAGCCATAGCCACGGTGGACGTGCCGGTGCCGCAGCCAATCTCGACGATGGTCGGACCCTTGCGGCCGAACCATTCCTCCACGTCAATGACTTCGTCGGAGAGGACCTTGCCGTACGTGTCCCAGTTGTCTTCCCAGATCTTTTCCTGGTTGGGAGTCAAAGTGCCACGGCGGAAGGACAGATTGCCGATGCGCGGGTAGTCAAGACCATCATCGAATTGGGTCTTTTCCGGACGACCTGCAGGCAATTCGCCCTTTTTCGGCTGGCGCTCATGCGGTTGTTCCGCCTGCGCGTCTGCGCGAGTTGGCAATGGTTCGGATTCCTGCGAAACCGCAGGCTGTTCGATATTTTCAGAAAAATCAGAAGTAGTCACGTTCCCTATTGTCCACGACATCGGCCAACTATCCAATCATTGCCCCTAGGATTTTTGTTGTTGTCCTGGCGGTTTCACACCGGTAGGCGATGCCGCGTCGCCCTGAGTTGGCGGCACGGCGGGCGAGTTGTTTTGTCGACTTGCCGATTCCGCGGTCCGCTGTAGGCTGAACGCGAAGCCGCGCTTATTCGTTTGTTGAAGCGGTGCTTGGGGGCTGCCTAGCGCAGCGTTTCAGGGCGCGGAATCTGGCCCACGGGCCGTATGGGGGTTACGCAGGTTTTAACTAAACCACGCAGGGGATTTATGGGAGGGGACTAGGCCGGATGGACCTTATTTCCGCAACTGATGTCACGGAAACAACACAGCCGTCAACGGGATCTACATCGTCGTCGTTGCGCGCTGCCGTGGTGGACTGGCTGTCATCACGACAGGCCTCGCACTCGGACACCGCTAACACGAGCGGCGCGGAGGTGTGCGTCGCCAAGGCGCTTGAGCGCGAGAAACGGCCACCGATAATCTGCGCGCGATTGCGCAGGGGCGTGCGCGAAACCGCTGTGCGCGAGGCATTTTCGCAATGTCACGCGGAGCTGGCCGACAAGCTGTCCGCCCCTGTCGCGCTGGTCATCGAGCAACAACCGATTCGCCATTCGCTTGCCGACGAGTATTGCGACATCACCACAAACGAGACAGCTGAACACACCTTTTTGTTCAGTTCCGCGTTGCGGAAGATTGCTGAACGCTACGGTGCGGAAGGCGGATCACGCAATGATGACGGGCTACTCGCAGTGCAGTTGACTGAGATCGCGGCAGCCTTTCCCGCGGCTAGAGACAGCCTGGAGGAGTTGCTATGGCAACACCGGACGTAGTTGAGCCACGCCCGGTCTCGGCGGAGGGGTCTGAGCAGCCACCGCTCCTTGTCACCAAAGCCGGGGACGCGGCGGACCGCGCGGACTTCTCGCAGATCGTTGACACTGCGACGCCGCCACGTCGGCTGGAGTTTGTGGATAAACGCAGCGCCGTCGTGCTCTATGTTGCAGACAGCGAGGTGCAGCCCACGCGGGAGTGCGTCAGCACGGTTGCAGCAATTAGCCAGGCCACCGGCCGCGTTGCAGTTGGTCTGATTGGCAATGGTGAGTATGCCGAGGCCTGGCGTCAGGAAATCGACAGCACAATCCCGATGGGTGCGCTGGACGAGAGGATGGCCAGAACCCTGGTTCTGCTGGCAGAAGGCCCGCCCAGAAACTCGGGGGAAACACTGAGTGCGCGCCGGGCTCGAAACGTGCGAGCTCAGCTGGCGCAGGAGCGATCGCGCGGAGCCGGGGCGGCGGCGCGATTGCAGCGGAAGATGCAGTTGGCAGCTGAGAGTGCAGTGCGGGATGCGCTCCAGGAAGTGGCTGACGGCCCCGCGGGTGACCAAGCGGAACTTCAGGGCCGTGCCGAGGTCGCAGCGACGCGGCTGCAACAGCGGTGTGGCGACGAATTGGGCCTTCGTGTGGAAATCTCAGTGCCCGCTCCAGCAAGCCCAGCTCACCCCAGTTATGCCATGGACGCTCTGGTGGCGGTGGCATCGCTTGGCGTGGCGGTCGGCGCAGTGCGGATCGTCCACGGATTGCTGATGTGGATTGGGGTGCCGACGCTTGCGGCGCAGCTGGTCGCACTCGCAATAGGCCTCGGTGTTGCGGTGGTGGCGGTGAGCGCAACGATTCGTCGTAACGCACGCCAACGCACCTCGCAGTGGCGGGCAAATTATCTTGCCCATCTGCGGCGAAAATGGACACAGTCCGTGGAGATGACGGTGCGCGAAGCCATTGGTGCGCGGGGTCCGGGATGGCGAATAGAGCAGCTGGCGGAGTACACCGGAACGCCTGCACGATAGCTGTGACAGCGAAGAGAAATAGGGGGATATCACGATGGATGAGTTTTCTTTACTGCAGTACTTTTCCGATCAACCCGCGTCCGATGGCGGGGTGGAGGCGCGTTCGCCCGCTACGCCGTGTGGTTTGGAGGCAGCGACACCGATTGATGGGCAGTCGGTGGACGTTGGTGGCGCCGGGCTGGTTGTGGAGGTCGATGGGCAGCTCTACGACCTCGGCGACGACGAGGGGTCAATTACGCTTGCCGACGATTCCGGGTTGTCAATCTATTCAGATCTGGACGGTGACGGCACGGTGGATCACGTTACGACGGTCCGTTTTGACGGCACTTGGGAGTCTTGGAGCAGTGATGATGTGAGGGCTGCTGACGCGATGGGCGAAGCAGCAGTGAAACCGGCATCAGCCGCGGGGAAGTGGGATGCGTACTCATGGGAGCAATCCGCTCGGGGCAGCTGGGACTAACGACTTTGGAACCACGGTGCGCGGGGGTACCCGTGTCTCGGTTGCTTACAAATGGGGGTAACTGCACCCGAAGGGGTAATGGTTGTAGATTTATGTGGTGAGGCTGGCCTTATTCACTGGTTATGGCCGTAAATGAACAGGTCGCAAGAATGGGGCGGGGAAAATTATTTGTTGTAAAGCTGTGATGTAACGGCTTGCAAATGCGGGAACAAGCCGATTGTCGATGTGGGGCCCGGCAACTTTCGGTATCCCCCGGTAGCCTTAAATTAAGACGCGAATCAATGAGTCAGGAGAACTGATGTCCGCACCTTCTATTCCTGGTCTCGAGGGCCAGGCCCCGACCGAGAACGCCGAACTGCTGCGCTGGATTGCTGAGGTCGTAGAACTGACCCAGCCAGACAAGGTTGTCTTTGCTGATGGCTCGGAAGAAGAGTGGAACCGCCTTACCCAGGACCTGGTTGATAAGGGAACTCTTATCAAGCTGAATGAGGAAAAGCGCCCGAACTCTTTCCTTGCCCGCTCTAACCCGAAGGACGTTGCTCGTGTGGAGTCCCGCACGTTCATCGCTTCTGAAAAGGAAGAGGACGCTGGCCCGACCAACAACTGGGCGGATCCGGTCGAGCTGAAGAAGGAAATGACCGAGCACTACCGCGGTTCCATGAAGGGCCGCACCATGTTCGTCGTTCCGTTCTGCATGGGTCCGATCACCGACCCGGAGCCGAAGCTGGGTGTTCAGCTGACCGACTCGGAGTACGTGGTTCTCTCTATGCGAATCATGACCCGCATGGGTCAGGATGCCCTGGACAAGATTGGCCCGGACGGAGACTTCGTCCACGCTCTGCACTCCGTTGGCGCTCCGCTGGAGGAGGGCCAGGAGGACGTTGCATGGCCGTGCAACGATGAGAAGTACATCACCCAGTTCCCGGAGACCAAGGAGATTTGGTCCTACGGTTCCGGCTACGGCGGAAACGCCATCCTGGCCAAGAAGTGCTACGCACTGCGTATCGCTTCGGTCATGGCCAAGGAAGAGGGCTGGATGGCTGAGCACATGCTCATCCTGAAGCTCACTAATCCGGAGGGCAAGGCCTACCACATCGCCGCTGCATTCCCGTCTGCATGTGGTAAGACCAACCTGGCTATGCTGACTCCGACCATCGAGGGCTGGAAGGCCGAGGTCGTCGGCGACGACATTGCATGGCTGAAGTTCGGGGAGGACGGTCGCCTGTACGCTGTTAACCCGGAGAACGGCTTCTTCGGTGTTGCACCGGGCACCAACTACTCCTCCAACCCGAACGCCATGAAGACCATGGAGGCCGGTAACACCCTGTTCACCAACGTCGCGCTGACCGACGATGGTGACGTCTGGTGGGAAGGCATGGAAGGCAAGCCGGAGCACCTCATTGACTGGAAGGGCAATGACTGGACTCCGGATTCCGAGGAGCTGTCCTCGCACCCGAACTCCCGTTACTGCACCCCGATTTCGCAGTGCCCGGTCGCCGCACCGGAGTACGACGATCCGCAGGGTGTCCCGATCGACGCCATCCTGTTCGGTGGTCGCCGCCCGGACACTGTGCCGCTGGTGACCCAGGCACTGTCCTGGAACCACGCAACCTTCATCGGTGCAACCCTGGCTTCCGGCCAGACCGCTGCTTCCGCTGAGGCCAAGGTCGGTTCCCTGCGCCATGACCCGATGGCAATGCTGCCGTTCATTGGCTACAACGTCGGTGACTACCTGCAGCACTGGATTGACATGGGTGTCAAGGGCGGCGACAAGATGCCAGAGGTCTTCCTGGTCAACTGGTTCCGCCGCGGCGAAGACGGCCGCTTCCTGTGGCCGGGCTTCGGTGACAACTCTCGCGTTCTCAAGTGGATCATCGACCGCATTGAGGGCCGTGTTGGCGCCAAGGAGACCGTTGTTGGTCACACCGCTAAGGCAGAGGACCTGGACCTGACTGGCCTGGACATCGACTTCGCCGATGTCAAGGAAGCCCTGAAGGCACCGGCTGCTAAGTGGCAGGGTGACCTGCCGGACAACGAGGAGTGGCTGAAGTTCCTCGGCGACCGCGTTCCGCAGGAAGTCTGGGACGAGTTCGAGGCTCTGAAGGCTCGTATCGAGAAGAGCCTGCAGGACTAAGATCTTGCTAGCTAGCCTTGCTAAAAGCTAGAACATAGAACCACCCCCTTGTTGCCCGAAGTGGCTGGCAAGGGGGTGGTTTGTGCAGTACAACGATGAAGGGTGACACGCAATGCAATTAACGCTTTTCTCTGATTTGAGCCTGCGTGTCATCACTTTGATGGCGATGGGGGAGCCGGGACGGAAGTACACCGCTGCTGAGGTGGCGGAGTCTCTCAATGCGTCTCGCGCGCATGTTTCCAAGGTCGTCTCGCGACTTGTGGAGCTCGGCTTCTTGGAAGCGGTCAAGGGGCGCAATGGTGGCATCTATCTGCGCGAGTCGGCTACGGAAAAATCCGTCGGCAAGCTGCTGCGCACTCTGGAAAACAACGAGGTCGTCGATTGTGTCGGCACTGACTGCCCATTACTGCCGACGTGCCTGTTGCGTGGCAAGTTAGCGGCTGCGCAGGAGGCGTTCTTCGCCGCACTGGATCCGGTGTTGATTGCTGATCTCATTCCGCCCAAATCGGCTAATGGTGTGGATGCCAATCGCCCCGAGGGAGACGGTCCGCAGGGGAGTACCCAGCTCAATATTCGTCCGGTTTAGGTGCAGAGCTGAAGGTCTGACCGCGGGTTGAAAAAGCTAAAAATGGTGCTGTCGAAGTTTTCTGGTGAAGTTTTCGACATTGCCATTTGTGCAGTTCAAGACGGGTAAAACTCAACCACAAAGAGTAGTTATGGACCCCATTGGGCAATAATGCGCAAACAGAATGCGCAATATGGTGTTATTGTGAAGTCATGCCAAACCTGAATGTTAACAAGAACGGCCTGACTCCAGAGCAGGCTGAAATCGTCACCCAAACCCTGCCCGTCGTCGGTGCCAACATCGAGAAAATCACGCCGAACTTCTACAACCGGATGTTCGCTGCTCACCCAGAGCTCATTGCCGATACCTTCAACCGCGGCAACCAGAAGCAGGGTGCTCAGCAGAAGGCGCTGGCGGCATCCGTCGCTACCTTCGCAGCTACCCTGGTCGACCCAGATGCTCCCGCCCCGGAAGAACTGCTTTCCCGCATCGGCCACAAGCACATCTCCGTTGGCATCAAGCCGGAGCAGTACCCAATCGTACACAAGCACCTCTTCGATGCCATCGAGGAAATCCTCACCCCAGAGGTCTTTCAGGGGGCTGTCCGCGACGCATGGGATGCCGTCTACCTGGAGATGCAGCGCGTTCTCATCAACTTCGAGAAGGGGCTCTATGACGACCTCGGTGTCGAAGCAGGAGATGTCTTCCGCGCCGCTCATGTCGTTTCTCGTGAAGAGCGCGGTGATGACGTCGCAGTGTTCTCCGTCAAGCTTGACGACGAAACCCCCGTTTCCTACCTCCCGGGACAGTACATCTCTGTGCGTCAGACCATGCCGGACGGCGCCGGCCAGCTACGGCAATACTCTCTGGTCGGCGGTGAGGAAGGTGTTCTGACCTTCGCGGTTCGTCGTGTCGATGCCTCCGAGGACCTGCCGGCTGGCGAAGTTTCCACACAGCTGTGGGAAAAGGTGCAGCCGGGCGATGCCATCGAAATCTCTCTGCCTGCAGGCGACCTGGTGTTGGATACAAAGTCCGATGACCCGGTAGTGCTCATTTCCGCAGGTATTGGCGCCACCCCCATGATTGGCATGCTGGATGCCCTGGTGGCGGCTGACTCTAAGCGTGATGTTGTCGTCCTCCACGCGGACCGCGCCGAGAACACCGACGCACTGCGTGCAGAACGCAATAACGCAGTCTCTGCACTGGTCAATGCCCGCCAGCAGGTGTGGTACGAGCCGGATCTGATGGATTTGACCGATGTTGACCTGCCGGAGGGGGCGCAGTACTACCTCTGCGGTGGCAATGGCTTCTTGCAGGCCGTGCGTGATCAGCTTGCCAATCGCGGTATTGACCGCAATAACGTTCACTTCGAGCTGTTCAGCCCGAACGATTGGCTGCTCGACGCCTAACGCCACAACTGCGCCGTCGGCATAAAATCCATCGTCACAAATAAAGCCAAATGACCAGCCGCGATATATGTCCGGGGCTGGTCATTTTGCAGTTTGTAGCATCGGCGGCTTCGTATTACTCGGCCAAGCCGGAAAGCTCCGCAACAACCTCGCCCGCATATTGAACCTCGCACTGCGCAAACCCAATACCTGCCCATAAGTTGAGATATTCAGAATCGCCGGCCTTATTCGCCGCGCCTCGAATCGGCGTGGTCAAGTAGTGCAGTTGTGGGTAAAGTTCCGGCGCGATCCTAGAAAACTCCCGGGTAAACGTGTTCTCGATGGCACGCGCTGGCTTGCCGGAAAAAGCATGAGTCAAAACGGTGTCACGCCCCACCAAATCACGCAGTGCCCGTCGGTGCGTCTCCTTCGTACCCGCCTCCGCGGTGGTGAGGAACCGTGTGCCAGCTTGCACAGCCACCGCGCCGGCTTCCACAAGCTTGACGACGTCCTCTCGGTTACCCACCCCACCAGCGGCGATGATAGGTACATCGGTTACCGCACATGCTTCGGTGACTGCTTGGGCGAGCTCTTCTACAGAGGCCCCAATGCTGTCGGACGAATCCTTCCCCTTCACAAATGCGCGGTGCCCACCCGCAGCTAGTCCCTGCAGGACAATGCGATCAGCGCCAGCCTTCGCCGCCGCCTGTATACCCTCAATTGAGGTCGCATTCAAAATCACTTTGCGGCCTGATTCCTTTACCCGAGCAATGACCTCGTTATCTGGGTAGCCAAAGGTAAAGGAGACGAACTTCAGGGCATCGGGATTGGGCAGAAAGTCATCAGCGAGAATTGCCTCGACTTTCGCCGAGAAGTAGTCATCTGACCAGGTCGGAGTGTCAGGCAAGTCGATGTCGAAGTGGGCAGCGGCCGGCGCCAGACGATTACGAAAAGCGGTCCACTGAGCAAGTTCCTCCTCTGAGGTTCCGATACCGGCGTCAGCGGTGTTGGGGCAGAAGAGGTTGATGCCGAAACCTTTGCCGTCGTCAAGCAGTGTGCACGTCTGGTGTGCCTGTTCAGTGAGCTTTTCGACAGTGAGGTAGCCGGCGGCAAGGGTGCCAAGCCCGCCAGCATTGGAAACGGCAGCGACGAGTTCGGGCGTGGATGGGCCACCGGCCATCGGTGCCAAAATGATTGATGAGCGTCGGAGGTTTTCGAGTGTCTGCGAGGTTGTACTGCTCATAAGGGCGAGAGTAACACTAAGGCCGGATTCCCCCGCGTGGGAGAACCCGGCCGGTTCCGACGAGCGACGTTGCGCAATAGACGTCGCGCTACCGCCTCAAAAACTCAAGAACTACTTGGTGCTCTCCGGCGGATCCAGCGGCATACCCTGGCCAGCGCGGTAGAACGGAATGTCCTGCGGTGCCAGCGGGGTCTTGCCGGCGATGAGATCAGCGGCCTTTTCGGCAATCATCATGGTCGGTGCGTAGATATTGCCATTGGTGATGCCCGGCATGACCGAAGCGTCAACCACGTAGAGGCCCTCGGTGCCGTGAACCTGCATGGTTTCCGGATCGACCACGGCCATCTCGTCGGAGGCCGGCCCCATCTTGCAGGTGCAGGATGGGTGCAGTGCGGTCTCGGCGTCCTTGCGGACCCACTCGAGAATCTCCTCGTCGGTCTGCACATCTGCACCCGGGGAAATCTCGCCGTCGGTGTACTCCTTCATTGCCGGAGTGTCCAGCAGCTTACGGGAGACCTTCACAGCCTCGACCCATTCACGGCGGTCCTGATCAGTGGACAGGTAGTTGAACAGAATCGACGGCTTGACCTTGATGTCCGAGGAGGTGATGTGGACATGGCCACGGGCATCCGAGTACATCGGACCAACGTGGAACTGGAAACCGTGCGGGCTATCGATCTTCGTGCCGTCGTAACGCATGGCCAGCGGCAGGAAGTGGAACATCAGGTTCGGGTAGGGCTCGTTGTCGTTGGAGCGCGCGAAACCGCCACCCTCGAAGTGCGACGTTGCCACCGGGCCCTTGTGGGTGAGCAGCCACCACAGGCCAATGAACGGCCAACGCCACTTCTCCAGGTACGGCTGTGAAGACACCGGCTGGGTGGCGTTGTACTGAATGTAGACCTCCAGGTGGTCCTGCAGGTTTTCGCCGACACCAGGCAGGTGCTTGACGACGTTCACTCCGGCGGCATTCAAGACCTTCTCATCGCCAATGCCGGAGACCTCGAGCAGCTGCGGAGAGTTGAAAGCGCCACCGCAGAGGATGACCTTGTCTGCTCGCACCTGGTGTGTACGACCCTTCCAGGTGTACTCGATGCCGACGGCCTTGGTGCCCTCGAAGAGGATGCGGGTGGCTTCTGCGCGGGTGCGGAGCTCCAGATTTGGACGCTGCAGGGCTGGGTGCAGGTATGCGCGGGCAGCGGAGAGGCGACGGCCCTTGTCGATGTTCGCGTCGAAGGGACCGAAGCCCTCCTGGCGGTAGCCGTTGACGTCCGGGGTGTAGTTGTAGCCGGCCTGCTGGACAGACTTGAAGAAGGCCTTGAACAGCGGAGAATCGGCCGGACCGCGCTTCATGCGCAGTGGGCCGTCGTGGCCACGGCGCGGGTCGTCCTTGTCGGAGCCGAGCGCATTTTCCATGCGCTTGAAGTACGGCAGAACGTGGTTCCAGCCCCAGTTCTCCAGCCCCTTGGTGTCGCCCCACTTGTCGTAGTCCATGGGGTTACCGCGCTGGTAAATTTGGCCGTTGATGGAGGAGGAGCCGCCGACGACCTTGCCGCGGGCGTGGTAGATGCGGCGACCGTTCATCTCCGGTTCCGGCTCGGATTCGTACTTCCAGTCGTAGTACTTGTTACCGATTGGGAAGGAGAACGCCGAAGGCATGTGAATGTAGAGATCCCAGAGGGAGTCCATGCGGCCGGCCTCGAGTACGAGCACCTGCTGAGTGTGGTCTGCGGACAGCCGGTTAGCCAGCACAGAGCCGGCAGAGCCCGCGCCAACGATGACGACGTCGCGGTGTTCGACTGTGGTGTTGCCATTCTTTTTACCGAAGTTGAAGACAGCCGGGAAAGCTCCCATGTTCTGGTGTACCTCCGTAGGTTGTTTGCCGATGCATATCGGAATGGTTTTCAAGGACTGTGATAAGCCCCGATAAGCCCCAAGTAATATTTAAAGGCGGGCCCTATATATTGATATTGGAATAAGTGGCCGGAGGCGTATCTCAAATCCCCTTCACCTATATAGAATGCCACACAATTGGTATTCAATTCCAGTTGGAATGATTTTAAACGTCTTGAAAACTGGGTAAATATGCAGGTGAAGGTGTTGATGTTGGTATTGGAGAATTCTTCTGAATCGATTCTTAAACTTGAGGGATTATTCAAACTAGGTATGCTGGGTTAGTTCCCGAATCTGAAGGATTTTCCTATGTCTGATACTCCGCCAACTGAGAAGGTAACGGAGGAAAAATCTGGATCGTCGCAAGAAATGCAGCGATCGCAGTCGGTCCCTCCACAACAAGCGCAAGCGAGTGTGACCTCTGAGCCTGAGGTCAACTGGCCTGTATTTATTATTTCAGGCGTTGGTATTCTCGCCATTGCCCTGTGGGCTATTTTTGCCCCGGACAATGCAGCGGACACCCTAGCGGGCATTGTCGCCTGGGTATCGAAGAACTTCGGTTGGTTCTATATCGTGACCGCGACGGTGGCAGTGCTCTTCATGCTCTACATCGCCATCTCGCGAACGGGGCAGATTAAGCTCGGCCCCGATCACGCCAAACCTCAGTTCGGCCTGTTTTCTTGGGCCTCTATGCTCTTTGCCGCAGGTATCGGCATTGACCTGCTCTTCTTCTCGGTAGCAGAGCCGGTGGCACAGTACTATGGCCCGCCGACCGGAGATGCGGAGACCATCGAAGCCGCGCGTCAGGCAGTGGTGTTCACGCTCTTCCACTATGGTGTGACCGGTTGGGCGCTCTACGCGCTGATGGGCATGGCATTCGGCTACTTCGCTTACCGCTTGAACATGCCACTGACCATTCGCTCGGCGCTCTACCCAATCATTGGCAAGCGCATCCACGGCCCCGCTGGTGAAGCGGTCGAAATCGCAGCGATGCTCGGTACCGTTTTCGGTGTCGCAACTTCGCTGGGTATCGGCGTCGTCCAGCTGAATTACGGCCTGCGCGTGCTGTTCGGGGTGGATGAGAGTACGTCCTGGCAGATCGCTCTAATCGTCGTGGCTGTATCGGTGGCTATCGCCTCCGCGGTTTCCGGTGTTGACAAGGGGATTCGCCGTCTCTCGGAGCTCAACGTTGGCCTGGCCATCTGCTTGATGCTCTACATCCTGGTCACTGGTCGCACGGCGTTCCTGTTTGACGCCCTGGTGATGAACGTCGGCGAGTACGTCTCCAAGTTCCCATCCATGACTATGGATACCTACGCGTTCTCCGGAGCGCAGGAATGGTTGAATTCCTGGACCCTGTTCTTCTGGGCTTGGTGGGTGGCCTGGGCACCGTTCGTCGGTTTGTTCCTGGCTCGTATTTCCCGTGGCCGTAGCCTGCGCCAGTTTGTCGTCGGCACGCTGACCATTCCATTCCTCTTCGTCCTGATGTGGGTGTCGGTATTCGGTAACTCGGCGCTGGACCTGGTCATCAATGGCGATTCGGAGTTTGGCCAGACTGCACTGGATTACCCGGAGCGTGCCTTCTACCTGCTGCTGGAGCAGTACCCGGCGCCGATGATGGTGGCTGCAGTCGCATCTCTGATTGGCCTGTTGCTCTACATCACCTCGGCGGACTCGGCGGCACTGGTGATGAGTAACTTCACTTCGAAGATCACCGACACACAGCAGGACGGTAAGAAGTGGACCCGTATTTTCTGGGCTGTCGTGGTCGGTGTGCTGACCATCTCCATGCTCTATGTCGGTGGTATTCCGACGCTGCAGTCGGCAACGATTGTGATGGGTCTGCCGTTTGCCTTTGTCATCTATCTGGTGATGTATGGCCTGTTTAAGTCGCTGCGACTGGAGCTGTTGCAACAGGATTCGACACGTCGAGCCCTCCACGGGGCGATGTCGGGCCGCGCCGTGGATGGCCAACAGGGTGACTGGCGCAATCGACTTGCCCGCTCCATGTCCTTCCCGGGCAAGAAGCCAGTCATGCGCTACCTCGACCGAGTGGTGCAGCCCGCACTTGAACAGGTGGCAGATGCTATCAGGGAACGTGGCGGTGAAGTGACGCTGCACCGTGAACCAGCAGAAGAAGTCGGTATTGACCAGATTGACCTGCAGGTCGGATTCGGCGAGGAGATGAGCTTCCGCTACCAGGTCTATCCGGTTGAACACTTGACGCCGTCTTTCGCTGGCCTGGTACACCTGGACAGTGATGCTGATATTTACTACTACCGCCTCGAGGTCTTCACGCTGACCGGTTCGCTCGGCTACGACGTCTATGGCTACACCCAAGAGCAGCTGATTTCCGACGTCCTCGACCTCTACGAACGGCACTTGGAGTTTTTGCACATGCAGTCTGATCTCCCGGGCACCTCAGATCTGTCCGATAATGCCGAACCTGTCCGCGAATGGTCTGATGACTACGCCAAGGAGGATTCCTAAATGACCTTTAAGCCTTCAACTACTGATAAGGCCCTCGCACCCGAGACCGCCAAATCCCACGAAGGCGCGGCCACGCTGTTTATCGACGGCACCTGGTCCGCTGCAGCCGCTGGCAACACTCGCACTATCGAGTGCCCGGCCGATGGCTCTTTCATCGCCGAAGTTGCGGAAGCAGATGCGACCGACACCGAGCGCGCCATCGCCGCCGCCGACGCCGCCTTCCGACGTACCGGGGAAGGTTCCTGGGCATCCTGGAGCACAGCTGAGCGCAGCAAGTTGGTACTCGACATCGGTGCTGCCATCAGGCAGCGCAAGGACGAATTTGCCTGGGCAGAGGCCATGGATACCGGTAAGCGCCTGCCAGAGGCGGCAGCCGATATGGATGACATCATCGCCTGCTTTGAGTACTTCGGGAAGCTTGCAGGCAATGATGCCGGTCGTCTCGTGGATGCGGATGACCCGTCCGTCGTCGCGCGTATTGTGCGTGAACCTGTTGGTGTCTGTGGCCTGATTACGCCGTGGAACTACCCACTGCTGCAGACCGCATGGAAGGTTGCACCGGCGCTGGCCACGGGCAATACCTTTGTGCTCAAGCCGGCGGAGCTGACTCCGCACACAGCAATTCTGCTCATGCACGTCATCGATGATCTGGGTGTTCCGGCAGGCGTTGCCAACCTCATTACCGGAGCCGGTGCCGAAGCGGGCGCACCGCTGTCCTCGCATCCGAAGGTGGACATGGTCTCCTTCACTGGCGGTCTTGTCACTGGCAAGATTATTGCTGGTGAAGCGGCTAAGTCTGTGAAGAAGGTCGCGCTTGAGCTCGGCGGCAAGAACCCGAACATCATCTTCGCCGACGCCGATTACGAAGCCGCTTTGGACAATGCCCTCAATGCTGCGTTCCTGCACTCCGGTCAGGTGTGCTCGGCGGGCGCTCGCTTGATTGTGGAGGAGTCCATCGCCGAGAAGTTTGTCGACGATCTGGTCGAGCGCGCCGGACACATCCAGCTCGGCGGTCCGCTCGACGAGAAGGCCGAGACCGGTGCGCTGATTTCGAAGCAGCACCTGGATAAGGTCGCGGCATACGTCGATCGAGCTCGTGAGCAGGGCGCTCGTGTGCGCGTAGGCGGCGAGATCGCCACGGGCACCACCGCCGATGGTTCCGCCTCGCTTGCCGACGGCTACTTCTACCTCCCAACCGTGATTGACCAGGTCACCCGCGATATGGACTGCGTCCACGACGAAGCCTTTGGCCCGGTAGTGACGGTGGAGACCTTCACCACGGTTGACGAGGCCATCGAGATCGGCAACGACACCGAATACGGCCTGGCCGGTGCGGTGTGGTCATCCAACCGCGAGGTGTCTGAGCGCGTTTCCCGCGAGCTGCGTCACGGTACCGTCTGGATCAACGACTTTGGCCCCTACCTGCCACAGGCCGAGTGGGGTGGCTTTGGTCAGTCCGGTATTGGCCGCGAGCTGGGCCCGACCGGCCTGGAGGAGTACACCGAAGCCAAGCTGGTCTACGAGAACACAGCACCGGCTGTTACCGGTTGGTTCGAGGATCGTCGTTAAATAACTCGGAACAAGCCCGAGTAAAAATACGGGAAAACGACCCATCGGCCGTTATACTCACCGATTGAAAAAAATCGACTCTGCGCACAACTGCGATAAAGGTTTGCAGTTGTGCGCATTTTGTTCTCTAAAGGACATCTGCCGTGAACGCTACTACTCGCTCCGACAATGCCAGTTCTAGTACCGCCAGTGGGCCAGATACTGCCTGCGCCGATACTGCCAGCACCGCCGCGACCTTCACCCGCTTCACCTGGCGCCAGCATGTCATCGCCTGGGCTGTGCATGCCTTCACGCTGACCGGTTTGGTGTGGGCAACGCTGGCTGCGGTCGCACTGCTGGAGGGCAGCCCACATTGGATGTGGCTCTGGCTGGGCATTGCCCTCGTCGTCGATGGTGTCGACGGCAATATGGCGCGTAAGCATCACATCAAGGAAGTCGTCCCGTGGTTTAACGGCGCAGTGGTGGACAACATCGTCGACTATCTCACCTGGACCGCCATACCCGCGGCTTTCATGGTTATGTATCTGCCACTGGGGCCACGGCCGTTGGCGATTGCCCTGATTATTTTGGTCCTGGTGTCGTCGATGTTCTGCTATGCCAACGAAGCCGCCAAGTCCGGCGACTACTACTTCGTTGGTTTCCCCGCCGCGTGGAATATCGTGGCGGTCTTGCTGTGGGTATGGAACGCGCCCATGGCGGTGTGTATCTCTGCCATTTTTATCTTCAGCGCAATGACGTTGGTGCCGCTGCACTACACGCATCCATTCCGCGTGGAACGCGGCCGGATTGCCAACATTGCCGCAACGTTCATCTGGATTGTCTCGACCGGCATGCTTATCGCAAGTGAGACGATGGCAGCGTCGTTAAGCAAGGCGTCTATCCACGGGCTTGTGGCTGTCAACGTTGCCGCCGGTGCCTGGCTGATTATTGGCGGCGTGCGGCGCTCGCTTAGCGGTCGCTAGCGGCAGTTGGTGGGTGGTTGGCGCAGGATTGCGGAGATGGCGCGGTCGCGCAGCCAGCGGACGTATTCGACGGCGCAGGCTGCGACAATTAACGCGATGACAAAGATGGTGACCCACATCGGATAATCGCGCCCATTGGCCCAGAAGTAGACGTAAGGCGAGACGAAAGTCACTAGGGTGATCAGGAGCCCCAGCATTCTTCGGCCGAATGAGCGGCCGGTGATCATCTCGACAATTCCCCAGGTGTAGGGGATAGCGGTAATGATGTCGATGCTCCACAGCACCCAGACATTGCCATGGAATCCGGGGACGAAAACCACAGGTAGCGCGCGGAGCGAAGAGTAGACCATTACCACCAGATAGGCCAACACTTTCGGGTTGTAGAGCAGGCGCCACACGGGGTTGCGCTCGATGAGTTTGGTCCCGACTTTGCGTAGTGCATGCAGATCCTTTTGCTGCATGACCAGCGTATTTGTTCCCTCCAGCAGGTAAGCGAGCAGTTTTTGCTGCTCGAGACTGCCGTGTGCCCAGGCCTGCACCAGCTCGCTTGGCGAGATAGCGATGGGCACCAGTGGTTCTCCGCGCTGTTTCAGCGCAGTGGGAAGCTCGAGGGTACTGCCATCGAGCTTATCGACGGCCAGTTCCGGGCCCACCACATGAACGATGTCGCCGCCGAGGATGTTTTGTACCTTGTCCACATCACTTTCGGGCAGCGAGCTGAACCAGAGTAGCTGCCGGGAGGAAATCGCCATTCGCAAGGCGGTCCCCAGAGCTTCTGCTGCGTCATCGATGGCGTAAAAGTCCTGCGTGTTGGTGTGGGCGAGTGAACGCAAGCTGTCGATTATTGCGACATTTTTGGCATTGAGCTCGCTGAGGCGGGCCACGCCGGAAATATCGATGACCGCCTGAGGATCAAGGGCGAAAGCATGGGTAAAAGGAAGGTCGAGTATCGAGCGCATCGCAAGGAACCGCTGGTGTCGCTGGTGTCCAACCAGGGCTGAATTCTGTGCGCTCATAGTGTTTTAGCTTGCCACAACTTGCGCTTCTCACCAGCAACTATACGGTTCGGTCTGTCTATTGGCAGGTGTTCTACCCTATGAAAACTTCATTAAGTTGGACTTTTTTCGCTGTGTAGAGTAGCTTCTAATCCACTAATAGACAGGTCTGTTCATTATGGCTTTGATGGCGGACTGGCTCATAATTTTAGGAGAAACACTCTCATGCTCATTTCAGGACTAGCGCTGGGTGCCGTGCTCGGCTTTGTTATGCAGCGAGGACGCTTCTGCGTCACCGGCTTCTTGCGCGATATCTTCACTCAGCGCAGCTGGCGCGGCTTTGTCTCCCTGCTGATTGTTATTTCCGTCCACGCCATCGGCCTGGCCGCACTGACCAGCGCCGGCGTGATTACTCCCGAATACAACGAGCTGGCACCGCTGGCCGTTATTGTCGGTGGCGTTATCTTCGGACTTGGTATCGTCCTGGCCGGTGGCTGCGCCTCGGGTACCTGGTACCGCTCCGGTGAGGGCCTGATCGGCTCCTGGATCGCACTGGTCTTTTACGCCCTATCCGCTGCTGCCATGAAGACTGGCTTCCTCAACGGCCTGCAGGATTCCCTGAAGGAACGCACCGTCGGCCTGACCAGCATTCACGCCTCTCTGGGCATTAGCATCTGGCCACTGGTCATCGCGCTGAGCGCCGTCACGGCATACTTCGCTGTCCGCTTCCTGCGCGAAGAATTCTCCGGCCCGCGCCCGGCCACTCTGGCGCCGCGCAAGTCCGGTCTCGCGCACATTCTGACTGAAAAGGCCTGGCACGTGTACGCCACCGCCGCCATCGTCGGTGTACTTGGCGTTATCGCATGGCCGCTGTCCGCCGCCACCGGCCGCAACGACGGCCTCGGCATCACGACTCCGTCCTCCAACCTCGCCAACTACGTTGTTACTGGTGACACCGAGCGTTTCGACTGGGGCGTCCTCCTCGTCCTCGGCATCCTCGTCGGCTCCTTCATCGCGGCCAAGGCCTCCGGTGAATTCCGCCTCCGCGTCCCGGACGCCACCCAGGGTGCACGCTCGGTCGTCGGCGGCATCTTCATGGGTGTCGGCGCTGCGTGGGCCGGCGGCTGCACCGTCGGTAACGGCATGGTCCAGACCTCGCTGTTCAGCTACCAGGGTTGGCTTGCGCTGGCGTCCATCGCCGCAGGTGTCGCTATCGCCGCCAAGCTCTGGCTGAAGCCGTCCGCACCTTCGCTTAACGACGTCCCGAGCACCCCTTCCACCACCAACGACACGGCGGTATCGGCAACTTCTCCGGTCACTTCGACTGCTACTTCGCCTGTGTCCCTGCCGGGTAGCGAAGGTGCCGGTGCCGCTGGCACCGAGGCCTCCCCGCTGGCGGGTGCCTTTGCTGTCGCGCCGGTAGCGTTGCTCGACCGGAGCGTCGTCAAGCAGGAAGACGGCAAGCTCACGCCACTGGGCGATGGGCGTTACGAGCTCGACACCGTCGGCGCGGTGTGCCCATTCCCGCTGATCGAGGCCAAGGACGCGATCAACAAGATTGAGGTCGGCGAGGAGCTGGTGATCCCATTCGACTGCACCCAGGCCACGGATGCGATTCCGCGCTGGGCTGCGAAGGATGGCCACAAGGTCACCAACTTTGAGCAGACCAGTGAAGCTGGCTGGACGATTTCCGTCCGCCGCGGGAAGTAAGGCATGGTGACGGCGGGAGAGCGCTGTTAGGGTGAGGGCATAGATTGATTGACATCAACAACAAAGGAGCTCAACCATGGCAAAGAATATTCGACCACTAGATGCTCTCGTAGCCGCGGGTGCCGCCAGCGTCCTTGTGCTGGCCGGTTGCTCCTCCGATGATTCGGCTAGTACTGAGGCAAGCAGCACTGTTAGCGAAACCAGCTCTTCCGTGTCGGCCACCAGCTCTGAGGGGCATGACGACATGGATGATATGGACGATGCCGATGAGCATGGCGGTCATGGTGACCATGGTGATGACGCGATGGCCGGCCATGACCATCCGGCCGATGGTGGTCCGGCTCCAGAGGGAATGATTGCGGCGGACAACGCGAAGTTCCCGGTCGGCAGTGAAGTGCAGGTTCTCGCCGATCATATGCCGGGCATGAAGGGTGCAGAAGGCAAGGTTGTTGGTGTTTTCACCACCACAACCTACTCCGTTTCCTACACCCCGACCGATGGCAGTGAGCCGGTGAAGGACCACCGCTGGGTCGTTCATGAGGAGCTGGAGAACCCAGGCGAAGCACCGCTTGCCGACGGCTCCGAGATCACCATCAACGCCGAGCATATGGCGGGCATGAAGGGGGCCAAGGGCACTGTTGACTACTCCACCCAGGAGCCGGTGTACATGGTCGACATTGACGATGATGGTATGACCATGAAGAACCACAAGTGGGTTACTGAAAGCGAGCTTGCTCCGGAGGACTAGCAGGCTGTCTGGACGGTCTTTCCGGATAGCTTTCTCTCTTCTCTCGCTCAATCCGCTCCGACTCAAAATCGCCCAGCCACTTCACGACACCTATGTCACCTCATGCC
>NZ_KV787407.1:0-50017 GCF_001807105.1 Corynebacterium sp. HMSC14H10 | reverse complement strand
TATGTCACCTCATGCCACCTCCACAGCTGGTACGAGGTGACGCCTGTGTCGTGAAGTGGCCCAGAAGGGGGGCGGAGCGAAGTGCCCTGGGGAAACAGGCCACCGCCCAGCTACAGATCCAAATCCAACGACGCACCAGGGATGGCGTCCAGCAGCCGCTGGGTGTATTCCTTCTCCGGGTGGTCGAAGAGATTGTCGGTCGGACGGTGTTCAACCATCTTGCCGTGCTCCATCACGATGACCTCATCAGCCACCTGCCGCACCACAGCGAGGTCGTGCGTAATAAACAGGTAGGCCAAATCCATCTCTTCCTGCAGCTCAGCGAGCAGTTCGAGCACCTGAGCCTGCACCACCACGTCGAGTGCTGACACCGCCTCGTCACAGACCACAACCTCAGGGTTCAGGGCCAGTGCACGCGCAATCGCCACACGCTGACGCTGACCACCCGACAGCTCACCGGGGAAGCGGCGCCCCATTTCCGCGGGAAGAGCGACGCGGTCGAGAAGCTCGAATACGCGCTGCTCACGCTCCTTCTTGGTGCCAATCTTGTGAATCCGCAGCGGCTCCTCGATGGAGGAATGCACCGTGCGCATCGGGTCCAGCGTCGCATACGGGTTCTGGAAAATCGGCTGAATGCGACGCCGCAGCTCCAGCTCCTCTTTACGATTCCGGCCCTGGACGCGTTTGCCGTCGAAAAGCACTTCGCCTTCGGTCGGATCGAGCAGCCCCAGCGCCATGTTGGCGACAGTGGACTTGCCCGAACCGGATTCGCCCACGATTCCGATGGTGCGACCGCGACGCAGCGTAAAGCTGATGTCATCGACGGCGCGGAAGGAATCCTTGCGCCACGGACGGTCGCCGCGGATGGCGAAGTCGCGCACCAAGTTCTTCGCGACCAGAATCTCCTTCTGGTCCGCATCCGATGTCGTCGGCGCCGCCACCACGCGATCACCGCGCCGGGCAGCCAGCGATGGAGCCGCCGCGATTAGCTGCTTGGTGTATGGATGCTGCGGGCGGGTGAGAACTTGCAGGGCAGGGCCGGTCTCCACGACACGTCCTGCTTGCATAACGACGAGTCGGTCAGCGCGCTCGGCAGCCAAACCGAGGTCATGGGTAATAAGCACCACGGACGTGCCGAGTTCGCTAGTGAGCTTGTCGAGGTGGTCGAGGATCTTCTTCGCCACGGTCACGTCGAGAGCGGAAGTGGGCTCATCGGCAATCAGCAGCTTTGGGTGCGCGGCCAAGCCCATCGCGATAAGCGCGCGCTGGCGCATACCACCGGAGAACTCGTGCGGGTACTGGTCGATGCGCTTCTTAGCGTTTGGCAGGCCGGCCTGTTCCAGCAGCTCAATCGCCTTTTTGTGGGCCTCAGAGCCAGTGGCGATGTTGTTAGCGCGCAGCGCCTCCTTAATCTGGGAACCGACGGTCCACACCGGATTGAGATTGGTCATCGGGTCCTGCGGAACCAGGCCGATGCCGTTGCCGCGGATGCTAACAAACTCGCGGTCCGTCAAGTGTGTGATGTCACGGCCATCGAAGGTGATGGTGCCACCGGTGACTTCACCATCACCGGGCAACAGCCCCAGCGCGGCGTGGACAGTGGTGGACTTACCCGAGCCGGACTCGCCGACAATGGCGACCGTCTCACCGGGGAAAACCTCAAGGTCGACGTCATGCACCACATCGGTCAACGATTTACTGCGGCGGCCGGACGCTGTGGTCGTCGGAAAGCCAATGCAGACATCCTTCAAGGTGAGAATGGGCGCTGCGGAAGTATTGGTGTCGGTGCTCATCGACGACGCTCCTTCGGGTCGAGAGAATCCTTCAAAGCGTCACCCATGAGGATGAAGCCGAGAACGGTAATCGCCAGGGCGAGTGCTGGCCAGAACAGGTTGGACGGGGCCTGGCGGAGCACCTGCTGTGCGACAGAGATGTCGTTGCCCCAGGAAACGGTGGTCGTCGGCAAGCCAATGCCCAAGTAGGACAGCGTGGCCTCGGCGACGATGTAAATACCCAGCGAGGTCGTGGCCATGACGATGACAGGGGCGAGGCAGTTCGGCAGCACATGGCGGAAGAGAATGCCAGTGCTGGACAGACCGAGCGCCTTGGAGGCGGTGACGTATTCCTCGTTTTTCACTGAGATCACCGAGGAGCGCACCACGCGCGCCATCTGCGGCCAGCCGAAAGCAGCGAGCACGAAGACCACGGACCAAATGGTGCGTTCGGTAAACAGCTGCATCAGCACGATGCCGGCGAGAATCAGGGGGATGGCAAAGAACATGTCCGTGATGCGGGAGAGCACCGCGTCGACCCAACCGCCGAGATAGCCAGCGATGGCACCGAGGATGATGCCCCCCACGGTCACGGCCAGGGTGACGCCGATGCCGACGATGACCGAGGCGCGGGCACCGTAGATGACACGGGCGTAGACGTCGTAGCCCTGCTGAGTGAAGCCCATCGGGTGGCCGTCGCGGGCTGGGGCCAGCGAGTCACGCAGGTTTGCCGCCGTCGGGTCCACAGAGGTGAACAGCGACGGGAATGCGGCCACTGCGATGGAGAGCAAAATAATGAATGCGGAAACCCAGAACAGTGGGCGGTAACGCAGGTTCTGCCAGGCCGAACCCCAGAGCCCCAGTGGCGGGGTATCCGGCAACTGCGAGTGGTCGGGGTTCGTCGCCTGGGCGGCGGGGGCCTGCGCGGTGCCGGACTGTGCGGTGCCGGTATGCACGGCGTTGGCCTGCTTTTCTGGCTGAGTCGAATCTAACTGCGTCGAATCTGGCTTAGGCATAACGAATCCTCGGATCCAGGACTGCGTAGAGCAAGTCGATGAGCAAGTTGGCGAACATGTAAATAACCACCAGGATGGTCACGATGCTGACCACGGTGGGAGCTTCACCAATCTGGACGGCGTGGAAGATCAGGCCACCGATACCTGGCACGTTGAAGATGCCCTCGGTGACAATTGCGCCGCCCATCAGAGCCGCGAGATCAGCGCCGATGAAGGTCACAACGGGAATTAGCGAGTTGCGCAAGATGTGGCGGCGGGTGACTTCAGAGGTTGGCAAGCCCTTGGCGCGGGCAGTGCGTACGAAGTCAGCATGGCGTGCCGACGAGACCTCGGAACGCGTCAGTCGCAGAACATAAGCAACCGAGACGAGACCCAGCACGAATGCCGGCAGCAGCAGGGAGGTAAAGGAGGCATCGCTACCAACGGTGGGGGAGACAATCTCCCAGCGCACACCGAAGAGGTAGCGGGCCACGAAGCCGAGCACGAAGGTCGGAGTTGCGATAACCAGCAGGGACATCACCAGAACGGTGGAGTCGAAGAAGCCGCCCTTGCGCATACCGGCAATAACGCCGAGGCCGATACCGAAAATGGCCTCAATGGCAACGGCCATCAGAGCCAGGCGAATTGTAATAGGGAAGGCCAGCGCGATTTCCTCGCCGACCGAGCGACCGGAGAAGGTCTCGCCCATATCCAGGGTGAACAGGCCCTTGAGATACTCCCAGTACTGGACGAGGAAAGGCTCATCCAGGTGGTAGTGGGCGCGCAGTGCTGCGACCTGCTCCGGTGGCAGCTGCTTATCGCCAGCTAGTGCGGCGATGGGGTCGCCTGGCATGGCGAAGACCATTGCATAAATCAGCAGTGTGGCACCGAAGAATACCGGCACCATCTGCAGGAGTCTCTTTCCGATATACCAACCCATGGTGCTAGTCCTTCTCAATCATTGGGTAGTCCAAGATGCCGTCCCACATCACTACGGCATTGCGCAGCTTCGGGTTCCACGCCACCGAAGCATTGGGGTACCACAGCGGAATCGCTGGTAGGTCCTCCATCAGCACAGACTGAGCCTTGACATAAATCGGCTTGGCATCTTCTGCGCTCTTTGCCGAGGCCGCCTCCTGAATCAGCTTGTCGAACTCCGGGTTGGAGTAGTGGTTGTCATTCGAGGAGCCACCGGTGACGAACTGCGGAAGCATGTAATTGGCCACAGATGGGTAGTCAGCTGCCCAGCCAGTGCGGTAGCCGCTGGTGATGGTCTCGTTGGAGATTTCATCGCGCAGCTGCTTGAAGGTCGGGTAGGCCTTGCCGTGGGAATCGATGCCGAGGGTCTCGCCAATCATGTTGGTCACCGCTTCGACCCACTGCTGGTGTCCGCCGTCGGCGTTGTAGGCGATGTCGAACGAGCCGGTAAACGGCGCAATTTTGTTGGCTTCGGCCCACAGTTGGCGGGCCTTCTTCGGGTTGTATTCCAGCACCTCTTGGCCAGGTACGTTCGGGTCAAGGTCACCGAGCGTCAACGAGCTGAACTCGCGCGCCGGGGTGCGGGTGTCGAAGAAAATCTTCTCAGTGATTAGTTTCCGGTCAATCGCCATAGAAATCGCTTGACGACGAAGCTTGCCCTCTTCACCCGAAAAACCTGGCAGATTTCGCGGAATTGCGAAGTACTGCGAAGACGAGGTCGGGACATTTGCGCTGGAGTCGGGGAAGTCGGTTTGGAAGCTGGCGAGAGCCGTTGGTGGAATTGTGCGTGGCAGCGTGTCCAGGCGGCCGGCCTGGAGGTCTGCATATGCGGTGTCCACGTCCGAGTAGAAGCGGTATACCAGGCCGTTGTTACGGGCCTTGTGCTCACCGGCGAAGTCATCATTGCGAACCACAGTTAGCTGGTTGTTGTGCAGCCAAGCGCGGCCTTCGGCCATCTTGTACGGTCCATTGCCGATTGGGTGTTCACCGAAAGCCTTCTTGTCTTCGAACGCGGCCTTCGGCAGCGGCATAAACGCGACATAGCCGAGGCTGAGCGGGAAGGAAGAATCTGGGTTGGTCAGATCCACGGTGAACCTCAGGTCATCGACCTTTTTCAGGCCGGAGAGTGTTTTCTCCGTGGCCTTTTCTCCCGAAACAGCATCAAAACCCTGCACGTTGGCGAAGAAGGACTGCTGCTTCTGCAGGTTCGGGCCGTAGGCAGCGTAATTCCAGGCATCGATGTAGCTCTGCGCGGTGACTGGTTCGCCGTTGTGGAAGGTCCAGCCCGGTTTTAGCGTGATGTCGAAATGGGTCGAGTCCTCGTTGGGCTTAATTTCTGCCGCATGGTCCAGGATCATCGAGCCGTCGGTGTCGTAGCGCACCAGACCTGAGTAGAGCATGCGGAGGATATCGCCACCACCGGTTTCATTGGTGTCAGTGGTGTACAGCGGCGACTGTGGTTCGGAGTTCTGGACCACAATGAACCCCGCGCCGACCTGTTGCTGGTCAGTGCTGCAGGCAGCGAGCGCGCTTCCTGGCAAGGCGATTACCAGCAAAGCCGCCAGGATCTGGCGGACATGCAGCGTGAACTTTCCTTTTCCGCTGAGCGTTGTTGCGTGCAGTTTTGTGGCACGGGACTTCTCTCGCTGTCGGAGCTTCCGCCGGAGTTTCTGCCGGGTGTGGAAGGGGCCGGAGGCAACGGGTCTATGCATCGCGAGCCTTTCTAGATTCTGCCAGATAGGCGATATGAATTTGGTGATCGGCTCACTCCAAATGACTTAGATACCCACCTCCCACCTGCATAGGCAATGGTGGTGGTGACAACTTGGGTGTGGTGGGCTCTAAGGTTTGGATACGACCGTTCAATACAGTCTCTAACCATACAAGTCCAAAAAACATATGAGTATTAATCAGGCGAACCATCCCTTATTTGACGGTGTCTTTTACCCTCGATTGGGGAGTTAATCCTGTGCAGTGGTGCAACGTTGTAACATCCTGGCACCCCCGCAGGGGTTGGGGCTGCTGAATTTCTGGCTGTCCCACCGCCGGGCTCCTGTCCGGCCCCATCCGCGACTTCACGACACAGGTGTCACCTCATGCCACCTCCACAGCTGGCACGAGGTGACACCTGTGTCGTGAAGTGGGCTTTGGAAGAGGAAGTGGACTTTGGAGGAGGCGGAGAGGCAGCGCATTAAGTCCCACAGTACGAGTGGAAAGCACCCAACTCCCGCGGTGCCGGCTCCGTGAACCCCGCAGGGACGTCTTGCGACTCAAAGGGGTTGGTTACCGCCTCCAGCAGGTGCCGGTAGTCGGTCAGATCCCCCGCCCCTGCCGCCGCTAACGCTTCCGTGACCAGGTAGTTTCGCGGAATATACAGCGGATTCGTTTCCTCCATAAGTGTCAGGGCCGTCGTCTGGTCGATTCCCAGCTCTTCCCGCGTCTGCTTCCACAACTGCCCCCACTCAGCCGCGGCGGCGGGGAACGCAGGATCAGCGGTCAGCCTGGTCAGCGCAGCCAACGCAGCAACTGTATCCCCATCACCATCGGCCAGAACCTCAATCAGCGCCCGATGAGCATTCGTATGGTCGAGCCCAAACTTCGCCAGCAACGCCTGCCACTGCTGCACCAGGGGGATGGCCAGCGGGTCGTCGTAAAGCGAGGGGAGAATCCCCAACTTGGGCAGCCACCTGCGGCTGAGCGCATCGGTGAACTCGTCGGCGAATTCGCCCAGGAGGTCGCGGGCGCGTGCGAGGGCTTCCTCCGGGGTGCCTGCGAAATGCGGTAGCAAAGTCTCCGCAAGCTTCGACATGTTCCACCCGGCAATCGTCGGCTGCGCGCCGAACGCGTATCGACCGCCTCGATCAATGCTGCTAAACACCGCCCGCGGATCGTGCGCATCCAGAAACGCACACGGCCCAAAGTCGATGGTCTCGCCCGCGATGCTGGCATTGTCGGTGTTCATCACGCCGTGGACAAATCCACAGGCCAGCCACGCCGCAACGAGATTAGCTTGCCGCTTGACGACGTCCCGGAGAACCGACTCCGCCGAACCCTCGTAGCCATGCCGCTGCGCGGCGAACTCGATGAGCCGATCCATGATTCCGGTGTCCGTTCCGGAGCGAGCGACCAGCTCGAACGTGCCAACTCGCAGGTGGCTGGATGCTACGCGCACGACGATGCCACCCGGTTGAAGTTCGGTGGTGGGGTCGGTGTTGTCGAATGGGGTTTGCGAGCCGCGGTAAATCTCTTCGCCGGTTTTGATGACCGCCAGCGCGCGGGTGGTGGGGATGCCGAGCGCATACATGGCTTCGCTGATGAGGTACTCCCGCAGCGCGGAGGTCAGCGTGGCTTTGCCGTCACCGCCACGGGAAAAGGGCGTGGGGCCGGTGCCTTTCGCCTGAATCTCGTAGGACTGGGTGTTGTCGCTGTGGGTTGTCTCTTTGGGGCAGTCGGGCTGGTTAGGCGGACAGTGCAGCCCAGTCAGCCCCGGTTCAGCCTCAACTGTGGCAAGCAAGAGCGCGCGACCATCACCGAGTAGGCCTGCGAAGTTGCCGAACTGGTGGCCGGCATAGGCCGTGGCCATCGGGGTTGTGTATGCGCCGAGTGGGGTATCGGTTTCCTGGCCGACTCCGTGATCGGCGCCGCGGCCAGTGAGGAACTTCAGGCCAGCGTCTGACCGGAGCCACTGTGGGGAGAGACCGAGTTGGGTCGCGAGCTCGTCGTTAAGCATGACCAGCTGCGGTGATGGGGCGGCGAATCCCTCCTGGGAGATAGCGAGTTCAGGCAGTGCGGTGGGAAGATCAGCGACATTTCGAGCCATGTGCGCAGTTTAACGGGTAGGCCGAATTGGGGTTGGCGCGCTGGTGCGTTCAGCGGTGCTACGCGCGTAGAGGTGATCTCGAAGGCGAAAAACCCCGGTTACTGGAACAATTCCAGCAACCGGGGTGCGCTCGGGGTAGCCTTACTTCTTCAGGGACTCCGGAGCGTTGAAGCGCTCACCGTGCTTAGCGGCCAGCTCTTCGGCGCGCTCGACGAAGCCCGCGACGCCGCGGCGCTCCGGGTGAGCTGCGGCCGGGTCGACAACAGTGGCGCCGTCGTAGTTCTTAATGAACTGGCGAGTACCACCGGTCCAGGCCGGGTAGCCGATACCGAAGATGGAGCCGATGTTGCCGTCGGCGTCGTGAAGCAGAACGCCCTCGTCGACGCACTTCTGAGTCTCGATGGCCTCGATGAAGAGCATGCGGTCAACCAGCTCCTGCAGGTCGGTGTCCTCCGGAGCGATCGGGGTGATGTTCAGCTCTTCGCGGAGCTCGTTGAACAGGCCCGGCCAGAGACCGGAGCGCTTGCCGTCGACGTACTCGTAAAAGCCCTTGCCCTCGAGCTTGCCCGGGCGCTCGAACTTGTGCAGCATGGCCTCGACCAGAGCCGGTACGCCGCCCTCGTCCAGGGTCTGGCCTGCAGCCTCGGCGGCAGCGCGGGTCTCGCCAGCGATCTTCTCCATGAGCTTGAGGTTCAGCTCGTCGGCAAGCTGGAGCTGCGGTGCCGGGTAACCAGCCTGGCGACCAGCGGCCTCGATGATGGCCGGGTCGTAGCCCTCAGCGACCATGCGCAGGGCCTCGTTGATGACGGTGCCGATGACGCGGGAGGTGTAGAAACCGCGGGAGTCGGTGACAACAATCGGGATCTTGCGGATTGCAACAGCGAAGTCCAGCGAAGCGGCGAGGATAGCCGGGTCGGTGTTGTCGCCGGAGATGATCTCAATCAGCTGCATCTTGTCCACCGGGGAGAAGAAGTGCAGGCCGATGAAGTCCTTCTCACGCTTGACGTGGGAAGCCAGCTCGGTGATCGGAAGGGTGGAGGTGTTGGAGCCCAGGATGCAGGTCTCCGGAACTGCAGCCTCGATCTCGGCGTGAACCTTGTGCTTGAGGTCGGTGTTCTCGAAGACGGCCTCGATGACCAGATCGACGTCGGAGAGGTCGTCGTAGGACTCAGTCGGCTTGATGCGGTTCAGCAGCGCTGCGGACTTCTCCTCAGTGGTGCGACCGCGCTTGAGAGCCTTGGCCTCCAGACCTTCAGAGTAGGACTTACCGCGCTCGGCGTTCTCCAGGGAAATGTCCTTCAGGACAACTTC
The DNA here is from genome assembly GCF_001807105.1 of Corynebacterium sp. HMSC14H10. Classification (NCBI taxonomy): domain Bacteria; kingdom Bacillati; phylum Actinomycetota; class Actinomycetes; order Mycobacteriales; family Corynebacteriaceae; genus Corynebacterium; species Corynebacterium sp. HMSC14H10. The sequence goes on along the minus strand of NZ_KV787407.1, from coordinate 41,141 downwards.
CATGCCAGCCTTTGCACACACGTAGGCGATACCTGCGCCCATCATGCCGGCGCCGACAACGGCAACCTTCTTGAACTCGCGCTTCGGGTACGGGGTGCCATCAGCCTGCAGCGGACGGGAGCCGCCGCCCTGAGCGTGGTTGAGGTCGAAGAAGAACGCCTGCATCATGTTCTTCGACTGGGTGCCGGTGACCAGCTCGGTGAAGTAGCGGGACTCGATACGCAGTGCGGTGTCGATGTCGACCTGAGAGCCCTCGATAGCAGCCTGCATCGCAAGGCGGGGAGCCTTCATCGGGGAGCCCTTGAGCTGCTTGGTCAGGTTTGCCGGGAAGGACGGCAGATTCATCGCGAACTTAGGAGTCTTCGGGTCGCCACCCGGGATCTTGAAGCCCTTCTCGTCCCACGGCTGTGCTGCCTTGGCGTCTTCGCTGGTCAGCCATGCGCGAGCGGTGTCGATGAGCTGCTCCGGAGCAACAACTTCGTCAACGAGGCCAGCTGCGAGAGCCTTGCCTGGGTTCATCTGGGCGCCGGTCAGAATGACCTTCATCAGCGCGTCCTGGATGCCCAGCATGCGCACGACGCGGGAGACACCGCCGCCACCCGGCAGCAGGCCGAGGGTGACCTCTGGCAGGCCAATCTTGGAACCGCGGGCATCGGCAGCAACGCGGTGGTTAGCAGCCAGCGCGACCTCGAGGCCGCCGCCCAGTGCTGCGCCATTGATGGCAGCAACAATCGGCACCGGGAGCTTCTCCAAGCGACGCAGGGAGGCCTTCATGTCCTCGACCATGCCGAACATGTCAGCTGCATCGTCTTCAGTGGCCTTGGACATCTGCTTGATGTCGCCGCCTGCGAAGAAGGTCTTCTTCGCAGAGGTGATGATGATGCCCTTGATGGAGGTCTCAGAGCCGTCGCCAATTTCGTTTTCCAGGCGCTCCACGGTGGCGCGGATGTCGTCCTGGAAGGTCTTGTTCATGGTGTTGACCGGCGCATTCGGGTCATCCATGGTGAGGGTGACGATTCCGGCGTCGTCCTGATCCCACCGGAACATGTTATCTGTGCTCATAAATCAGTCAGTCCTTTGTGGTTATCGCGGTGTGACCGCGGTAATTGTCGCTGTGAGTTTCGTTCCGGTTTGCTTTAGACGCGCTCGATGATGGTTGCAACACCCATGCCGCCAGCCACACAGAGCGAGATGAGGGCGTAACGGCCACCGGTGCGGTGCAGCTCGTCGATTGCGGCGCCGGTGATCATGGCACCGGTTGCACCCAGCGGGTGACCCATGGCCATTGCGCCACCGTTGATGTTGAGCTTCTCGTAGTCGATGCCCAGGTTCTGCTGAGCATGCTTGACGACGGCGGCAAACGCCTCGTTGATTTCCCACACGTCGATATCGTCGACCGTCAGGTTGGCCTTGGCCAGAGCCTCACGGACAGCCGGCTCGATACCGGTGAGCATGATGGTCGGCTCGACACCATTGACGGCGGTGGCGACAACGCGTGCGCGTGGGGTCAGACCCATGTCTGCGCCGGCCTTCTCAGAGCCAACCAGAGTCAGTGCAGCGCCATCGACGATGCCGGAGGAGTTACCTGCATGGTGGACGTGGTTAATGCGCTCAAGCTGCGGGTACTTCTTCAGTGCAACTGCGTCGAAGCCGCCCTGCTCACCCATCATGGTGAAGGCTGCGCGCAGGCCGGAGAGGGACTCTGCGGAGACGCCTTCGCGGATGGTCTCATCACGATCGAGGATGGTCAGGCCGTTAGCGTCCTTGACTGGGACGACGGAGCGGTCAAAGCGGCCCTCAGACCAAGCCTTTGCGGCACGAGCGTGGGAGAGTGCTGCCATCTCGTCGAGGGACTCACGGTCAAAGCCGTCGAGCGATGCAATCAGGTCAGCGGAAATACCCTGCGGGACGAAGTCGGTCGCAAACGAGACCTGTGCGTCCATCGCCATTGCACCGCCGTCGGACATCATTGGCACGCGGGACATGGACTCGACGCCACCGGCGAGGACGAGCTCGTCCATGCCGGAGCGGACTTTCTGAGCAGCCAAGTTGATGGCGGAGAGGCCCGAAGCGCAGAAGCGGTTGATTTGGACACCGCCGGTGCGGTACGGCAGACCTGCGGTGAGTGCTGCGGTCCGGGCAATGTCCGCACCCTGGTCGCCGACCGGGCTGACGCAGCCAACGATGAGGTCGCTGATGCGCTCTTCGTCCAGGTCAGGGAAACGATTGCGGATTTCGTCGATGAGGCCGACGAGAAGCGATACCGGGCGTACCTCGTGGAGGGAGCCGTCCTTCTTGCCCTTGCCGCGCGGGGTGCGAATTGCCTCGTAAATGAAGGCTTCGCCGCCCGGCTGAATGGTGGCGGAAGTCATGTGTTTTTACCTCACAGATTCGTCGTAAAGTGTCGTGCGTCACTCTATAACGAATGGCGGATTGCCGGGGGTGATTTGAGGGGTGCTGGGGAGGAAGTTGACTCGCTGTAGTCTCCCACCTGCGGTTATGGGAGAAACCGGGGGTAATTACATAAGTAGTTTGAGGACAGTCAGCCTTCCAATCCGGCTGAGTCTCAGCCGGTTGGCAGCGCAAGAGATTTAAAACTATCCCTTCGCTGCCTGACCCCGCTTCCAATATCCCATGAACGACACCTGCTTCCTCGGAACGTGGCATTCCTTCACCAGCAGCCTCCGCATCCGAATCACCGCTGAAGACTCACCTGCAATCCAAAAGTAAGTCCCGGTTAGTGTCGGATTCGGAGATCCGGCGTTGGCCGTGTCTTCGCCGCTGGAATTGGAAATATCTTCACCTGACTGGGAATAGCTTGGAGTCTCCCACATCAGAAAGTTGGGGTCATCCTCGCCTGTCGACGCAGTGGTTGCCGCATTCCCCTCGAGAACGTTTGACAGTGATTCTCGCGCGACCGGGCTTAGCGCATTGCTGACAAGCTTCACCAGATTGGAGTACAGCAGCTCGCCCGAAGTGTCGTGCTCATCTTCCGCTCGAGCCAGCCACTTCACCGAAACTCCAGATGGCACCTCTAGCTTCTGGACATCGCTGGTAGATGGAATCTCAATAAACACCTCTCCCTGCACTCCCGCTGGCCATTCCTCCAGGGTTTTCGCAATTGCAGGTAAGGCAGTTTCATCTCCAAGCATCACGATGCGACTACTAGCTCCAGGGGCGAATTCGATGCCGCTGCCGGATTCATCATCTCGTGTCGGTGCGATGATGAGCAGCTCATCGCCGACCTGTGCCTTTGCAGCCCACGCAGAGGCTGGTCCAGTGGCATCGGGGTGTAGCACGAAATCGATGTCGAGTTCATCGGGAGCGTCGTCTGGCAAGTTGCGTCGAAAAGCGCGGATGGAATACGTGCGGACATAGCCGCGAGTCTCGGGGTCAAGGGTTTGCCAGGTAGCGAACCAATTCTCCTCCGGCAGCTCTGGAAGCTGACCAGCTGCTGGGATAATGACTTTGATACGGACGTCCCGAATCGTGTCCTTCGGACCGACATTCTCCACGCCGTGAAGTGTTATGCGCTGAAAGTGCGGGGAAATCTGTCGCGTGTGGGCAACGCGGACGCGGTGTGGCTGGTATCCCATAGGAATCCTTAATTCTGATGAGTTGCTTACATCTACTGAGCTAGTGCTGGGCTAGTTTTGAGTGGTGGCGGCCCACAGGCATAACAGTGGGTAGCCCTGAGACCGGATCGGTAATAATCAGCGATTCGAGGTCGAACGCCTCCCGGGTCAGCTCTTGTGTGAGCACGTCGACAGGCGCTCCTGCGGAATGCAGTCGTCCGTCGCGCATGGCGACGAGAGCATCCGAATACCGAGCAGCCAGGTTGAGGTCGTGCAGCACCATGATGATGGTGGTGCCTCGGCGTTGATTGAGATCAGTTAGTAGATCCAGGACTTCTAGTTGATGTTTTAGATCTAGGTAGGTTGTAGGTTCGTCGAGAAGCAGCACATCGGTTTGTTGTGCGAGTGCCATTGCAATCCACACACGTTGACGCTGGCCGCCGGAGAGCTCTTCGACGCACCGCCCTGCGAGGTCTGCGACTCGGGTAGCTTCCATAGCTTCGGTGACGATGTCGTAGTCGGCTGAACTCCAGCGACCCAGAATTCCCTGGTAGGGGGTTCGACCACGGCCGACTAAGTCTGCGACAGTGATGCCGTCAGGAGCGATAGGGGTCTGCGGAAGCAGTCCGAGCCGCTTTGCCAATTCGCGGGAAGAATAGGAACCTAGCTCCTTGCCGTCCAGCTCGACGGATCCAGCTGATGGCCGAATCAAACGAGCTAGCGTACGTAGAAACGTTGATTTGCCACAACCATTTGGTCCGACAATCGAAGTAATCTTGCCTGCTTCGAATGACAAAGTCAGGTCTTTCACAATGGGTTTTTCCCCATATCCAGAAGTAAGGGACTGAGCATTCAGTTGTGCGGACACGGTGAGTGACTCCTTGGTTTGATGAACAAAGCGCAGCTATCGAGATGTTCTGACGAGCAGATAGATCAAAAAGGGTGCTCCGAGCGCGCCGGTAATAACTCCGACGGGATAACGCGTGCCGAAGAGGTATTGGCCGGCTAAATCTGCGACAAGCACCAAGAATGCTCCAACCAATCCAGATGGCACTATGAGGTTCGCGCCGGGCCTAAAGATTCGCATCGCGATCGGGCCTGCCATGAATGCGACAAATGAGATTGGTCCGGTTGCGGATGTCGCCACTGCGATGAGCATGACGGCGCCGACAATAAGAGCTCCGCGAAGCAGGTTCACGCGCAGTCCGAGTGAGGTGGCGATGTCGTCGCCAAGCTCCAAGATTGATAGCCTGTGCGCACCAATCAAGAGCAGCGGTGTTACGACAAGAACGGTAATAACCAGCGGTAATCCGCGCTCCCACGAGATGTTATTCAGCGATCCAGTCAACCAACGTGTGGCCGTCGGCAGATCCCACGCGGAAGCCTTCGACAGCACGTAGGTGGTCCATGCCTGCAGCATCGCCGCAATGCCGATTCCCGTCAGGATCAGGCGAGTGCCGGCAAATCCCGATTTCAACGCCAGCAGGTAGGTCAGAGCGGCCACGCTTAACGACGCCATCAGCGCCACCGTTGACACGGCAGTCTGAGAGGCCTGAAACAGCACAATCATGGTCGAACCAGCAGCGGCCGCACCAGCGGAAATACCGATAATGTCCGGTGAGGCTAACTGGTTTCGCAGCATCGTTTGGAAGATTGTTCCTGATACGCCAAACGCGAAGCCGGCGACAATTGCAATCGTGGCGCGTGGTAGGCGTAGCTCTCCCACTGTGAAAGATGCCCCGGGGACGGTGTCACCGCGAATGACGCCGATGACATCGGCAAGGGAATAGAAGGAATCTCCAAGCATGAGACTCAGCAGCCACAGTACGGCCGTAATCGCTGCTAGAACCAATAATGTGAGCGTAAAACGAATTCGGGCGTGACCGCGTTGTTCTTGGATAGCGGTCGCTAATTCGCTGGCCCTATTCTGCGGGCGCGTTTCGGGGGCGAGGTTTGTCATAGTTCCCGCATCCTTGTCTGTCGCACGATCCAAATAAACAGTGGAGCTCCGAGGAAGGGCATGATGATGCCGACAGCAATCTCGGATTGGTCACCGACGAGGCGCCCGACGGTGTCAGCAAGCGTGAGCAATACTGCTCCTGCCAGAGCGCTTGCTGGGATGAGAACGCGGTGGTCGGTTCCAAGGATCATCCGGAGTACGTGGGGGACGATGAGACCGACGAAGGCAATCGGACCGGTGACGGCAGTGGTGGTCCCGCAGAGCAGCACCGCGCCGAGTGTTGCCAGGACTCGCGTGCGGGTTAAGTTGATGCCGAGGCTGGTGGCGACATCATCGCCAAGGGAGAGTGCGTTGAGGCCGCTGCTGGTTAAAAAGACGATGACGAACCCGAGCCCAAGTAACGGGAAAGCGACCGTCAGTGATTCCCACTGCGCACCGCTGACGGAGCCGATTTGCCAGTTGCGGAATTCGTCCATGACATCGGCGCGCGGCAACAAGATGGCGCTGGTCAAGCTAGATAGGGCGGCGGCCGTGGCAGCTCCAGCAAGAGCTAGCTTGAGTGGAGTGGCTCCGCCGTGGCCGATTGATCCCACGCAGTAGACAAACACTGCAGCTGCGAAGGCGCCCATTGACGCAACTAGCATTGTCGGCAGTGTGCGACTGATGTTGAAAAAGGTGATACCGATAACAACTGTTAGAGAAGCGCCAGCAAGAACGCCGAATATTCCGGGGTCCGCAAGCGGGTTTCGAGTAACAGCTTGAAAGGCTACGCCCGAGGTGGCGAGCGCTGCACCCGCGCACAGTGCCAGCACGGTACGCGGAATGCGTGTCCACGCTGCAGCTTCTCCCGCGGTGTCGGTAGCTCCACCTAAGGCGGAAAGCGCCTCGGTGAACGTAATACTGCGTATGCCGAACATAACCGACAGGACCACCGATACCAGTCCAAGTATCAGCAAGAGAACAAATACAGCTGACTTGGTGGTCGTCGAAGGAGGGGGAGTGGACTTTGTTGAAGCAGCATGGACTGAGGTTGGCACTATTACTTCTTCAATCCTTCGTTAAGCGCTGCGAAGTAACGGTCGATGCCCCAAGGGATGGAGAGCGGTGAGGGGTTCGAGGCGGCTCCTAGCGGGCCATCTTCAAGGAAGGCAATGTTGCCGTTCTTCACCGCCGGAATCTTGGAAAGCAGTGGATCCGCCTGCATATCCTTGACGTTTTTTCATCCTCGGCTTTATCGCCCGAGGAGTAGGAGATGATGACATCGACGTCATCGAATTGCTCCGGGTTCTCAGTGGAGACTTCAACCCAGAACTTGTCAGCAGTCTTGGACTGTTCCTCGACGATCTTCGGTGCTGCAAGACCGTGGTTTACAAGGAATCCCATGCGTGGATCTTCGGTGGAGTAGAAACCAAGCTTTGATGGGTCGGAGCTGCCACCGAAGGAGGTAAAGAGTGCTTTCTTGCCCTTGAGGTTCGGGTACTTCTCAAGAGCGTCGGCAATAGTGGTGTCCAAGTTCTCGGACAGCTTCTTGCCCTCATCGGCCTTGCCGATCGCCTTGGAGCTAATCAGAATCATGTCTTCCAATGATGTGCCCCATGCCATGTCGGGGTAGGCAATGACAGGCGCAATCTTGGAGAGCGTGTCGTAGTCCTCCTGAGAAATTCCGGAGTAAGTAGCAAGAATAATGTCAGGCTTTGTGTCTGCGACCTTTTCAAACGGGATGCCGTCGGTTTCATCGAAGAGCACCGGCTTCTTGTCGCCGGAATCTGCGCCGAGTTCCTTCAGCTTGTCTTCAACCCACGGGAGGATGCCATCGCCGTCATCGTCACCGTAGGTGGCCTTGCTCATGCCAACGGGCACTTGTCCCAGAGCAAGCGGTACTTCATGGTTCGCTCAGCCGACAGTCGCGATTCGCTGCGGTGCCTCTTTGATAGTGGTCTCGCCGAACGCGTGCTTGATGGTCACAGGGAGCTGTGTGTTGGCGTCCGAGGCGCTGACACTACTGGCGTTGTTTTCACTGCTCGTGTCGCTGCTTCCGCAGGCTGCCATGGTGAATGCGATGGCTCCGCTGGCCACCGCGATTGTCAGGGTCCTGAAGGTTTTGTTCATGTAGGTCCTTTGTTTGTGCGAAGAGTCTCGTTGAGTACTCCCGAGCCCAGCATTCTACCGAATGTCGGAAACAGTAACAAAGGGCAGGCTATCCTAAAAGCAGGGGTGGTATTGGGGGGCTAGGGTGACGGTTTGCGTTCAGGGGCTCTAAAGGCTTCCTCTATGAACCCCCTACCGCTTCCGCAGCACCAACACCAGGTTCGACACCGCGAACTCGCGCAGCACCGGCACGTGCACCATCCACCAGGCCCACCACGGGTGGTAGCGCGGGAAAGCGGCCAGCAGCTCGCAGTCGCCGGCCTCCGCGGCAGCGCGCGCCCACTTCAATCCTTCACCGCAACCGACCTTGAACAGGGACTCGCCAAAATAGTTCTTCGGTCGCTTGCCGTGCTTCTTCTCATACATGCGCCGCGCGCGGTCGCCACCCAGGTAATGCGTCATCCCCATCTCGTGGCCGCCGAACGGGCCGTACCAAATGGTGTACGAGTAAACGACCAGTCCGCCCGGCTTGGTTACACGCAGCATTTCCTCGCCCATCGTCCATGGCTCGGGCACGTGCTCGGCGACATTCGACGAGTACGTCAGGTCAAACGCGTCATCGCGAAACGGCAGTTCCAGCCCCGATCCGCGTACCGACGACTCCAGCTTGATACCCGCCGCCGCCATCTCGCCCACATCGGGTTCGCAGGTGTAATATTCCACGCCACGCTGGGCAAATGCTCGGCCAAAGTACCCAGGGCCGCCGCCGACATCAAGGATGCGCTTGCCACGCAGTGCGGTATTCGTCGTAACGCTTGACGACGTGCCCCCTGTGTCCGTCGACCCCGCCGCACCATCCGCCCCAGCTGCGATGCCTTCCAACAGGCCGATGGTGTCCTCAGCCAGGTGCCCGTAGAAGATATCGGGATCGGTTTGCTCGTATTTGAAGTCGTTGAGCAGCCCGAATGAGCGCGACAGCGTAGCAAAGCTGCGCAGCTCTTTCAGAGCGGGCGGGACGATAAAAGCGGGAAAGCGAAAGCTGGTCACGTCAAACAATCTAATGGACTGGTTGGGTTTGGGAGTATGGATTTGAGCTAAAGCGGCAACGAAAGCCGCGCCGAGCGTTAGGCTCATATTGTTATGAAAATCTTACTGTTGTGTTGGCGCGACACTGGTCACCCCGAAGGTGGAGGTAGTGAGCGCTATTTGGAGCGCGTCGCAGGTTACCTTGCCGACCAAGGTCACACCGTGGTGTTCCGCACGGCCAGTTACCCAGACGCACCAGCCCTTTCGCGTCGTGATGGCGTGACGTTCTCCCGCGCTGGTGGAAACTTCTCCGTCTATGTGCGCTCCTGGACCGCGATGCTGGGTGCGCGATTTGGCGTGGGCCCAATTGCCAAGGTGCTCGGCGGCAAGCCGGATGTCGTGGTCGACACCCAAAACGGTGTCCCCTTTTTCGCGCGGATTTTCTCCGGCGCACCGACGGTGCTGCTAACACATCACTGCCACCGCGAACAGTGGCCAGTGGCAGGGCCGATTATTAGCAAGCTTGGGTGGTTCATCGAGTCGCGTCTGTCGCCGATGATTCACCGCCGCTGCCGCTACATCACAGTTTCCGAGCCAAGTGCCGCTGAACTGGTAGAACTTGGAGTGTCGCCGGGGCGCATCGCGGTAATCCGCAATGGTGTGGACCCGATTCCGGAGGAGTTGCAGTCGACCGAAATCATGGCGGACCTATCCGAGTGCGACGGTCCAGCACCGCATTTGGTGACGCTGTCGCGATTGGTTCCGCATAAGCAGATTGAGCACGCCATCGATGTGCTTGCAGATCTTGTACAAGATCGTCCAGGTGCGATTCTCGATGTTATTGGCTCGGGGTGGTGGCACGACAACCTCGTGGAATATGCCCGTGACAAGGGCGTTTCGGACCACGTCGTCTTCCACGGGCAGGTCACCGAGGCGGACAAACACCGCATCCTCTCCAAGGCGTGTCTGCACCTGATGCCTTCTCGCAAGGAGGGTTGGGGGCTCGCCGTCATCGAATCAGCGCAGCACGGCGTGCCGACGGTCGGTTATCGCTCCTCGGCGGGCTTGCGCGATTCGGTCAACGACGGCGAAACTGGCCTGCTGGCCAGCGATGAAGCTGACCTGATTGCCAAGACACGACAGATTCTCGATAACGGCGAACTGCATCGCGCAATGTCCAAGGCCTGCGTCGCCCGTGCCGCGGAATTTGGCTGGGACAAGACCGGTGAGGCAGTTCTGAATGTCTTGGAAAACCCAACACTGGATAAGTTGCTACCTGCGGCGGGGCAGTAGCGCTTCCATTACTCCAGTCAGTAGCCCCGCCAGCAGCCCAGCGAGTAGGCAAAGAGTCCAGATTCCAAAGGCTGTCCACGCAGCTGCATAGGCCCCCTGGCTTGGTTGTGTGGCCGGCTCGATAACGCCGGGGACATGGTATAGCTGCAGGTCAGGGGTTTCATAGACGGGGTCTAACGCTGCCACAATGTCAGCGGAGTCGCCGAAGTTGCCGGGCGAATTCTCCACTAGGACCCAGCCAACGCCTTGGTCTCGAAGACTCTGGAGCGCAGACTCAAGCTCCTCGTGTCTCTTCGCACCACCGAGCAGCGTGCGCTCAACGGTTGTGGCTCCCTCGCCAGACACCGACTGCCCAGAGACAATCAGTTCGCCAGAGCTCACCACCGGAGCGGGCAAAATCTTCGTAGCCGGGTCGAGGACAGGACGCCCATTAATAATGCGGTAAGAACCGGCAGGTAGAACCGCAACGCGATCGTCGTCAAGCGCGACCACACCGGAAACCGCCGACCAGCCTTCCCATGACGGAATGGGGCGGAGTGGAGCGACATCGGCGGGCAGCGTGGGGACAGCGGCGATGATGATGAGCGCGCTGACGCCAGTAGCCAACCACTGGCCGATGTTGGCGGTGGCCCCGCGAGCGCGGCGTGCCAGGTATTCCGCACCGCTTGCGGCGAGGATGACATAGGCGGGGACGGCGAGCGCGATCCACTTTTGCGTATCACGAAGCAGGCCCGCGCCCGGGATGTGCTCCAGCGCCCAACCCATCATCAAAATGCCCGGCGTTGTTGCGGCGAGAGCGACGAGCATGATGGCCGTGGCGCCAGTGATAATCAGCCCCCGCCAGCGCTCTTGCGAATGCCAGGCACGACGGAATCCCAGACCCATAAGCACCAGGAGTGCCAGCACCATAATCGCCGAAAAACCAACCTCGCGCGTCAGTGGCACAGCCTGCTTATTCCAGATGCCACCCAATCCCAACAGGCTGCCGAGCGTGCCGACGTGTGCCTCTGCTCTGGCCGCAAATGCGGCAGCGCCAGCCGCATCAGAGGACCCAGCTGCACTCGGGTTCAGCAAAGATGCCACTAGCCACGGTGAACTGACCGCTACTGTTGTGGCCACAATCCAAGCGCGGTCGCGGCTATTGCGAGCGGTAACAATGCCGGTGATACCAGCCAAAAGGGCACCGGTCGGCGTGAGACCCGCAGCGGCAATTGCGCTGGTGCGCCACAAGGCACTACCCATCTGCGTTGCCAGAACAACTGCCGGAAGCAGCAATACGGCGATGACCAGTGACCACTGTCCCTGGAGCAAACGCTCGACCACAAACGGGTTCCAGAGCAGCATCGTCGGTGCAATCAGCTGGCTGGCTAAGCTCGGAGTCATGGGTACAAGGCCCGCACCGGATGCGCTACTGGTGCCCGAGCCGTGGCGAGTGAACCTGCGGGCGAGCTCAGCAGCTGCAAGACCACCAATCAAACAGGCGCCCACCATGCCGAAGCGCACCCAATGGCTGGCATCCACAAAGTAGCCCAGTGCCCACAGTGCGGTGTCCTGCGGAACAGCTCGTGCCGCAGCGGGGCCGAGTCCCAGGGCCGCGTCGGTAAGCGGTGGGTGATTGGGGATGACCATGTCGCGCAGCAGAAACATCGGTGCCCCAAAGCGACCATCGGCCGGGGCCTTGTGGGGCACAAAGAGCGGCCAGCACACGGCAGCGGTCAGCAGGAGAATCCACGACAACACAAAAACCCAGGCGACTCGCTCCGAATGAGAGTGAGCCGACTGGGTCAGAGTAGTGCGGAAACGTTGTGTCACGTGCCCTATATTAAATTATTTTTCGCTTTCCTCAGTGAAACTTAGGGTAAGCGAGAGCCTGTGGCACCGTAGTTTCGCGTCTTAGGCGGACTTGCTGCGAACACGGAAGCCAATCACGATGAGAACCAGGCCGAGGATACCGAGAATCCACGGTGCGACAGTGCCACCGATAGTCAGCGACTTACGGGCTTCCTTAGCGCGGTCCATCTGGCGGCCCTTGGAGCCTTCGTCCCACTGAGCGGTGTACTTCATCGCGGTACGGTTCTGCTCCTTGGCCTCCTTTTCACGGCCAGCCTTGGAAGCAATTTCTTCCGCTTCCTTGTCGTCCTTGGCGTAGAACATGAACATCTCTTCAGTACCGTTGACGATCACGCCAGAGGTCGGCTCGACGCGGACAGTACGGACGTTGGTGTAGTAACGATCCAGCTCGACGTCGTCGTCACCCTCCAGGCCCCACTTGTGAGCCGGGAAGCTCAGGCGCATGGAAGCCAGCGAGGACTTGTCAGCCTCGGTGAGCTTGCGGCCGTCGCGAGTGAAGTGCTCGGTCAGGGACTCGTAGAGGTTCTGCGGCGGAATGGTCATGGAGTACTTGTAAACCTTGACGCCATCCTGAGTTTCCTCACCGACAAAGTCAATCTCGAAGTTACGCATCGCCTGGACGTCGTAGTACGGGTAGGACTTCTTCTCAGCACCAAACGGGAACTGGTACTGGATGCCCGGACGGGTGAACGTCGGCGGCTTGGTGTCCGAACCACCCTGCGGTGCGTTAATAGCAACGCTGGAGATCGGGTCATCTACCGGGTACGCAGTGCTGCGGTCAACAGTGATGCGGTCGAGGGTCGCATTGATGAGGTTCTTCGGCTCTTCGCGGTCATCGCGCAGCAGAGTGGTACCGACCTGGAGAGTTGCAATCTTGTCGTCAGCCGGCTCCTCAATCTCAACGTGGCGCTTCGACTGCATCGGAGTCTTGTCGTTGATGAAGCAGTGGACCGGGAGATCGCGCTTCTCTTCGTCCGTCTCTGCCTTGCAGCGCGGGTCATTCTTGCGGTTTGGCGTTGGCTCATTCTTGCCCAGCTGGCTGGAGTCCAACAGAGTGCCGTCGCGCACCTCCGTGATGGTATCGCTCACAGTGTCAAGTGGGATGACCCGGAGGCGAGGCACCAGGAAGGTTGGCAGAAGGACGGCAATGACAATCAATGCAGCACCGATAATAATCAGTGCATGTCCGAGAGTTCTCTTCATCAGCGGATAGTCCTTTAACTGTACGTAACTTTCTGCTGCAAAACCTAGCAGGAAGTTAGGAGTTATGTGGTGTGTTTTTTAAAAATAACTTGTCGGGAAAACAAAAGAGTTTTGGAAAAACCGGCCTGAACAGGACTTATTTCATAATAAAATACAAGTGATTTTACTCATTCCGGTATCCGTGTAAGAAAGTACTATGACGTCCAAGGCATATGCGGCAGCGCCAAACGCTGGGCAAGACACAGTGTCGAGCTCTGTGCCGAACTCTACGCCGAACACTGTATCCAGCTCGGGATCCAGCACTGCATCGAGCTCTGCCACCACATTCCGCCCAGGCTTCCTGCCTTCGCTGGAGGGCCTGCGAGCTGTGGCTTCGATGGGCATCATCGGCACGCACGTCGCATTCCAGACCGGGCATGATGTGGGAGCCCTGTGGGAGCGCATCCTCGGCCGCTTCGACTTCTTCGTGGCCGTTTTCTTCGTGCTGTCCGGATTCCTGTTGTGGCGTTCTCACCGCTCGGGTTACGGCGGAATTCCCCGTCGTAAAGCATTGTCCGATGCCGACGGCGGACGGAAGAAGAGCTGGGCGAAGTACTACAAGAAGCGCGTCGCGCGCATTATGCCCGCGTACTGGGTGCTAGTGCTTATTGTGCTCATCGCACTGCCGGTGGGGCGCGGCGCGGATCTCAAGATTTGGCTAACAAATCTGACGCTGACACAGGTGTATTTCTCCGGCTCGCTGCACGGTGGGTTGACGCACCTGTGGTCGTTGTCGGTGGAGGTCGCGTTCTACATCGCGCTGCCGCTGTTTGCCATTGGGCTTAGCCGGTTGGACCCGCATCGCCAGCAGGGGCGCCGCATAGTGGCAATTTCCCTGCTTGCGATCTTGAGCTTCGGCTGGCCCTACCTGCCACTGCCGTACCCAGAAGGCGTTAACCCGCATATTCAGCCGATTGCATACTTTTCCTGGTTCGCAGCTGGCATGATTCTCGCCGAGCTGGAATCGCTCCAGGGCGTCGATACCGATGCTGCCCGCGCGAGGGTGGAAACCATGCAGCGCTGGGCTCGCCGCCGTCCACTGTGGCTGGCGATTGCCGTTGGTGCGCTGGTGCTGGCTTCTTACCTGGGCCCCGAAGGACTCGTCGAACTGACCAGCTGGGAATTCACTCGCCGCCTGCTGTGTGGGCTGGTCTTCGGTGCCGCCATCATCGGCCCCTGGACGATGGCGCCGGAATCGCGCTTCCTCGAACACCCCATCATGCAGGCGCTGGGACGCTGGTCTTACGGCATCTTCCTCTGGCACGTGGCGATGCTCTCCATTGCATTCCCGCTGCTTGGCGTGAAGCTGTTCACCGGACATCTGCTCAGTGTCACCATTGTCACGGTCGCACTGTCGATTCCGGTGGCCGCCGCCTCCTACGCGCTCGTCGAGGAACCTGCCCGCCGCTTCTTCGCACGCGTCTGGGTCAACCGCTAACGGCTTTTAATCAGCGGTGTTGTCGGTGTCGCTAGCATCTCTGTCGGTGTCGTCATCAGCACCGCTACCGGAAAGCATCGAGCAGCACGCCACGATTGTCAGCGCCGCCGTCAGCAGTAACTGAAGCGGCCAGCCGGCACCGGCGTAGTCATCCTTTGGCCATGGGTTCGCCGCCAGCACCAAGCCCGCAATCGACATCGTCGCAGCAAGCGCCACAATTAGTGCGTTTCGCACGTTCAGCCATGGCTTGACGACGTCCCCACGCTTCCGTGCCCAGAAAACCGCACCAAGGGTAGCGGCAACCACGACGAGGGCAACGACCACACCAGGCCAGCTGGATACCAGGGTCACTGTCGCGGCAGCCGCAATGCCAATAGCCGCCCGCGGCAAGTCATTGCCCAGCGAAGATACGGAAATCGGGGCGGTGAGAGCGAATCGTCGCCAAGCGAAAGCCAGCCCCACAGCGACCAGTGCGTACACAGCTGCGAGTGCGCCGCCTGCGAGGATTCCAGTACGCCAGGTCTGCTGCGGTGGATAGGTCAGCTCGACTGCACCACCAATTCCAGCCGGAATTGTCCAACCCTGCTGCCAACCAGAGACCGTTACCGGCTTCATGGCGGCACCTCCGACACGAAGCTCGTGGCCGGCATTGACAGAGATTGGCAGCCACACGATGCGATCGTGGTCGGCAGGGTCAATAGGACTGTTCAGGTCGATTGGCGTGGCTTTCTGCTGCTCGGCTGACGGCGCGAAGTAGCCAGTCGAGGTGAGCGATACCCAATCGGACTTGGCATCGATGCGCCATGGCCCCGGCGAGAGCTCAATCTCTTCACCACAGGTCAGCTCGCGGTGATCAGAACCGTCACCTCGTTGGAGGCTGGCCCACGGGTCTCCGATGCTGCTGCGGCAGGTATCAGCATCGACCTTCACCTTTACCGGCTTCGGAACGGTGAACAGGCGCACCAGCGTGCCCTCGTGAATCTCCTGGCCAAAGACCCAACGCTGAGCCAGCGACGAGGAATTCGGTACCACCGGGACACGAACCGGCGTGAGGTCCTCTGCTATATCCTCGGCGGAAAGTCCCGCCTCTTCATCGGAATCGGAGTTGGTGGATTCGAATGCGTCGAAGCCAGTGTCCCGCTTTGGAATCACCAGTCCTAGCTCGGAGATAGCAAACCCCACAGGAGCAATCTTTGCTGTGATGCGCACAGATGTGGTCTTGCCGCCGGGCAGCGGAATGTGGGTCGTCTCACCCGGGACCAACTGTACGGAGCTGGAAGCCGTATCGGTCTGGATGCGCAGTTGCGCCGGAACGCGAGCACCGGTCAGGCTGAGCACTGCGTTATCGGTCGGTTCCTTCCACGACAGCTTGACCCACTCAGCCTGACTCTTGCCTGCCAGGGGTTCCCACCAGGTAGAGGTGTCGCCGTCGAGCATTGCGTTGACCGAGTGGTCAGCCGATGCACCACCGACGTTGTATGGCTCAGAGGCCGACGATGAAACCTCAATTGTGGCGCGACCCGTTGCTGTCTGCGTCAGTGGCAGTCCCGCGACGGGGTAGTCCGGAACGAGGTTGCGGACATATGAGTCCTCGTCTTCGGCCAGGATTGCCGACTCCGCTCCGACGACTTCACCATAGTTGCGGCCGCGGCGTGCGGGAGTGTCGGTGACAGTGCCGGCGTTCTTACCGGACAGGATGCGCACCGGGGCATCGGAATCGACCTCATCAAGCCGCGGGAGCACTTCAGGACCACCGGCGACCAGCGGCACCTGTGTAGTGTCCACCAACCGCGGCGAAAGGGCGTGATTGCGCAGCTCCTTCGGGCCCGCGCCCCAAATCTGGATAGCGGTATGGCCGTCCTCGTCCGTGAACTCCGCCACCTTTTCCATGGTCGGGGAGTCCTGCAGCGTGGAGGTGATGGCGCGCGGCGAATCGCCCCTCGAGGTAACTCTCAAGTCGTGGCGGACCAGCACATAGCCGATGCCATTGTTGCGCAGGGTGGCATCCAGTGCCGGTACCTCGCGGCCCCGAGTCAGCGAATTGCGCAGACCATCGAGGCCGCGAATCGCCTCTGGGGGTACTAGCGGCACGGTATCGCGGACGGCCCAGGGCACGTCGGCAAGCGGCTGGAGCGGTTCGTCGCGAGTATTGCCCCATGTCTGATCAGCAAACGGAGATGACGGCATCACCAGCGTGCGGGTGTCCTCGCCCTGCTCATTCAGCCAGTCGGCCGCTTCGTGCCAGTAGCCCGGAACCTCGGAAAAACCGCCTGCCGGAGCGAGACGGGCGCTCCACGCAGGTGCGGTGGCACTGGCGATAACCACCAGAACCAGCATCGATGCGATAGCGCGCGGGTGCTTCTCAGGGTGCAGCCACTGCTGCCAGCCAGTGGCTGCTGAATCGCTCGCCGGCTCGTTCTTGTGCTCGTTCGCCGACTCTCGCCACGGCCATGGCAGCTGGGCTGTCGCATGAGCGAAGCCGATAACAAGTGGCAGGCGCACAATTGTGTCGAATTTGTGCAGGTTGCGTACTGCTGCGAGCGTGGAATCGAGCACCTCTCGAGCCGATTCCCACACCAGCCCGAATGGCTCCGTCCAGGCCGCCACGATGACAAGCCCGATGAGCAGCATCATCAGCCACATCCGACGCAGCGGCAGTGAGCGCATGACCAAGCCAAGCAGACCAATCGCCGCCACAGCCAGAGTGGCGTAAATGAGGATGGGCTCCGCGACCAGCGCATTTCCGCCGACTCGCTCGAAAGAGACAAACGGGGTCCACGAAGTGGAGCCGCGGAGCGTCTCGCCGAGACTCAACCAACGAGTGGTCACGCCGGAGGACTCGATGTAGTCCGTAAACGGTGGCGAGTACTTGCCCAGCAGTAGTAGCGGCACGATCCACCACATGCTGACCGCTGCACACGCAGCCAGCCAACCGCCGAGCATCGCCCACGCACGCCCGCGGCGAGGCCCCGTAAAAGCGAAGAAGAGCAGCATCAGACCTGCGGGGATGCAAGCCGCAGCTGTACTGACCGCATTGACCGCGCCAGTGCACAGTACCGCTAGACCGGACAGCAATACGGCACGGGCAGTCGCACGCCAGGGCAGTTCCTCGCGCCGGGCCGCGACCCGCAGGAGCGGAAGCAGAATCCACGGTGCCAGCGCTACGGGCCAGGTCTCGGACGAAATCGCGCCCAACGTCGTAATCACGCGCGGCGACAACGCGTACAACAACGCCGCCAGTACGCGAGAGGTATGCGTGCCGACGCCTATAGCTTCGGCCACGCGATATGCGCCAGTAAAAGCCAAGCAGAGAGTAAGACTCCACCACAGCGCCTGGATGATCCAGCCGGGCGCTAGGACATCGGGCAGCAAGCTGAACAGCGCGAAGAATGTGCCCTGTGGAAAGAGATAGCCATATGCCTGGTTTTGGAGCTGTCCCAGTGGCATGGTGTCTGACCACATGTTGAGCGAGGCGGACAAAAACCCGATGGGGTCTTCTGTCAGGTCGTGCTTTGTGTCAGCGACAGTCTTGCCGGGGGACTGGATGAATGCCAGCAGGCACAGCAAAACCCACCAAGGTACAAGCACGCGCTTACGCGCTCGAACAAAGGTGGGCATAGCGTTAAAGGAGGGTTAGCGTTAAGGGCTTAACGCTGACCGTACTCGACACCGCCAAGCAGAGCGTCATCGGTGGAAACAGCCTGTGCTTCCGGAATTCGGTCTTCGGTCAGAGCCTGGCCGATGCCGAAGATAGCGGCACCACCGAGAAGGGCGCCAATGAGCGCCGAGGCCAGGGCAGGGCCAACGCTACGACGCTGCTCGGAATCAGTTTCGTATGCCATGTTGAGGACTCCTCGTGTGCATTAAGTCAATACTGTTTATAAAACTACACTCTGTGACATCTGTAAACCAGTGGAACAGCTGGGAATCTCTCCCTGCCTTGAATTTTGGGTGGTTTCAGCGGTCATTGAGTTTTCTTAGTTGAGAGATTAACCCATTTTCTATCAGCTAAGTAAGTTTTTAAAAGTTTTCTAGAAATTATTCCTTTTCCCCCGGAACGACAAGGACCGGGCGGCCAGCATTCTTCAGCAACGCGTCAGAGGTCGAGGCGGTAAACAGACCACGCAAACCAGTCACACCGCGAGTGCCGGAGATAATCACGCCCGCATCGAGGTCGTGAGCTGCATCGACGATGGCCGACCAGATAGTAGTTTCGGTCTCTACCAAGTAAGGCTCGGCGACGAAGCCGGCCTCAGCGGCAATCTGCACACCCTCACGGCAAATACGAACAGCCTCGTCGTGTGCCGGATCGCCGTCTTCAGTAGTGGCATCCCAGTCGGGCTGCATCATGCCGGAGGCGCCAGCAGTGCGAGCAGCAGCACGCTGTAGAGGCTCCCAGGCAGTCAGAATGTAGGCCTTCTTAACGCGCAGCAGTTTTCCGGCGTAGGCCAGCGCCCGCTTGGCTTCGTCGGAGCCGTCATAGGCAATGAGCATGGAATCAGAAATCGGTTCAACCATTTTCAGTTCAATCCTTACGTCAGAGATAGCCGAAAGACTGTCAATAGATACAGAAAAAGAGATGTCGCTGTAGTCCAGGATAGGACAACAGCAACATTCAGCACGCTAGTTTTTTAAGCTTCCCCGAACCAGCGGGCTCGGGTCGGCTAGAGAGTCATTAGCAGGAAGCGGTAACGTCCATTGTTATGGCGATAGAAGAAAAACCAGGGCAACCACAGCCAAAGGCTGCTGGGTCCTCGAAGAATGCCATCGCGCTCAGCGTTCCCGTTCTTGTTATCGCCGTAATCGTCGCGGCGCTGAATTTGCGCCCGAGTATCGCGTCAATTGGTCCGGTGCTTGATCAGCTCCTATCCGACCTTGGCGCTTCCTCCGCCTTTGGTGGTCTGATTACGGCGATTCCGGGGCTCGCATTTTTCGCGATTGGGTTGTCCGCGGTTTCCGTCGGCAAGCGAATGGGCTTAAGCGGTGCACTCACACTGTCTGCGACGTTGCTATTCGTCGGCCTTGCGGTGCGCCCGTGGGTGAGCAGCATCTGGCTATTCCTTCTGTTTACGGCGTTGTCGGTTGCGGGTATTGCGCTGGGAAATGTACTGCTACCTGCGTGGATCAAGGTGCATGGCGGCCGTCATGCCGTCGTGCTGATGATGTTGTACTCGAGCATGCTCGCCCTCGGGGGCGGACTGGGGCCGGCGACGGCGTTTTTGATTAGCGATTCACCCGAAGCGTCCACAGGTGGCGTCGATATGTGGCGCTGGGCGATTGCCGTATGGGCGATCACCGCCTTTGTTCAGCTCGTTGTGTGGTTGCCGCTGCGTGCGCGCATCGGATTCGACTATCCGAAGGCCTCGGTCAGCTCCTCGGCAAACACGCCAATCTGGAAGTCTCCGACAGCCATTGCGCTGGCAGTTTTCTTCGGCGTGCAGTCGATGAACGCTTACGTGCTGATGGGCTGGATGCCGAAAATGCTTATCGACGCAGGCATCAGCGTCAGCGTAGCTACCGCGGCATCCATGATTGTTCAAGGGCTGGGCATCATCGGCGGTCTGCTGATGCCACCGCTGATTGCACGGCTCCGCACCATGTCCTACGTCGCCTTTGGTCTCGGCTGCCTTTTCTTCCTCGGGTACGCGTTGATGATTCTGATCGACCAGCGGGGAGCGGCGGAAACTGGTGTTGGATACGCGATTGGGGCTGCGTTCCTGCTGGGCGTGGGTGGTTTTTGTTTCCCCATGGCTATCGCGCTGATTCCGGGCCGCACGCGCAGCCATGAGCTGACCGCGCGGCTGTCCGGCTTCGTGCAGCCAATCGGCTACATTTTCTCCGCAGTCGGGCCATTCCTGGTGGGTGTGGCCGCTGGAACGACGGAAACGTGGACACCTATTCTGGTCGTACTGCTTGGTACTACGGTCGTGCTTGCAGTGCTTGGGCTGGCTGTCGGTCGGCCAACGTACATTGATGACGAACTGGCCGACCGAGGTATCGGTGAAAAGAAGCCGGGGCGTATTCAGCTCGACTGAATTTAGGGGAGTTAGCTCCACTGCATTTGAACCCGGGCCAACTTAGCTTTGAACCTATGACAAAGAAAAAGAATTTAATCGCGCTGGCCTGGAGTTTTATTCTCGGACTGCTGTTCATTCCGGGTTTGATTGCCTCTGTTGTGCTTCTGCCGTGGATTCCGCTCATCGGCCGAGGTGCCGACTGGCTCTCTCGCTGGGTGGCATCGTGGTCCGGCACCCCGATTGCCAACCGCGTGACCAATCGTTGGTTCGACATCCGCAACTTCGTCAACTTGCTCGTCCAGTTGGCCATTGGCTTTGTCACCTTCACAGCGTGGGTCGGCGGCGGCTTCACTGTCGGTGTGCTCTTCGCTGCACCTTTCCTGGTTGATGAAGTGCAGTTTTTCAGCTGGACTCTGACGGACCCAACACAGAAAATTGCTGTTGCCTGGGTTTTCGCCATCCTCTTTTTGGCGCTGACCATCGCCATCAACTTCGGTGCCGGCCTGCTGTCCATTTGGCTCTCCCGCGTCATCCTCGCACCATCCAGCGAAGAAGTTACCCAATCCCGCGACGTGCTCATTGACTCCTTCTCAGGCGAGCGCCGCCGCATCGAACGCGAGCTTCACGACGGCCCTCAGCAACACCTGACCGCCTTGAAACTCAACATTGCCGCTGCTCGCATGGGTAAGACTGAAGAAGAGGTAGCCGAGGCGCTCACCGCCGCCGATAACAATGCAACGCAGGCGCTTGCACAGCTGCGCTCGGTGGTGCTTGGCATTGCTCCGCCGGTACTGTTTGAAAACGGTCTGGTGGCAGCAGTGGAGGAACTGGCCGCGCACTCCGGAATGCAGGTAGCCGTCCATGAAGATGGTGTCTCCGACTTCGGCCCGCTCGATGAGACCACAGCGTTGCTGGCGTACCACTGTGCAGCGGAAGCGTTGACCAATGCCACCAAACATGGTCACGCCGACAGCGCCGAGATCACTC
The DNA here is from genome assembly GCF_001807105.1 of Corynebacterium sp. HMSC14H10. Taxonomy (NCBI): domain Bacteria; kingdom Bacillati; phylum Actinomycetota; class Actinomycetes; order Mycobacteriales; family Corynebacteriaceae; genus Corynebacterium; species Corynebacterium sp. HMSC14H10. Next base: position 19,664 of record NZ_KV787407.1, on the reverse strand, counting down.
TTGCGGTTCAGGCTCCAAAGAAGGCGCTCGTGTCCCATCTCGGTACGCTTACGGTCACCGTGCGCGACAATGGCGTAGGCCTGGAAGCACCATCGGGGGCGGACGCTGTAGACCTCGTAAAGCATGACGATGGAACCGGCATTGCAGGCCTGCGGGAACGGGCGGCAGCGCTCGGTGGCACCGTGTCGCTCACCAACGCCGACGGTGGTGCCGAATTGCGGTTGGAACTGCCCGTTCGCCAAGGAAGGACACGATGAAAATACTGCTGGCAGAGGACTCCGTACTCCTGCGCGAGGGGCTAACCGGCCTGCTGCGGGCGCTGGGGCACGAGGTCGTCGCCGTCGGCGATGCGGATCAGCTGCTCGCCACCGCCGAAGGGCAAGCGTTCGATGTCATCGTCACCGATGTCCGGATGCCGCCGAACATGCGTGACGACGGACTGCTCGCGGTCTCCACACTTCGCCAGGACAACCCTGACCAGCCGGTTGTGGTGCTCAGTCAATACGTAGCGGCCAGTTATCTGGATCGCCTGCTGCAGCATGGTGGCTTTGGGTACCTGCTTAAGGAACGCGTCTCGGATGTCGACCACTTCGTCGCAGCACTGGAAGAAGTGCGTGGTGGTGGTACCGTGGTTGACCCTGAAGTGGTCGCAACGCTGCTTACTGCAAAGCAGGACGGCATCGCCGCGCTGACCCCGCGCGAGCGCGAAGTGCTCGACCTGATGGCGCAGGGGCTTAGTAATAAGGAAATGGAAAAGCGCCTGGTGCTGACCGCTGGTGCAGTGAGTAAGCATGTGGCGAATGTGTTTTTAAAGCTCGGCTTCCAGCCGGAGGATAGCAACCGTCGTGTTAAAGCAGTGTTGCGGTGGCTGAGATACACTGCACCGTCGCCGTCGCCGTCGTCGTCGCCGTCGGCTTAGGTTGCGCCCCTGAATCAGCTCCATACCCACGCAAAAGCCCCCGCGCCGACTCCTTCGAAACGGGAGTCGGCGTGGGGATTATGGGTAATTGGTGCTACTCGGATATAAGAAAGGCGAGGGTGGAAGCCTCGTCATCGACGAGACGCAGGCTCCGACCGTGCGGTTGATCTACCAGCTGTTCCTTGATGGGATAGCGATCAGTGAGATTAAAACCGAGCTCGCTGCCCGCAAGATTCTCACCCCGCGCGGGAAAGAAGTGTGGTCAACCTCGACAGTGTGCTCCATCCTGTCCAACGAAAAATACAAGGACGACGCCCTGCTGCAAAAGACGTTCACCACCGATTTCCTTACTAAGAAGATGAAGGTCAACGAAGGCGAAGTACCCCAATACTATGTATCAGGTAATCATGAGCCGATTACCGAACCGCGTATCTGGGATCAGATGCAATACGAACTCGCCACCAGGCATGGCAACATATAGTCAGCGAAAGTCGGGTTGTTCTCCACCCGGCTGGAATGTGCTCGGTGTGGGGCGTGGTATGGGCGTAAAACGTGGGCGTCGAACACGAAATGCAAAGACGCAGTTTGGCAATGCAACCATAAATACACAGACGAACATCCCTGCAGCAGCGCGACGGTGAAAGACGAGCAGATCGAAGCGCTGATTGCGGAAAACCAGCGGTGTGCGCTCGACCAGGACGCCTGCCAATCCGCGTACGCCGAACTCGATACTACCTACCGTAAGACGCTCGCACGTAGAACAAGCCTGGAAAAAGATATCGCAGCGAACACCGCCAAGCACGCCGCCATCACCACAACCCTGAATGATCTGACAGGGGAACCTGTGAGCGAGTTTCACCCCGCACAATGGAGCGCACTTATCGACCACGCCATTGTCACCGAGGACGCGATCCGGTTCGTGTTCCGCACCGGTGAACAGGTGAGGATTGCCCTGAAAGGGTGATGTTCGTATCAGTTGACGTGCACAGTAGACACACCTCCCAGAAATATAGTAAGGTTAGGCATGCCTAAGAAGGATGGTGCTTACGTGAACGAAAGTGCAACGGATCGGGTTGTTGAAGGCGAGTATGGGTCGGCGAAGGAAAAATCAGTCGCTGGCCAGAACGCGATCCGTCAGCTATCGCAGCCGGTGAAAGGCAAACTGTTTATCGCGCAGGCCTTAACGTTCGCCTCTGGGGTGTTGGCTATCGCACCCTATGTGGCTTTGGTGGAGCTGGGAGCTGCGCTGATGCAAGACCGGGTGGACCCGGCGCGGGTGAACTGGATCGTGATGCTCCTTGTTTCTGCTTACATGGCGCGGTTGACTTTGTATTTTGTTGCGTTGGGCGTGACGCATTTTATTGACCTGTCGTTGCGTAATCAGATGCGTCGGCAAATTGCCGCCCGAATGTCGACTGCTCCGCTGTCGTGGTTTACCCGCGAGGGCGAAGGGAAGATCCGCAAGACCATTCAGGATGATACGGCCACGGTGCACACAGTGATCGCACACGGGCCGATCGAGAAACTGAACGCAATCGTCTCCCCGCTCGCCTTGTTGGCCTATGCGTTCGTGGTGGATTGGCGGCTCGCTCTGCTGTCGATTGCGACGATTCCGGTTTATGTGGGCATGTATGGCATGTCGATGCGTGGGATGAATGAGAAGACCGCGGAAATGGACACCAAGCTTGCTCAGGTTTCGGCAACGATGGCCGAGTTCGTTGCCGGTATCTCAGTGGTGAAAGCGTTCGGCAAGGTTGGCCAAGCACATAAAGCCTATTTAGATGCAGCTAACGAGTTTTCTAAGTTCTACCGGGCGTGGTGTATGCCGCTGGTGTCGATGTCGGTCGCCTCATTTTCGTGGGTGTCGATCCCGGTGTTGTTGATCGTGAACCTTGGCGGTGGCGCGTTGATGATGAACGCCGGTTGGGTGAGCATCTACGAGGTGATAGCGACGACGTTGATTGCCTTGGTGCTGCCGGGAGCGTTGATGGCAGTCGCAACCATCGCCTGGTCTTATCAGCTCGCAGGTTCAGCGGCAGTACGGCTGGTGAATGTCATGGAGCTACCGGCGTTGAGTCAGCCCGATGCGCCACAGACACCACACGGTCATGATATCGAGATTCGGGGTGTGTCGTATGCCTATGACGACACCCAGGCATTAGACGAGGTGAGCCTGAGCATTCCGGCAGGCACGGTGACCGCGCTGGTTGGCCCGTCGGGTGCGGGGAAGTCGACGTTGGCGAGTTTGATGGCCCGCTTTGATGACCCGGACGCTGGCACGATCACCATCGGCGGGGTTGATCTAAAGAGCATTTCCCAGGATGTGTTGTATTCGACGGTCGCATTCGTCCTGCAAGATGCACAGCTTATTCGCGACACCATCCACAACAACATTGCCCTGGGCGCGCGAGACGCAACCTTGGATCAGGTGCGGCAGGCGGCGAGAGCAGCGCAGATCGACGAGTTCATCATGAGCCTGCCAGATGGTTACGACACTGTGTTGGGGGAGGACACCCACGTTTCGGGCGGGCAGGCAGCCCGTATCGCGATCGCCCGGGCGCTCATGGTTGATGCCCCAGTGTTGGTGCTGGACGAGGCGACGGCGATGGCGGACCCGGAATCGGAATCGAAAATCCAACAAGCTCTCTCGACTCTTGCCAAAGGCAGAACCGTGATTGTGATCGCCCACCGACTGGCCTCGATCAGGGGCGCGGATCAGATTGTCGTCATGGAACGCGGGGGCATTGCTGTGGTCGGTAAACACGACGAGTTGTTGGGTAATGCGCACTATCAGGCACTTCTTGCCCAAGGTGCATGCGAGGAGATGACACGATGAATCAACTATTGCTGCCACGCTTTAAGCGTTTGATGGAACCCGCCTCGTGGCGAGACCTTTCGGTTGGTCAAGCGTGGGGTGCGGTCTCAGGACTGTGTCACGGCTTTGCCCTGCTCGCGCTACTCCCTGCAGCAAGCGCCTTGGCGACCGGAATGCCGGTGTGGGGGCTGTCGTTTTGGGGCTGGCTCATCGCCTTGGCGGTGTTCGCGGTGCTGGGCGTGGGCACGGAGTTTTATGGCATGCGCACCGGCTATATCGGCGCGCTTGGATTCATTCACGACGTCCACCAGGCAGTAGGTAACAAAGTAGCCCGCCTACCGTTGGGAGTGTTCGATTCGGGTAGCTCTGGACGGCTGTCGCGCATGGTCACCCAGGAAATGATGAACTTGGGCGAGTCGGCGGCACATTTCATTTTCTCTCTCGTCCAAAAACTCTCGGCCGTGCTGGTGATCACTGTGGGAACCTGGTTCTGGGATTGGCGGCTGGGACTGACCTTGACGATCGCGTTCCCGATCATGCTTGCCTTCCTCCATATTTCCCGTGTGCTTCTCGATAAGGGCAAGAAGGTTTCCGAACCAGCCGAATCGGAGCTGGCGGCTCGCATGGTCGAATTCGCCACCTGCCAAGGCGCGCTGCGCTCCTGCCATGTCGCCGACGACTACCCGGCCCTTGATCGGGCATTCAAACAGGCTGACCGCAAGGGTCGCAAAGCATTGTGGATCGAAACACTAGCGAACCTGATTAATGGGATGTTCGTTCAAGCGCTCATTGTGGTGATGATCTGGCTGACCGCCCAACTCGCCCTCGGCGGGCAAATGAATGCGCTGAACGCCGTGGTCACAATCGGCATGTGCCTGCGGTTCACCACCATGCTCCAAGACATCGGTGGCTGCATGACCGGGCTGGAAGAACGCCGCCAGCAGATGAACCACGTCGACAAGGTCATGGATGCCCCCGAACTGTCCGAACCCGATGCCTCTACACCGATAAACGCCCCTGGTGATGTTCGTTTCGAGGACGTCACCTTCGGCTACGATCCGGACACCCCGGTTCTCCGTGATATTTCCTTCCATGTCCCGCAAGGTGGCATGTGTGCCCTGGTTGGTCCATCTGGGTGCGGGAAGACGACGATCGCCCGGTTGGTTGCACGTTTCTGGGATGTGCAGTCCGGCAGCGTGCGCGTTGGCGGAGTGGACGTGCGCGAGCAGACCACCGAAGATTTGATGCGCCAGGTGTCTCTTGTCTTCCAAGACGTCTACTTATTCAACGACACTCTCGAAGCCAACATTCGCCTTGGCAACCCAGAAGCCACCGATGAAGAAATCAGGTGGGCCGCTGACCTGTCGGGCGTGACGGAAATCGTCAACCGCCTCCCAGATGGCTGGAATTCATTGGCGGGTTCTGGCGGGCGTGCACTGTCAGGTGGGGAACGGCAACGCGTCTCTATCGCTCGCGCCTTGGTGAAGAAGGCCCCGATCGTGCTTTTCGATGAGGCCACCAGCGCATTGGACGCGGAAAATGAAGCCAATATTGTTGCGGCGATGAATGAGCTACGCAAGCACTCCACGCTGATCGTGATCGCCCACAAACTTGAAACCATTCGACAAGCTGACCAAATTATTGTGCTCTCCCACGGTGGGCGTATCGCCCAGCGCGGGTGCCACGACGAGCTGGTCAACCAGCCGGGTCAATACCGCGATTTCTGGCAAGAGCGCATCAACGCAGGCGGATGGCAACTCGTCTAAACACAGCGCATATCAGCACATAAAAGGAAAAACTATGTCCACACCCACATCCTCGCGCCTCAACGCGCGCGACTTCATCAATATCGGCGTCTTCACTGCCTTGATGTTCGTCATCGTGTTTGCATTCGGAATGCTCGGGTTCATTCCGGCTGCCATGTATGCCGGCTTCTTGCTTTCTATCCTCGTTAACGGCATCGTCTTTGCGCTGTTTACTGCCCGCACTCCGAAGATGGGGGCGTTGACAATCATGCTGATTATCATCGAAATCCTCTTCTTCGTGACCGGCCACTGGGTGGGAGGAATTGCGATCGCCGCTGTGTTCGGCCTGCTCGCTGACTTGGTGATCACCAAGGGGCCGAAGAGCGTGAAAGTTCGTGTCCCGCTGGCATATGCACTGTTTATTCTGCCGATCTATGTTTCCCCGTGGATTCCGCTATTTATGAACCAAGACGCATATATGTCGCAGATCGCCGAACAAATGGGTGCCGAGTATGCCGCCAAGATGGCACAGGTCGTCACGATTCCGATTCTGCTGGGCTTCTTCGGCGTGATGCTCATCGTGGGCTGGCTTGCTGGTCTGTTGGGAACCAGGGTCGCGCGCAAACACTTTGAACGGGCCGGTCTTGTCTAAACTTCCCGACCCGCGCACCATTATCGCAGCGCTCGTCATCGTCTCCACCACGATCTACAGTGCCTACTCGCCGTGGTTCGTGTGTACTCTGGGCGGATTCGCCGCCGTGATGCTGACGAGCGCTACGATCAACCCCAACACGCTCGTGCGCCCGAGCTGGGTGGCCGTCTACCTGGCCACGTTTGCGGCTCTCGGCACACTCGTCTTCGTGATACCCCTGGTCTGGAAATCAACAGCCAGCGCGTTCCTCGTGCTGTTTCTGCAGTGGATGTGGCGATTCAGCGTCAGCGCAGGAATGGGAGCCTACGCGATCGGCGTAATCCGACCCGCCACCTTGCAAAAAGCACTCGCCAGCTCACGAATCCCGACCTGTTTCACGATCCCGATCTCAGTCGCGTTACGTGTGCTGCCCGTGATCGGCCACGAAGTTAAAGCGATCTCAGATGCCATGAAACTACGCGGCATGTCCGTGCTCTCACTGCGTGCGGCGCAATACTTCACAATCCCTCTGCTATCGACCGTGGTACGCAGCGGGGACGAACTGGCATCGGCCGCCCTCGTGCGCGGACTGGGCGGAACCGCAAAGCCCACCTCAGTCACAGTCGTGAAATTCCGAGTGGTCGACGCAGTCATTCTGCTCATCGTTATCGGCTTCGCGATATGGAGAATCGTCCTATGACAATAGCCCAAGCAACTAGGGTCACCTTCACCTATCGAGGAGCAGACCACCCCTCAATCAACGACGCAACCATCACCATCACACCCGGAACCGTCACCTTGCTGTGTGGCGCATCCGGGTCAGGAAAAACCACCGCACTACGGCTATTTAACGGGCTCATCCCGCACTTCCACGACGGCGACCTTACCGGAAACGTCACAGTCGACGACATTGACGTGGCACAAACAGACCTGCCACGCCTTGCCCACCACTGTTCGACAGTGTTTCAAAACCCGCGCACCCAGTTCTACACCACCCACGTGCGCCAAGAACTCGCCTTCGGCCCAGAAAATCTCGGCCGCGACCCGCAGGAGATCTGTGCCCGCATTGACGAGGTCGCAGCCGAGTTAGGTATCGCCGACCTGCTGGAATCCCGCGTCACACAACTATCAGGCGGACAGATGCAACGCGTGGCCTGCTCCGTCGCCATGTGCAACAACACGTCGCTGATCGTCTTTGACGAGCCAACCGCGAACTTGTCCGCTGACGTTATCGACCAACTCGCCACACTCATCGCCAGGCTCAAAGCCGATGGACACACCATCATCATTGCTGAACACCGGCTAAGTTTCCTTTCCGGGATCGTCGACCGTGTCTACTGCTTCGACAAAGGCAAGATTGTCCTCACCGCAACCGGCGAAGAGTTCTACGCTACCTCGGATGAGGAGCGCAAACAGCTTGGGCTGCGATCCCTAGTGCCCGTATCCATGCCGAGCCTGCCCGAACCAGAAGGTGAAGGGCTCACAATCGACAACCTCGCCTTTGCCTACCGCCACGGAAACACAGTCCTCAATATTAACCACGTGTTGTTTCCGGCAGGGAAAATCACGGCACTCCTCGGCCCGTGCGGGTCAGGCAAATCAACACTGGCACGCATTGTTTGCGGACTAGAAAAAGCCAAACATGCATCCATCACACTCGGCGGACAAAAATTCACCAGCCGCGACGCCTACCTTGTGATGCAAGACCCTACCCGACAGTTGTTCTCAGATACCGTCATCGACGAAGTCACGCTCGGCACGACCAAAGCCGAAAAGCAACACATCGATGCCCACGCGATCCTTGAAGAACTCGACCTTGCCGACCACGAGGCTGATCATCCGCAAGCACTCTCTGGCGGGCAACGTCAACGTCTGGTTATTGCTACAGCGCTTGCTGCGAACAAGAAAGTTTACACCTTCGACGAGCCCACGTCCGGTGTTGGCTACAAACACCTTGTCGCGATTTCCCGAGTAATGCGTAAACTCGCTGACACTGGTGCCGTCGTCATCGTCATCACCCACGATGCTGAACTCGTTACCGAGGTCGCCGACCACGCTATCCACCTCGACCAAATCAACGCCTGCTAACGCAAACGCTCACTCAGCCGAAAGAGAGGAAAGTGTTTCTACAGGTCAGAGTTAACGCGCTATACACTCGCTAACGCAAGCGATTTTCTTGACCCCCTTGGGGCATACTCGCTAACGCAAACGCCTACTTATCATTTTCGACGTCTAAGTGGAGCCGATGACGGGAATCGAACCCGCGCCGCCTGCTTGGGAAGCAGGAGTTCTACCATTGAACTACATCGGCACACAGTAGGCGGAATGATTAAAAGCACGCCACGGGATTGGCACAGTAGGTGTGGCATGCAGGAAATCAGTCGCCCTCTGTAACTTCAATGTAGCACTCTCGATTCGCGTCGAAAAAATTGGTTGGCAGCAGCTCCGCTGAATTTATCGCGGGCATATCCTGCAACCCGCGCACGCTGTGCATTACAGAGCGGTTAAGCTGGTCTATGTGTTGCTCTCAGATCGTGATATTCGTGCCGCTATCGATGCCGAAGGCTCCGGCCATCTCGGCATTGATCCTTTTGACCCGAAGATGATTCAGCCTTCGTCCATCGACGTGCGTCTGGACAAGTTCTTCCGAGTTTTTAACAACTCGCAGTACACGCACATCGATCCGAAGTTGCCGCAGGAAGAACTGACGTCCCCGCACGAGGTTCCAGAAGGGCAGCCCTTCATTCTTCACCCGGGCGAGTTCGTCCTGGCATCGACCCTGGAGTACTTCACTATTCCTCCGAACTTGGCAGGCCGCCTGGAAGGTAAGTCTTCGCTGGGGCGTCTGGGCCTGGCAACGCACTCGACCGCCGGCTTTATTGATCCAGGGTTTTCAGGTCACATCACGCTGGAGCTATCCAATGTGGCGAACTTGCCTATCGCACTGTGGCCAAATATGAAGGTCGGCCAGCTGGCACTGTTCAAGATGTCCTCGCCGGCAGAAGTGCCTTACGGTTCCGGCAAGCTCGGTTCGAAGTATCAGGGGCAGCGCGGCCCGACGCCGTCGCGTGCGTACCTGAACTTCCGTGATGAGGAATAAGGCACCTGAAACTCGGGATATGAACTCGGAATATAAATGAATTGTGAATAGCCCCGAGTGAATTCTCGGTGAAGAAATGGAAACAATTGTTCAATAAAGAGTTTCCGCAGGTGAAAAGCCTAAATATGGGCCTTTAGTTCACACCATTTAAGGGTTAAATCGGCTTGAGGGCCTTTTATCTTTCGATAAATAATAGCCCTTATGCGTATTACGGTTATTGGTACGGGTTACCTTGGCGCCACTCATGCCGCGGCGATGGCGGAGTTAGGCCACGAGGTTCTCGGCGTAGATGTTGATCCCGCCAAGATTGAGGCATTGTCCGCAGGCCAAGTTCCTTTCTTTGAACCCGGCTTGCCCGAACTGCTAAAGAAGCACGTTGAGTCGGGGCGACTACGTTTCACCACTAACTACGACGAGGCTGTTGAATTTGCGAACGTCCACTTCGTAGGTGTCGGAACTCCGCAGGTCAAGGGCTCGTACGCAGCCGATGTTCGCTATGTGGACGCAGCTGTTACCGAATTGGCCAAGCGCGTCGTCGGCAAGCATTTAGTGTTTGGTAAGTCCACTGTGCCCGTCGGTACCGCACCGCGCTTGCAGGAGCTGGCTGCGGAGATGATCAGTGAGCGCGCCGCATCCGGCGACGATGAGTTGAAGAACACCAGTCTCGAGATTGCCTGGAACCCGGAGTTCCTGCGCGAGGGCTTCGCGGTGAAGGACACTCTCGAGCCGGACCGTGTGGTGCTGGGCACCCAGAAGCCGGGCATGATCCTCAATGGTGCAGGTCAGGAAGTCGAATCGATCGCTGAGGAAAGTCTGCGCGAGTGCTTCGGCCCTATCTTTGAGCGTGAGACGCCGTTTATCGTCGCGGACACCGCCACCGCAGAGCTGGTGAAGGTGTCGGCGAATGCATTCCTCGCCACCAAGATTTCCTTCATCAACGCGGTCTCTGAAATCTGTGAGGTCACAGGTGCGGATATCACCACGCTTGCCGACGCCATCGGTATGGACGCTCGAATTGGCCGCCGCTTCCTCAATGCGGGGCTGGGCTTCGGCGGCGGTTGCCTGCCGAAGGATATCCGCGCATTCATGGCCCGCGCTGGTGAGCTGGGCGTTGACCAGGCGCTGACTTTCCTGCGCGAGGTCGATGCAATCAACATGCGTCGCCGTGAAAAGACCGTTGACCTGGTACGCGGCAGCTTCGGTGGCTCGTTGCTCGGTCACACCGTGACTGTGCTGGGTGCGGCTTTCAAGCCGAACTCTGACGATGTGCGTGACTCCCCGGCGCTGTCGATTGCCGGTTCGCTGTCGTTGGCAGGCGCTTCGGTGAGCGTTTACGACCCACAGGCCATGGAGAACGCCAAGAAGAATTTCCCGACCTTGGAGTACGCACCGAGCATCGAAGCAGCTCTGGAAGGCTCGGAGATGGTTGTCGTCGCCACCGAGTGGCAGCAGTTCCGCGATATCGACCCGGTGGTTGCGAAGAAACTGGTCAAGCGCGCAGCGGTGCTTGACGGCCGCAACTGCCTGCCAACCGATCAGTGGCGTGCCGCAGGCTGGGATGTCACCTGCCTCGGCCGCGGCTAAATACTGGCCGCTCTCGAGCGCTTCGGAAACTTCATACCCTCCGGAGCCACGGTATAGGCGGCGATGAGGGTGGTAATCGGCACCGCGAGTACCAAAGCGACCGCACCGATGGTGGAACGCAGCAGTTCTGTGGCCACGACGTCGGAGGTCAACGCCTGCATCAGCGGCCGGTCGGAGACGCTTAACAAAATCGATAGCGGCAGTGCGGTGCCGAGGTACGCCAGTACTAGTGTGTAGACCATCGACGCGATGTGGTCGCGACCGACGCGCATTGCCGAGCGGAAGACCTCCATAGGCCGCGACCGCGGAGCTGCTTCGTAGAGCTCCTGGACGGTAGAGGCCTGGGCGATGGTGACGTCGTTAAGCACACCCAACGCGCCGATGATGAATCCCGCCAGAAGCAGACCTGTGACGGAGACGTCAGGCAGGTAAAGCTGAATAAGTAGGTTGTCCTCGTTGCCGAGACCACGTAGCTGCGACGTGGAGATTGCGAGGTTGGCCAGGCCCGCCGCCAGCACCATCGTGGTGAGTGTTCCCGCCAGTGCGGAAGCTGACTTCCAGTTGATGCCATGAACGAGGAAGAGCACTGGGAAGAGAATCGCCGCGCCCGCCGTGATGGCTAAGGCCACAGGATCGCCGCCGCGTAGCAGTGCCGGAACCAGAAATCCCATCACTGCGGCCAACGTGATGCCAAGACCAATGAGGCTCAAGACCCCGCGAGTCATGCCGACGAGGATGATGAGAAGTACTGCCGCGCCGAGCCACAACCAGATTGTCGTGGTGCGATCCATGTCCAGGAAGGTGTAGGTGTTCCCGATGCTAGCGGTGTCGACAACCTGATGAGGTGCGAGATCGACGACGTTAGTGTCGGCCGCGGGAGCCTCGGGGGCAGGTGGTGCGGGTGGAGCAGGAGCAGCAGGAGCTTCTGCGCCGGATTCAGGTGCTGGTTCCTGCTCCGGGGCCGGAGCTGGTGCCGGAGCTGGTGCCGGAGTCGGTGCCGGAGCCTCAGCATCAGGAGCAGGCTCCCCCTCTGCTCCCTCAGGGGCAGGCGCGGGAACAACGCCAGGAGCTGGTGTCATCAACCCCGGATCCGGCACGGCACCATTGTCGACAGCTCCGGTACCGGCCGCGTTTGGGCGGTGAATTGCCAGGACGACCTTGTCGCCCTCCGCCAGCTCAATCTCGCCGGGCAGGCCGGATGCCTCCAAAAGAGTCTTCTTGCCCTCGTCTGGGCCTGAGGTCAGTTCAATGACCGAGAGCTGGCACTTCGGCGCAGCTGAGTCGTTGAGCGAAGCCGTCAGCCCTGGCCGCGGCTGGTCGTCGAAGACACGTCCGTTGTCAGGCGAATTGCACGCGCCGACGCTGTGCTTTACGACGGTTCCCTTAACCGTCTCTGCAGCTGACGTCTGTGACTGCAGGAATCCCGGCCCTGGGCTCGGAGCTTCACCCGATGGCCAGAGCCCAATCACTGCGAGGAAAGTGGCAATACCAGCAACTGTGAGAACTGTGGCCAGCAAGCGACGTGCTCTTGTGGGGTTGTGCCGCGGTTTCGTTGGTTTTGGTTTGGCTTGCGCAGGTTCGTTTTGCCGTGCCGGTGCTGGTTTTGAATGTGCGGCAGGCTCTGCATGTCGTGCTGGGGCAGCCGAAGTTGCAGAGTTGGGTTGATTCGCGGCATTGACAGCCCGGAACCGGCCGGTAGGGGAGCCGTTGTTCGAGTTCTTCAGTACGTCGAGATGCGCACCTATGTCGGAACCCGGAGCAACGCGAAAAGGTTGCTGGTTGTCAGAGTTCATTGAATCTTTTGAATGCCTGCCCACCCTTAATAACCTAATCGCTGCACCAGCACCGGAAGGCGTACCGCCATTCCGGCGCGCCGAGCCGTGGTCATCAGCGCTATGGCCCACCTATCGATGCAATACTCACTCATCGATGCGCTCCAGTGTGTCCATAAGTGAATAGCGCATCGATATGTGAGAAGGGCAGAACCAGTAGCGTGCGCAACCTTAAGTACTGCTATTGCTTGTAGCTGACCAGGAAGTTGCCCAGGCGCTCGATGGCTTCCTTCAGGTCGCGTGCCCACGGCAGGGTGACAATTCGGAAGTGATCCGGCGTCGGGTAGTTGAAGCCAGAGCCGCCGACCATCAGGATCTTCTCTTCACGCAGGATGTCGAGCATCAGCTTTTCGTCATCGTGAATTTCGTAGACGTTCGGATCCAGCTTCGGGAATGCGTACATGGCGCCCATCGGCTTCACGCAGCTCACGCCCGGAATTGAGGTCAGTCCCTCGTAGGCGACATTGCGCTGCTCCAGAAGGCGACCCCCTGGCAGGATCAAGTCCTCGATGGACTGGTAACCGCCAAGTGCCACCTGAATGCCGTGTTGAGCAGGGACATTCGGGCATAGACGGGTGCTGGCCAGCAAGTTGATGCCCTCGATAAAGCCCTCTGCGTGGCGCTTCGGGCCAGTCAGCACCATCCAGCCAGCGCGGTAGCCGGCCACACGGTAGGTCTTGGACAGGCCGTTGAAGGTGATACAGAGCAAATCCGGGGCCAAGGAGGCAGTGGAAATGTGCTCTGCATCGTCGTAGAGGATGCGGTCGTAGATTTCGTCGGAAAGCAGCAGGAGTGAGTGCTCACGAGCGATATCCACGATGGCTTCGAGTGTCTGGCGTGTGTAGACCGCGCCGGTCGGATTGTTCGGGTTGATGATGACAATCGCCTTCGTGCGATCCGTCACCTTCGAGCGAATGTCTTCGACATCCGGGGCCCAGTTGTTCTCCTCATCACACGTGTAGTGGACGGCCTTGCCGCCGGCGAGGGTGGTTGCTGCCGTCCAGAGCGGGTAATCCGGAGCTGGAATGAGGACCTCATCGCCCTCGTTGAGCAGCGCCTGCGTGGTGATGGAAATCAGCTCGGAGACGCCGTTGCCCAGCCAGACGTCGTTGACGTCGAAACGGGGGAAATCCGGGTCCATCTCATAGCGCGTGACGACGGCACGGCGTGCGGAGTAAATACCCTTGGACTCGGAGTAGCCCTGTGCGTGGGGGAGGGCCCGGACCATGTCCTGCACGATGGTGTCAGGTGCATCAAAGCCGAACTTCGCCGGATTGCCAGTGTTGAGCATCATGATGCGGTGGCCGTCGGCCTCCATCTGCTCGGCGAGAGTAGTCACCGGACCGCGAATGTCGTAGAGGACGTTCTGCAGCTTGGAGGATTGGTCCAGTGTCTTCAGCGGAGTGCGGCGAGGTGCCTTGATGTTTCCACGACGGGCGGCAACGCGGGCGGCGCGGGACTGCTCGGCCTGAGCGGCCTGCGCAGTCTGAGCGTCCTGCGTTGTCTCGTTGGTGGTTTCGGTGCCCTGGGAAGTGTCTTTACTGGAACTCACCTGTCTAAGCATGCCACTTTTTTGCTCCCGCACCATGCTTTTCTCACAGCGGGGGCAGATTAATTGCACATTGATTGCGCAAAAGCGCCCTGCATGAGGATGCAGGACGCTTTTCTGGGGTTCTGGCTGCTGGGTTCCGGCTGCTAGTTACTGCTTGACTGCGGAGCCGTCGATCTGCAGGGAAATCTCATTGCCAAGGAGCAGGCCGCCAGTCTTAATAGGAGCGTTGTAATCGATACCGAAATTGGTGCGGTCAATCTTGGTAGCTGCCTCGAAGCCAACGCGAGTCTGACCCCATGGGTCTTCAGCGGAGCCGAAAATGTCGACATCCAGGGTGACCGGCTTGGTAATGCCGTTGATGGTCAGGTCGCCGGTAACGGTGGCCTTTTCTTCGCTCTGGAGCTCGATAGCGGTGGAAACGAACTCGAAGGTCGGGTTTTCGTCGGTGCCGAAGAAGTCCTTCGAGCGCAGGTGGTTGTCGCGCTCTTCATTGTTGGTGTTGATGGAGTTCGCCTGAATGGTCGCCTTTGCCGTGGAATTCTCCGGCTTGTCGGCATCAAAATTAATAACGGACTCAAACTCAGTGAACTGACCGTGGACCTTAGTGATCATAGCGTGACGAACGGTGAATCCAACGGTGGAGTGCTGTGCATCAAGAACGTAGTTACCAGACTGAAGAGCCATAGTGAATCTCCTAAAAGTTAAAAGTATCTCGAATGTTTCGAAGTATTTTTGTCCGCCGGAACCAACTCCCGGTGTTGACGTGTCAACTATAAGCCGGTGAGGGATGACGTGTCAACAAAAAGGTCTTAATATGGAGCCATGCAATTCGGAGTTTTTACAATTGGCGACGTCACAAAAGATCCCACGACCGGACAAATCCCTACTGAACATGAGCGAATTAAGGCAACTGTCGCGCTAGCGAAGAAGGCTGAAGAGGTTGGCCTTGATGTATTTGCTACCGGCCAGCACCACAATCCACCGTTTGTGGCCCCGGCGAACCCGCCGATTCTGCTGGCAAACCTCGCAGCGCAGACCGAAAATCTGATTCTGTCGACCTCGACAACGCTGATTACCACCACCGACCCCGTGCGCATCGCCGAGGATTACGCCTACCTCCAGCACCTTTCCGAAGGCCGCATGGATCTCATGATGGGCCGCGGCAACACCGGGCCGGTTTATCCGTGGTTTGGCAAGGATATCCGCAAGGGGATTCCGCTGGCCATTGAGAATTACCACCTATTGCGCACCCTTTGGCGTGAGGAGAGTGTGGATTGGCAAGGTCAATTCCGCACGCCGCTGCAGTCCTTTACGTCCACTCCGCGTCCGCTCGACGGGGTAGCGCCTTTCGTGTGGCATGGCTCAATCCGGTCCACCGAGATTGCTGAGCAGGCCGCCTTCTATGGGGACGGCTTCTTCCATAACCACATTTTCTGGAATATCGAGCACACCACAGCCATGGTCAATCTCTACCGCCAGCGCTTTGAGCACTACGGTCATGGTGCTGCTGATCAGGCAATTGTCGGACTTGGTGGGCAGGTCTTCGCCGCTGAGGCGGAGAAGAAAGCCAAGGAAATTTTCCGCCCCTACTTCGACAATGCCCCGGTCTATGGACATGGGCCATCGTTGGAAGAATTCGAGAACATCACTCCACTGACCGTCGGCACGCCTGAGCAAATCATCGAACGTTACCTGGGCTATGCAGATGCCGTTGGTGACTACCAGCGCCAGCTTTTCCTCATCGATCATGCCGGCCTGCCGCTGGAGATGGCGTTGGAGCAGGTTGAGATCCTGGGAACCGAAATCGTTCCGGTCCTGCGTGAAGAGTTCGAGCGCCGCCGTCCGGCACACGTGCCCTCCGACCCGCCGACGCACGCCTCGCTCGTCGCCGAAGGCGCAGATTCCCCGCACCTGCTGGTCCGCCCGGCGGAAAGGAATCAGCAGTGAGAAAGCTTGTCGTAGTAAGCGCTGGCGTTTCCGACCCATCGACCACGCGCATCCTCGCGAATCGCATCGCGGAAGCTGTTGACGTGCAGGTCTCCAAGCGCGGCGAAGGTCTCGAGATCGAGTACATTGAGCTGCGCGAACTCGCTGTCAGTCTCGGCACTGTGATGTCCACAGGGCTTTACGACGAAAAATTGCGCACCGCCCTCGATACTGTCAGCGGTGCTGATGGATTGATTGCCGCGACCCCGGTGTTCGCAGCGTCCTACTCTGGGTTGTTCAAGATGTTTTTCGACGCCCTGGATAAGGATGCGCTGACTTCCATGCCGGTCATTATTGCTGCGACGGCTGGCACAGCACGGCATTCGTTGGTGCTGGAGTATGCGATGCGTCCGCTGTTTAGCTACCTGCGCGGCACGGTTATGCCGACTGCTGTATTTGCAGCCACTGAGGACTTTGGTGCTGGCGATGGTGCCGGAAATGGCGCCGGCGGAGTGTCCGGCGCGGAGATGAATAATCGCGTGGTGCGTGCAGCTCGTGAGCTTGCCGAGTACCTTGTCGGTGTTCGCTCGGCCGTAGTCGGTTTTGGTCCAGATTTTGGGAACGAAGCTGAAGAAAAGGGTGCGGAGCATTCAGCGGGCGGGGCCAGCGAGGGGAATCGGGGTGTTGGCGAGCCGAACCAGCGACGCAGTACAAACACGCGGGTGGATACTAATGTCACGGATTTTGCCACACTGCTAGAGGGGCTCGACGGCACCGCGAAGTAGCCGCGCTCACGTGAAGGGGCGGCAGAGGAGGGGTAGGGGGTCAGCGCTCTTTAGCGGCACCACGGGAGGTTGTAGTAGTCGCAAGAGAAGGTATCGGAAAGAGCGTATTCCTTAACCTGCAGGTCGTCGCTGCTGGTTGTAGCTGTCGGTGCTGCGGTAGCGGCCGGAGCGCCGGTCAGCGCGCTCAGGGAAAGTGCTGCGGATGCAATGGTGGTAGCAAGAACGGAAGTGCGTCGAAACATTAGGTAGTACTCCGAAAGATATCTGCCTCGGCAAAGTGTCAGGGCTTTGTGGACTGCCGGACTTCGCCAGTGATTAATAAAGAAATCATAACTATTTAATCAAGAGTGTGAAGTGTGGAGGTCTCTCTACCTGCCCGCGCCTGGGGGTGGCCATTCGGCTACTCTCTGGTGTCTTTATGTAGGTGGGCTAGTGGCCGAAATGTTGATTGTCTAGTACCAAGTGGCCGACCGAGGCATTTTTGAATTGGTTCAAAAGGCGTAGTTCTAATGCGTTTAAATTGATCGACGAAATCTTATTGTTGCGCCCATAATTGCTGGTCAGGGTCAATTAGATGTCGTATTTTCGCGTGACAGAAATCGGTGGGATTCCATTTTTACTATGTGGATAATCGCTGCGGCCGTCGTAAAGTCAGTCGAAAATTTTCCATTACAAAACGCTGAATTTCGACTTACCTTTGCAGGTGTCAGTTCAAGTATTTCCTTACGAGTTGCTCGTCACATCCTGAAAGGATTTCGCCGTGAAGAAGACCCTGCTCTCCGGCTCCATTGCAGCCCTGGTTACCATGTCCTCGCTGGCTGTCGCCCCGATGGCGGAAGCTGCCCCAGCCCCTACCCCGGGCACCGTCGGTGGCACCTGCTCCGTTGAAGGCCAGTCCGGCCAGTCCCTGAAGATCACCGGCTCGAAGTTCGAGGTCGAAGGTACTGCGACTGTCGCTAACTACGGCGACACCGACCTGCCGCTGACCCAGACCCTGAAGGAGGGCAAGACCAAGTCCTGGAACGTCGGCGGTTCGGTCGACTTCGACCTGCTCAAGCTCTTCCATGTCACCTTTAGCGCCGGCTACCAGTCCACTCAGACCTGGGAAGTTGGCCAGACCCTCGGCCCGTACCCAGTCAAGCCTGGCTACACCGGTGTTCTGGAGTATGGCTTCCTGAATCAGTCCTTCGAAGGTACTCACCTGACCTGTAAGGGCGGAAAGTGGATTGACGCGGGTCGTCCGTACTGGGGCACCATCCCGAAGGAGCGTCACATTCGCGTTTCCATGCGCGCCAACGAAGCTGATCGCTCCGTCGACGGTGCTGCTCCGCAGGTCAAGGAGTACGCCGTTTAAGGCGGCCAGAGCCCCTAAAGCCTCGAAGTAGAAGGAAGTTTCTCCATGTTGAGCGTGAAAAAGAAGGCCCTGGCCTGCGCGGTGATGGGTGCAAGTCTTCTTGCGCCAGGCATCGTTGGACAGGTCGCGGCGACCCCGCTGACCCAGACCCCTGACCAAGATGAGCACCACACCGGTTTCACCAACACGGATAAGTGTGACCCGGTCAAGGATGCCAAGCGTCACCCCTGGGAGCAGTGGATTACCGACGAATGGGACCGCTACAACGGCACTAACTCATTCATCAACCGCACTGACCGCCCTATTCAGTACACCCTCGAGGTGACAGAGGGAGTCAACGAGTCTGTGAAGGCCATGAGCTCCGGAAATATGTGGGACGTGTTCCTCCACGGGGTGAAGAACAAGTACGGCATCGTCGAGGTCAGTCAGTGGTCGGTTGGCGACAAGCTGGGCCCGGTGACCGTCAACCCCGGTGAGACTGTTCGCGCAGACTACGGCGTGCACATGAAGTCCTTCATTGGCCGTGTTCGCACCTGTGACCAGAAGACCGGCCTGTGGCGCGGTGAGCCCTACTTCGGTGAGTACAACGGCAAGGGGCCGTCGACTCGCTTCGTGGTCTGGCACAAGACCACCAAGGAGGGCGAGCACCGTCAGCAGTGGGCGCCTGTCAGCGGTAACTCCGGTGACGGCGGCCCGGCATCCGCCACGATTAACGACTAGGAGCAGTTATGAAAAAGCGTGTTGTCGCCATGTGCTTGACGACGGTCTTTGCGCTCGGACTCGGTGCTCCGACAGCGGTGGCTGCCCCGAATCCAGGAGCCGGTGAACCGTTCGCGCCGGAGGAGTGGGTACCAGTGCCCAAGCCGGCGGCAGTTGACCGCGGTCCGGCACCGGGAACCACTTGTGAAGCTCCGGGTTCGGTGGCTGAGTTCGTGGAAATCACCGGCTCTCGCTACGACGTTGAGGGCGTTGTCTCTACGAAGAATGACATCGGTGATGAGCCGATTCCGCTGACGCAGACCATCAAGGAGTCCAAGACCAAGAAGTGGTGGACCAATATCTCTGTCAGTGTGAAGGTCAGCAAGGAGCTCAACCGCAAGTACTCCTGGGAATACTCCCGAGAGATGGTTTGGAGCCTCGGGCAGAAGATCGGACCATACGAAGTGCGCAAGGGTGAAACTGGTCGTCTGAGCTGGGGATTCCTGGTTGACGAGTTCGCCGGACAGACAGTTCGCTGCAACGCCAACTCGAAGACGTGGGAGCCAATTGGGCGCAGCTACTTCGGTGTGGCTCCGCGCGAGCGACATGTCGAGGTGACCATCCAGTAGTTACACAGTTCTCTCTCCACACTCAGCACGGGTAAAAGGGGCATATTCGTGAAAGTGAATATGGGGTTAAGTAAAGAAAAGTGTGTCTTTTCC